>CAZBJH010000038.1:0-25753 GCA_964492185.1 uncultured Bacteroidales bacterium | reverse complement strand
AAGGCGGTATCATTTTTATCTTTCAGGTGGTATCATTTATAGTTGATACTTAAATTCTTAGGGGGCGTAAGCTACCCGGTGGCGTAATATGAGCCACCACCATGAGCCTAAAATATATAGATGGTAAGTCTTTAACAATAAATCCAGAATAAATAACTAAATTCTTGAAATGTCTTATTATCAGGTATTTATATAAATAATTTGTTTGGTTTTACTCTCTACTAATATAATTAGTTATAAAACTAATATAAATAGTTGCATAACTAAAAATATTAGTTATATTTGTATAAATTATTAAATCATGAAGCAACTTACAAACCGTGAAGAAGAGATAATGGAGCTTATCTGGGATAATGGACCTTTATTTGTAAAGGATATTATAAGGCTTTGGGCTGATGAAAAACCACATTACAATACCATCTCAACCATTGTACGTATAATGGAAGAAAAAGGCTTTATCGGGCATGAACAATATGGAAATACTCACCGTTATCATGCGTTAATATCTAGACAAGAATTTAGCAAGGGCACTATTAAGGATGTGGTTGCTAAATATTTCAATAAATCGTATGCTTCGGTAATTTCGATGTTTGTTCAGGAAGAGGAAATTTCGTTCGAAGAAATTCAAAAATTAATTCAGCAAGCAAAATCAAATAAAAACAAGACAAATGGATAATTTTTTGTTTTATATACTAAAATCAACATTATGTTTTAGCGTTCTGTATATAACATTCAGAATTTTGATGAGTAAAGAAACCTGTTTTTCACTTAACAGATGGATATTGCTATCAATTATTTTTGTCTCACTACTTATTCCGAAAGCTTATTTTTCACATTTACATGTTCCGGTTCAAGTTGAATTAATTCCTGAATTTTCTTCAAATCATATTCAATTAGAAAGCAGGTCTGTTGCTGATTACAGCAATACAACCCAAGACTCGGCGCAAACTGAAAATAGCAAAGATGGACAATCTATAGCACTTATTTCAATTATAACATATATCTACATAACCGGTTTGCTAATTGCGTTTCTAGTATTGATTAAAAACATTATTACAATTCTTTTACTCCGATATAGATCGACTGTTATAAAAATGGACGGATTTAAGGTTATTATTTCCGAGCAGGATATTCATTCGTTTGCCTTTGCGAATATAATTATTATTTCAAAAAGAGATTTTGATATAAATGGGGTAACAATACTTTCACATGAAAAAGCTCATATCCGTTTAAAACATTTTTACGATCTTATTTTTCTTGAATTGGTTAAGGTATTCCATTGGTTTAATCCTGCCATATACGGAGTAATTCGAAGTATTAAAGAGATTCATGAATTTCAGGCAGATGCCGAAGTTCTTTATTCTGGTGTAGATGCCAGTAATTATCAATTATTGCTTATTGAAAAATGTGTAGGACCCAAAAGGTTTGCATTTGCTAATAGTTTTAATCATTGTCAAATTAAAAATCGTATTACTATGATGAACAATCAAAAAATCAGCAAAGCATGGCGTTGGAAGGTGGCGACCTTTCTTCCCATCCTTGCTCTTTTACTAATGTCTTTTAGTAAAAAGAGTGCAGAAATAATTGAAACCGCAAGTTTTAATGCCAATAGTGAGAACAAACAAATCAACTCGTTCTCTGATGTGCCACAGGTTAACTCTAATAAGTTGACTGAGCAGGTAATCCATATTAAAAGTGATGGCACTTACATTGGTAATAAAAAATGTTCGCTGGAAGAAATTGTTAAGACCGGAAAAGAATGGAACAATGTCGGTAACGATTGGATCCTGCTACAGATTGACGAAGCTGTTGATAAAAAACAAGTAGACGAGGTGCGAGAAGGCTTACATAATGCAAATGTCTATTTTATAGTGGAATCAATTACAGGATATGATGAACTTGTATATTTTGCAGGCGATGTTAGTTCAATGGCTAAATTTAAAAATGGGAAATGGAATGACTGGTTAGGTAGTGAGTTATTTAAGATTCTGGGTGATAAGTATGATTCTGTTGAATATCGCATTTATTACTTTTTTATTATTGATGATAATGGTAAAGTCCGCGAAGGTCATGTGACTAAACCTTGTAATTATCCTGAGATTAATGCTGCTTATAACAAAGTTTTGGCTCAAATTCCTGATTGGTATCCAGCTAAAAGATTAGGGAAAACGGTTAGTGTTTATAACAGAGAGATTCGTAGTCAGGTGGCAACAAAAAAATAAATCAAATACTATTTTCAAAATTTAAAAATAGCAGGCACTGGTGCGTCTCCATTGCCTGCTTATTTAATCATTGTCGTTGCATTTCTACAACAATTCAAAAGTAGGAAAAATACTCAAATTGTTTTATACAAATAATCAAGAGGTTCATATTACTTAAAAAAGAGTAGCAGGATTGTTATTATTTGTATTGATAAATATAATTTCGTTAATTTCATCCTTGCTAGAAAAGGATTAGTTATTAAATACTACGCCCAATCGAGTAGGCAGCCCCGCCAGCGGTTGCTGACGGGGAGAACCTCTCACACCACCCGGCGTACGGGTCACGTACCGGGCGGTTCATCAAACAACGGGGAATAACGTTGGGGTGAATTTGTCCGGGGCAACTTTTTTATACCACGAAAGCAAAGGTTCGTAACCCCTCTTAATTAAGCGGTCTACCGTGATCGTAGTATTAAGGATAGGGCTTTGGGCTATAGCCCAGCCCCCTAGCCTGCTCCTGCTCCACCTGAATGCATCCTTATGGGAAACACCGAGCCTAATGAGGTTTTTCTGCTTCCTCTCCCGTTTGTTACTCCCTACGGTCGTGAGCTCGCAAGCTCGGTTCCAGTGGTGCCAGATACAATACCGTAGGTGATTTCGTAACCATCCGTCCAGCTCAAGGAGTTTACCTTGTATGTTTGCCAGGCGAAAGTTATTGATCCATCCTCGTTGTATTTGTTTTATCTCTTGCACCCTTTCTTCGAAGCTCATGGGAGTGGTTTTGCGGGTTGCCTCTTTTAATTTGGCTTTGAGCTGCTTCCACCGGTTTTTCTCAACCACCAGCTGGTATTGGCCTTTCACGCCCTTCTGATAAACAGGTACAAATCCATATTTGTCTTCCCATTGTTTAGTATCTGAATAAAAAAACATTGATTCACCTAATGATGTACCAAATGAAATTGTATAATGCAAACTATCTCTTTTGTCATAATAAAGTACGTCTATCCCTTCTTCTTCTTTAATACCGATTTCATATAATGAATTTGGTAGTCTTCCTTTTGTCTTTCTAAAATCCTCAATCTTTTCAATTAGGATTTGGCTTTGTTTCATAAGCCTATTTTCTCTTGCATCTTTTAAAAATATAATCCAAAAAAATATCAGAAGTAATATAAAACCTATTCCCGTTAATAAATAGTTGTATTTCTTCATAATTTAAGGATTTTCATCTGTATAAACCGGAGTTGTTGTATGATTAGTTCGAGATGGTGTTTTATCAGGTTCAACATTGGGTAATGAATTATAATTTGGTGCATTCTGTGGATTAGTAGCACCCAAGTCATTCATGTAATTTTGTAGCTGTTCTCCAAAAGTTAAATCACTATTAGCATCAAAATAATTTGCGCCAAAATCAGCACCAAATTTATCACTAGGTAAATCTTCATAGCTATAAGCAGAGTGTTTTGCTACAACTCTATCAGACATTTCTTGTACATACCCATCTTGTACTGCTTCTCCAACTGGACTCATACCCGCCTTTTGAAAATAAATCATTTGCGTTTCAGCGGGTAACATATTAAACCCTTTGCTGTTTATCATCTCTTGAGCTCTTAGTTTTTCTTGCTTATAACCATATGCTTTACCTGCATAGAACATAAAATGAGCCATGTCTAACCATCCACCTTTTTCGGTGTAAATATACTTATCTCTAAAAGTATTTATTCTTCCAGTATTTGCAGGCATAGGACGAGGACTAGACCATGTTAATTCTGTTTTTTCTAGCCCTAACATCGCATTGTGTGCAGCAGTGCCAGTATTCACTCCTAATCTTGTACCTGTTGTGTTTAAAGTATTCACAAATCCTGTTGCCGTACCTGCTTGTAGCTTTATAGGCTCTTGTCCGTCAGGGTCAACTAAATTTAATGGATTATTAAGTGTGTAAACGAATGGAGACCAAGATGGAAATTTCTCTGCGAGTGGGTCAACAAATAAAAATTTATCCCTGAAGCAAATATAATCTGCATTCTCAGATGTGTGCAAATATAAGAATTGAAAGAGAGTCAATATGATGCTGAAATTATATCACATCTCAACAAGCAGGAAATACACGGATGATAAAAATTTATAAAAACCCCGGGCTACTAAACTGCATTATTAATGTGCCAGGTTTGGGGCAATTCTCATTCTTTTTCATAAACCTTTGGCCCGGTCAATCCGATAATGCAGGCTAAAAAAATTATCAGGAGATCATTGCATTCCGGATTTCCGTGATTTGTGCTTTGATCCTTTCGACATCCCCCAAATATTCCTGAATTTGTTGCTTACCGTCTTCAGAATCGGCTTCAAACTCGGGTTCAACATCCACTTTAAATCTATCAAACACCGGTTTAAGCTTTAACAAACGGTTTAGATATTCTGCAACTATTTCATCCTCCTGATGGACTTTCAACATTTCGATCAGATTATCCAGCGAATATTTTTGCTCAGCCAGCCGTTCAAGCACATCAATATCACCACTGTCACCGGCAATATTGCAGGCCAGGTATAAGGCTTCAGTCCATCCTCCCAGAATAATCAGCGCGGCAGCACTATATCGTTCGTTTTCCCTGAGATAATTATCCGTTTTTGTATATACTTCATTAGCAATAATGATCAGTGAATCCTTATCGCTGATATTTCTCTCAAACCGTTCGGCTGAATTGTAAAAAAATTCACCCGGAATGCCAAGTTGTTCAGATAACTTCTGCATGGCAGTAAAATACCTTCCCGCAACTTCAACCTGTTCCAGGATCCGGGCATAACTCAAATCTACGGCATAAACACCAAGATTTATGGCTTTTTTTGAACTGGTAGCATAATCAGAGATATTATCAGTGGAGTTAAGCAATTCCGGCTCATACACCGCGCCTATCGCCTGAAAAAGGCTCGACATCTCAACAGATAAATACATGTTATAAAAAATAGGGAGTCCCTCTCCTGCAGTATCTTCCGGCGAAATAAGGCTTTCAGGTTCATCCAGATCAACATCATTAAGTTCAACCATATCCTTTTCCCGTTGACTGCCCGATTTGCAACCGGACATTACCACCAGAAACAACGACAGGAAAAACACACTCAAGTAAATATTCTTCATGGTTTTAGGATATTTTATGCATTATTACCATTACAATAATACTAATTTTTTTGTAAGATCAAGAATTATTCATGGTAATGTAATGAACATCAGTCAACAGTTTTCAACCGTTTATGATTTAACCCTGATTTCCGATGCATATGATAAAATACGGGAAGGATAAAACAGTTATAGTTTTCCTGTTGTTTTTTGCATAAACTGAAGCCGTTCAAAAGCCGGACGATTCTCATCAGCACGTGCCAGTTTTCCTTTAAATCTGGAAATATTTTCATACTTATGCTCTGTCATCCACTTTTCGATACCTTCCAGAATAACAGATAAATGCCCTGTACCATTCCTGTAAAGTGCCGAACATAATTGTACGGCCGTGGCCCCGGCAAGCAATTGTTTGATAACACCGGAATAATCGTGAATACCTGTAGCTGCTACAAGCTCTGATTTGATTTTTTCTGATAGCAGGGCTATCCAACGCAATGATAGGGTTATTTCTTCGGGTGAGCTGTATATGTTACCGGTTATTACCTGCATCTTCTGAATATCAATATCAGGACGGTAATAACGGTTAAACAAAATAAGGGATTGTATTTCGGTATTGCTGAGTTTTAATAAAGCCTGCATCAGATTAGTAAAAAAATGCCCCACTTTTACACCAATCGGCAGGTTAACATTTTTTTGTACTTCACGGATTATCTCAATATAGGTATCTTCAATCCTGCCGGGAGTCATATCAATTTCAGCCGGCGGGATATAAATATTCAGCTCGAGTCCGTCAGCCCCTGCCTTTGCAATCTCTTTCGAAAAGACAGGCCACTCGAGGGGAGTGATACAATTAATACTCGCGATTACCGGGATATCAACCGAATCCTTAGCTTTTCCTATCAATTGCAGATAGTTTTCCACACCATCTTCTTTGGTAAATGTATCCACGTAATCCATTGCTTCGGGATACCAGAAATACATATCGTCCTGTTCATGCAACCTGTCATGGTCAGCCATCAGTTGCTCCTCAAACAACGATTTAAGAACAACAGCCGCGGCTCCCTTATCTTCAAGTTCTTTTATTTTATCAATTGTATTTGTTAATCCTGAACTACTAACAACAAGAGGGTTTTTTATATCAATGCCCATGTATTTAGTTGACAGATCCATAATGTATCGGTTTATTGATGTTATTATAGTACTACTGATTTTACAGGCCTTCCCTTATCCGGTTTGCCTGACTTTTGTTCAAGAAAGGCTTTCATAAAATTAAATCCTTTATCCAGATTCTCAAGCGCTTCTTTTGTCATTGTTTCCATAAACCCCCATTGAAAGCCTTTCATATGCAAAAGATATGCATCAGGATGCCTGTTATAGATAGCGTGACAAAGGTCAACCACAAATCCGGGGGAAACTGCATGCATGGTAAACTCAGTCTTTGGGTCCGGAGTAACCGTAGTTAGCTCTATATCTCCTTCCGGGTCAATTGAAGCATCGGCAAAGATCACTATATCATAAATGCTGATAAGTTCTGCATCTTCAATGTTCAACTGATAATTTGTATCGGTTACAATATGAGAATATCCGCTTTGTACAGACCATTTTTCGATCATACCGGCAAGCCTGATACCCAGGCCATCATCCTGTCTGCCCGGATTGCCATATCCATATACAAGTATAGAGGGTTTAAGACACACTATATACTTCTTTTTGTATCAATAAGCTTATCATTACTGTCATACAACGCTATTTCAAGCGGCATTTGTCCCATTGCATGTGTAGCACAACTTAAACAGGGATCATAGGCGCGTATAGCTACTTCAACCGCATTCATCATGCCTTCACTTATCTCTTTTTTCCCGGTCATAAGTGCCCTGGCAACCTGGTTGACAGCTAAGTTCATTGGCTGGTTATTATTGGTAGTTGATACAATAAGGTTTGCCATGACAATCTGATCAAACTCATTGATCTTATAATGATGGAAAAGAGTGCCGCGGGGAGCTTCAAGCAAACCTACACCTGTCCTTTGTTTATTACCTTTCTTCACCAGTTCGCCTTTAAGGAGGTCAGGATCCTGTAACAGTTCCTTCATCTTTTCTGCCGAGTGTAATATCTCGATCAAACGTGCCCAGTGCATATGCATGGGCATATTATTGATCCTGCCTTCCGTGTATGATCTGAACCGTTCAAATTCTTTCTGGGCCAATGGCGTATCAATAAAGTCGGCCGTATTCATACGTGCCAGCGGTCCCACGGTATACCAGCCTGAAGACATTCCATATTCCTTCAGATAGGGGAATTTCATGTAACTCCACGACCGCACTTCCTCGTCTATATATTTATTATAATCCTGGTAATCCACATCATGAAGGATCTTTTTACCTTCACTGTTCACTGCCCTCAATACTCCATGATAAAGATCCAGTGCACCGTCTTTCCTGACAAGGCTTAAATGACTGGAAGGAAAATCAACAAACCGGTCAATGATATCCTTGTTCTTTTTATGGTAATCATGGAAAAATTCAAGTGCTCCCCGGGACCATTCGATCATCTTATTAATATTGACAGGATCATCACCATTCAGTAACAGGTCCCTGTCCTCTTCCGATAAATGTTTGTTAATACCCCCCGGGATAGCTCCCGTTCCATGAATCTTCTTTCCGGCAGTGGCCCTTATAACTTCCTGTCCGAACTTTCTCATCATAACACCCTGAACAGCCAGGTCCTTATTCTTCATAGCCACTCCAATAATATTACGTGTCAAAGGGTCTCCATCAACACCGAATAACAAGTCGGGAGAGGCAAGATGGAAAAAGTGCAATGAATGCGATTGAAATACCTGGCCATAATGCATAAGCCTTCGCATTTTTTCACCTGTTGGTGTCAGTCCGTCTCCCGTACCTGCACCAACGATCACGTCCATAGCTTTGGCAGCGGCCAGGTGATGGCTTACCGGACATATACCACATAAACGTTGTACCACAACAGGTGCTTCCCAATAGGGCCTGCCCTGGACAAATCGTTCAAAACCCCTGAATTCAACTATATGCAAACGGGTTTGCTCAATATTCCCGTCATTATCAATATGAATAGTTACTTTACCATGACCCTCAACCCTGGTTACAGGTTCAATCGTTATCTTTTGTCCCATTTATTTTCCTGTTAATCGTATTTAAAAACTTCATAAGGTAATTTCATTTCGTCACCACTGATGAGTGCGGTAAGTGCTTCCCATATCAGGTCGGCACGGGGCGGACAACCCGGTAAAAAGTAATCCATCTTCACCACTTCGTGGCAGGGATACACCTTATCCAATAATATTGGTAATTCCGGATCATCAGGAATAATCTTAGCTGTATTTCCTACAACAGTAGTACCATTAATATAGGCTTCCTCCAGGCATTCTTTGATTGATATACCGTTACGCATGGCAGGCAAGCCTCCCATGATCGCGCATTCGCCAACTGCAACAAGTATTTTGCAATGCTCCCTGAAATCTCTCAGTACATGCACATTCTCACTATTGCAACAGCCTCCTTCAATAAAACCTATATCACATTCCTTCGAAAATTTTTTAATATCATCGATAGGAGATTTGTTAAACTCTACCAGTTCAATCAGTTCGAGGATCCTGTCGTCAATATCAAGTAATGACATGTGACAGCCGAAGCATCCTGCCAGTGATGTAGTCGCAACAATCGGTTTACTCATAGTGTGTTATATTTAAACGGTCCTGTTATCCGAACTTTGAACAGACTCTAATTTGAGTCTGTCTATAAAGTTGACAAAATGTTTAATGTGCCATGTGTCTGTTCATAAAGTTTCATTTGCAAGGCTTGCGCAGTCCGAAAATGCGGAGTTTACCAGTCGTAAATGAGCAATTTTCGGACAAGCGTAACGCGGCAAATGGGACTTTATGGACAGACATTAATTAGCAAATTCATAATGATACTATTTTACAATCGATAAATCTTCTATATCACTACCGATGGGTTTATGGTCAAATTTACGCGCGCCCATGGGTGTACTGAAACCTTTTTCTTTAACCAGTATGGAACCGACAGGGCAAATTTCCATTGCTTTCTCAGCCCGCTCCTTTGTGAGCTCTTTTCCCAACTTTGAATCGACACCTACTTCAACACGGCTGCTGCGCCTTCGATATGCAAAAATACTCCTTCCTTTGTCATCTTTGATCCCGCGGATGCACCTTTTGCAAAGTATACACCGGTTCTGCTCCTTAATGATCCTTGGATGGGAAGCATCCACCTTTCTTACGGGAAAGAAATAGGGATAGCGTGGGACAGCAATCCTGAACCTGTAGGCAAGTGCCTGTAATTCACAACTGCCGCTCTTTTCGCAGCCGGGGCAAAAATGATTTCCTTCTACAAACAATAATTCAATAATGGATTTTCTTAATTCATTAATATCATCCACATTGTTTTCAATCTGCATTCCCTCTGAAACAGGTGTGGTGCATGAAGTCATTAATTTACCGTTCACCCTTACCGTACATATCCTGCAACTGCCCTTGGGACTAACACCCGGAAAGTTACAGAGAGACGGTATATATATACCATTTTCTTTTGCTGCATCAATAATGTGCTGGCCGCGTTCTGACATGCACTCCACACCATCAATGGTAATTTTTACGATCTTGTTCATATCGGATAAACTATTAAATCTTATAAAAAGTTATTCTTGCCAATTCTTATTTAATATTATTAACTACCTGTCCTGCCTTTTTCATGTGTCAGGTTTAAGGCACATGCATGGCACCGAAAACCGAACCTTTATCCCGGCAAAGCCAATTATGTACTAAATGTTCGGGATCCTGTTCGTAACCTCGCAAGCTTCTTTAACAGCGCTACTAAGGTCGAATCCACTGTCAAAAATCTTATCTTTCTGAATCTTTTCCTCGTATAAATGTCTGAAATTCTTTAAGCTCGACAATACCGGGTTGGCCGCGGTCTGCCCCAGCCCGCAACGACTGGCTTTCAAAATTTTGGACCATTCGGCCATATCTTCCAGATCCTGAGCAACACCTCTTGCATCAAGTATTTTTACCAGGGTATTTCTCAGGATTGATGGTATGATCCTGCATGTAGAGCAACTACCACAGGATTCTTCAATAAAAAATTCGGTGAAATTCAATACCACATCCTGAAGCAAATCGCGATGCTTGCTGAAAATGATTAAAGAACCCCCGGTTGCCAGATCTTCATATCCCAGCGTGCGGTTAAATTCATTTGGTGCAATAAGCGCCCCGGATGGTCCACCCACCTGAACAGCCTGCACATCATCCCTCATAGCCCCTACCATATCCAGTATATCACTGACTGAAAATCCCCAGGCTACTTCGTACACACCCGGGAAACGGCAATCACCCGAAATACAAAGTAATTTCGTGCCGGTAGATTCGTTGGTGCCAAATGATTTGTACCACTCTCCACCGTTCAGCATAACCTTAACAACAGAACAGAGTGTTTCAACGTTATTCACGACTGTAGGCTTATCACGATATCCCTTTTCTACAGGGAAAGGCGGCCTGTCACGCGGTTCACCGCGTTTTCCTTCAGCAGACTCAATAAGAGCGGATTCTTCACCACAAACATAGGCTCCGGCCCCAAACTGTATGCGGATATCAAAATCAAATCCCTTTTTGCCGCCGATATTTTTCCCGAGGTAATTCTTTTCCCTGGCTTTCTGCAAAATTTTCTCGAGATATTGTTGCAGATATTTATATTCATACCGTATATACAGAATACCCTCAGTCGCACCAACCGCATACCCGGCGATAACCATACCTTCGAAAATCAGCCTGGGACGCTCGGTTAGGATCACACGGTCTTTAAAAGTTCCGGGTTCTCCTTCATCCGCGTTGCAAAATATATATTTCTCACTGCCTTCAGCATTACGGCAAAACTCCCATTTAAGTCCGGTAGGAAAACCGGCTCCACCACGGCCCCGGATATTGGAATGCTTCACCTCTTCGATGACCTGCTGGGGCGACATCTTGATGATTTTCTTAATGGCCTGTCCTACTTTGTAATCCGGATCAAGCACAGGACCCTTTTTTCGAATATTATTCGACACTACAGAGCGGACCAGATCCGAAGCATTGGCCCCGTCACCGTACCCTGCAGCAAACATTTCCTCAACCGCCTTTCCATCCTTGATGTCACGAATGATCTCCTTGGCCCGGAAGGGGGTTAAGCGTGTAAAGATCAGGTTATTGATTATAGCCGCGGGCTCCTGGTCATTCATTCCTATACACGAAGTCTCATATAAACCCACCTGACCGTCCGGGGTCACCTGTCCGAAATCTATGCCCAATTCATGTTTAAATGTCTTGGCCACCTCATCCATACCCATCATATGGGCAACAACACTGTTATTTAAATATATAGCGTATTTACCGGTGGGTTTAACTGAAAAAAAATGATAAAACGATAATGTTTGTTCAACATCCACCTCCGACATGTTTAAATCATTTGCTATTTGTGTCACGGCTTCAGCAGGTATATAACCGGATCCGGCCTGAATATCAATGAGGATATCCATCAGCCTTGTTTTGTCTTTACCGTATTTTTCAATGATCTTAATAATGCTGTCTCTCATTCCGAAATGTTTTATTAAAAAAGGTGTCAGAATAAAAATAATGAACAGGTATTGATATATTTCAATTTGTTAATTCATTCACAACTAAAGTAGAACTAAAAATAAATATATACAAACCGAACAAAATATTTAGAATGATTATAAGTATAAATCAAAGGTTAATGATCATGTAACTTTATAAATTGGAGAGCTGTATAGTGTAAAAAAGATAACAAAAAAACAAAAGTACTTCCTTACTTAAATGTATCCTGGTATTCAAGCATTAATTCTAAAAATCATGCTCATCAGCACCATAACCGTACTCCTGATAGAAATTGGTTAATGTATCATAGATATCATCAAATGAAACATAATGATTTGTACAACCTATACGTGAACAAACATGTACCATACCTCCTTTACTAAGGTTAAAATCAACGATCGGAGCATTACATTTTCTGCAAAATGAAGAACCGGCAAGATCTTTTTTACAATAAGGGCAGGTCAAATTTACAATTTCATTATCTATAAGATCGATGTTGCTTTCTTTGTCATAGCATCCATAAGCAGAACACAAGTTAATGGTACCTTCCTGTCCCCCATGAACAATGTGTAATTTAATACTGGGCTTGGAATTCAGAAACCGGGTATAATCCATTAAGGATTTATTACAGTGGGGGCACTCTACCTTCAGGGATATTAATTTTTTTGTCATAACAAGCCTCCTGATATTTATAATGTTCAATACTTAAATAAAAATTAAACTAAAAAACGAACTGCAAGATTCTTTAGTACTATTGTTTAATATATCAATGCCGGATTAATATACGACAATATTTTTTCATTTTCAATAATTAATTCTTGAAATCTGTTCATAATTTGTGAATTGATAGCTGATCAAAATCATAAATAGTGAAGGAATAATTCCTTTCTTTTATTGTAAATTTATAAACCTGTATTATTCATGCAGGATAAACATTTAAACCTTTTTGAATATGAGAATTGGCTGTGTTAAAGAAATCAAACCACATGAATACCGGGTTGGCTTAACCCCTTCCGATGTGAAAGCATATGTTTCAAGAGGCCATCAGGTAAAGATCCAGCAAAAAGCCGGCACGGAAGCCGGATTTGAAGACATTTTATACAAGGAAGCCGGTGCCGAGATAGTATCCGATGTGAAGACTATCTATGATAATTCCGATATGATCATCAAAGTGAAAGAACCCCTTCCTGAAGAATATGATTTATTCCATGAAGACCAGATACTTTTTACATATCTTCATCTGGCAGCCAATCGCAGGCTAACCAATATCCTGATGAAAAAACGTATTAAAGCAGTGGCATATGAGACTATCGAGGAAGAGGAAGGTCATCTTCCCTGCCTGCAGCCCATGAGTGAGATAGCCGGAAGACTGTCAGTTCAGGAAGGTGCCAAATACCTTGAAAAGACATTCGGCGGCCGTGGTGTTCTGCTTGGAGGTGTTCCGGGAGTGAGCCGGGGAATAATAGGTATCATCGGTGGCGGTGTTGTAGGAACCAATGCCTGTAAAATTGCCACTGGAATAGGTGCCGATGTGACGATAATTGATATCAACGCCAGTCGTTTATCTTATCTTGACGATATTTTCGGTTCACGTATCACCACACTGTACAGCACAGATGCCAATATTGAATTCATACTGAAAAAATGTGACCTGCTTATCGGTGCGGTTCTGCTGCCCGGTGCAAAAGCACCCGTGCTGGTTACCCGTGAACATCTTAAGATCATGAAAAAAGGAGCTGTTATAGTGGATGTTGCCGTAGACCAGGGAGGATGTGTGGAAACTATTCATCCCACTACACACGATGATCCGGTATATGTAGTTGATGATGTGGTACATTACGGAGTGGCCAACATGCCGGGAGCAGTGGCACTGAGCTCAACAAATGCACTTACCAGTACCACACTGCCCTACGGTATTATGATCGCTGAAATGGGACTGGAAGGAGCATGTAAACATTCAAAAGCTGTTAAGCTTGGGGTTAATACTTATAAAGGAAAATGCGTTTACCCAAATGTTGCCGGGGCATTCGACATTCCCTGTGATTCGATTGACAAATGGTTGTAAAAGTCCTTATTCAGTTCACAGCCTGATAAAATACCCGGTCTCCTCCGACCATATGATAATATTTTAATTCGCTTACACTGTATCCCTTCTGTGATTAACAGAAAGACCGTTCAGCACCCACGCCTAAGTACCTGTACCATAGTATGATTAAGGAGCCTGGCCGTATCATGAGAAAAATAGGGATGCCCTTTAAATATTTTTATTTACCGGGTAATCTTCTGTATCTGCTCAGAAGTTCGATTGTACGTGAAGTTACGTTCATTAGATATTAGGTAAATAATACTTAAATTAGACACGATAAAAATTCATGATTTTTGCAGAAGAATAGTGCACATTCAGCATGCAACACGAAAACCGTATCATATCAAAAGAGCTGTTTGTGAAGGGCCGTGTCCAGGGTGTCGGATTTCGCCCCTTTGTATACCGCCTTGCAGTCAAACATCATATTACGGGTTATGTTTATAACAGAACTGATGGTGTAATGATCAGGATCGAGGGTGAACATACCAGGGCAGATCAATTCATCAGTGAATTATCAGGTAATGCGCCTCCTGCAATGAATATTTCTGCAATCGATATAAGCATCATGCCGAACGGGAATTTCAGGGATTTCGCAATCAGGGCAAGTCATGATGTCAATGATATATTATCAGAGGTCAGTCCGGATATTGCCGTTTGTGATGATTGTCTGAATGATATGAAGCATCAAACCCACCGGCTGAATTATCCTTTTATCAACTGCACCAATTGCGGGCCACGTTTCACCATCATAAAAGATTATCCTTACGACAGAAAAAACACTTCAATGGCTGATTTTTTCATGTGTAAAATCTGCAATGATGAATATTCGGATATCGCGGACCGCCGTTTTCATGCCCAGCCGATAGCCTGCAATCATTGCGGGCCCGAATATGAACTTATAATAAACGGAAAGCCTGTAAACGATTTTCAAAAGATACTATATACTACCGGTAGCCTGATCGACAAGGGTATGATTGTAGCCATTAAAGGACTGGGAGGGTTTTTCTTTGCATGCAATGCACTTGATAAACATGCAGTATCCCGCCTGCGTAAAGCAAAACAACGTGAAGGCAAACCATTTGCAGTTATGTTCCGGGACATTGACGCCGTGAAACAATACAGTTCGGTTACCCCTGACGAAAAAAGTTCATTGCTTTCGTGGAGACGACCAATAGTACTGTTGAACTCAAAAAACAACCTGCCCCCTGAAACAGATATGGGCTTTACTACCCTGGGGGCTTTTTTACCATATATGCCCCTTCATCATTTGCTCTTCGAACAATTAAAAACACCTGCAATAGTGCTCACAAGCGGCAATTTGTCCGATGACCCCATTGTAACAGCCAACAAAGAAGCCATGGAAGTGCTCGGTCCGGTATCAGATGCTGTGCTTACCAACAACCGGGATATTGTTAACCGTACCGATGATTCAGTTGTACGGATCATGAACCGGGAGGAAAGGGTTTTCAGAAGATCACGCGGTTACGTGCCGGAACCCTTATCACTACCGTTCAGCGTAGACAACATATTAGCCATGGGTGCTGAACTGGTAAATTGTTTCTGCGTGGGAAAAGGAAATGATGCTATACTCAGTCAGCATATCGGAGATCTGAAAAACAGTAAATCCTTTGATTTTTATGAAGAATCGATAAAAAGCTTTATAAAACTCTTCCGTGTTAAAACCAAATGGCTGGCTGCTGACATGCACCCTGATTATTTCTCAACCCGCTATGCAGAGGAGCTGGATAAACCGGTGATCCGGGTTCAGCACCATCATGCACATCTTGCATCCTGCATGGCTGAACATCAGATTGATGAGCCCGTGATCGGAATATGTTTCGATGGCACGGGATATGGTGATGACGGGCATACCTGGGGAAGCGAATTTATGATCTGTGATCTGGCAAACTACCGCCGGGTAACCCATTTCGATTATATTCCGCTTCCCGGAGGAGATAAAGTCGTTGAGGAACCATGGAGAACGGCGGTTTCCTGTCTCTACACCATATATGACAGAGAGCTTGCGGATCTTGATCTTCCCTTTCTGAAAACCCTTGATCCGGAAAAGCTTGATATAATACTGCGGATGCTGGAAAAAAATATCAATTGTCCCCTAAGTGACAGCGCAGGCCGACTATTCGATGCAGTGGCCGCCCTGATAAATTGCTGCACGGTCACTTCATTTCATGCTGAGGCACCTATGAGACTGGAAAACCTGGCAACCGAAAATACAAGTAAAGCTTACACGGTTGAACTTAATAAGACTTTGTCATTTTCAACCATGATCCGTCAAATAGTTGAAGATCTGCAAAATAATACGGCACCGGCTGTAATTGCTACAAAATTTCATAATACCATTACCCGTTCAGTATTGGAAACCACAAAAATGATAGCCAGCGAGACCGGCCTGCATACAGTGGCGTTGTCGGGTGGTACGTTCCAGAACAAATATCTGCTTGAGAAGCTGGAAAAGCAGCTGACCAAAGAGGGTTACAAGGTGCTGACACATAAGAAAATCCCCTGTAATGACGGAGGGATCGCCCTCGGACAACTTGTAATAGCAGCAAAAAGGGTCTACTGAAAATTCGCTGAAAAGAGTTAACTTTATCGAAAAAAAAAGTATAAAACATGTGTTTGGGTATTCCGGTTAAAATTATAAAAATCCAGGGTGAAACTGCACAGGCTTCACTCGGAGGGACGGTAGTAAATATTGGCTTGCAGATGGTAGAAAATGTGAAGCAGGGAGACTACGTGCTGGTCCATACCGGGTTCGCACTGGAAAAGATAAGTGAGGAGGAAGCACAGGAAACCCTGAAGCTGCTGCAGGAACTGGAAGAAGTTTCTGTACCTCCCGGCAAAGACAATAGTACCAGTTAAGCCTATGAGATTTATTGATGAATTCCGGGATAAAGATATTATTGACCGTCTTCTCCGGCAGATCCACAATATTTCCGTAAAAGAAATAAGCATAATGGAAATATGCGGAGGGCACACTATGGCCATCCGGAAATACGGTATTCCCTCCCTCCTGCCCCCGAACATACACCTTATATCCGGACCGGGCTGCCCGGTTTGTGTTACCTCACGTGCTTATATTGATAACGCCATAACAATAGCCAACCAGCCGGATGTAATATTTACAACATACGGAGACCTGATAAGGGTACCCGGAAGCACCTCCTCCATGGAAGAAGCCAAAGCTTCGGGTGCCGATATACGGATCGTGTATTCAACCCTAGATGCCCTTGAAATGGCACGGCAAAATCCGGATAAAAAAATTGTTTTTGCTGGTATAGGATTCGAAACCACCACACCCTCAAGTGCGGTAGCCATACTCCAGGCAGCAAAAGAAAATGTGGATAATTTTTTTATCTACAGCGCCCATAAAGTAATGCCCCCTGCCATGAAGGCACTGATAAATGAAGGCATACCTATAAACGGCTATATAGGCCCCGGACATGTGAGCACAATTACGGGTACGGACATGTATAAGCCGCTGGTTGAAAAATACGGTGTGTCGGTAGTGATCTCCGGATTTGAACCTGTGGATA
Organism: uncultured Bacteroidales bacterium; assembly: GCA_964492185.1. Taxonomy (GTDB): domain Bacteria; phylum Bacteroidota; class Bacteroidia; order Bacteroidales; family UBA10428; genus JAFGSZ01. The sequence goes on along the minus strand of CAZBJH010000038.1, from coordinate 8,166 downwards.
TACTTCAATCGATACTTATGCTGGTCAGGCAGTTTGAGAAAAATAAACCTGCTGTTGAGATCCAGTACAGAAGGATCGTCAGGCCACAGGGAAATCCAAAAGCACGCGAGCTGACTGAACAGGTTTTCGGGCCACGCGGCGACTGGTGGCGGGGACTGGGTGATCTGCCGGATAGCGGCATGAAGATACGTGGAGAATATGAATTATTTGACGCGGAGAACCATTTTAATATCAAAAATCGTATAGCAAAAGATCCCTCAGCCTGTCTCTGCGGTGAAGTGTTAAAAGGACTGAAGAGTCCCGAAGAATGTACCCTTTATAAAAAAGTTTGTACACCCTCAAATCCTGTCGGCGCCTGCATGGTATCCAGCGAAGGTGCCTGCCAGGCTTATTACAGATATGCAAATGACGAGTAAAAAGATATTATTGGGGCACGGAAGCGGGGGAAAGCTCTCACATGAGCTTATCACCTCATTGTTCCTGCGATACTTCGGCAACGATAAACTGAATGAACTTACGGATTCAGCCATAGCAGATCTTCCTGAATGTAAACTGGCATTCACTACTGACTCGTACGTTGTGGACCCGGTATTTTTTCCGGGCGGGAATATAGGCAATCTGGCTATAAGCGGCACGGTTAATGACCTGGCAGTATCCGGGGCTGTACCCTTGTATTTGAGCGCTTCCTTTATCATAGAGGAAGGATTTGATATGGAACAGCTCGAAGAGATAGTAGCAAGCATGCGTGACGAGGCCGGACGGGCAGACATTCAAATCATTACCGGAGATACTAAAGTAGTACGAAAAGGACAATGCGATAAGATCTTTATAAATACATCAGGCATCGGGATCATTGAAAAAAATGCAGGTCATATCTCCGGCGGAAAATTGGCCGGCCCGGGAGATAAGATCTTTGTCAGCGGATATCTGGGCGACCACGCCATGGCTGTACTAAGTGCACGAAACGAATTGAACATCAGTAGTAATGTCACCTCGGATGTTGCACCGCTGAACCAACTTATTAAAAGTATAACTAATACCGGTGCCATACATTATATGAGGGATATAACCCGCGGCGGACTGGCCACCATACTCTCCGAACTGGTTCAGAAACGCGATTTTGGTGTTTATATCCTTGAAAAAGATATTCCCATGAGGGAAGAAGTGCTGGGTTTTTGTGAGCTTCTGGGCTTTGATCCTCTTTACCTGGCTAATGAAGGCAAAGTGATGATGGTGGTTGATAATGAACACGCGGAAGAGATCCTTTATATACTGCGGCAACATCCCCTGGGAAAACATGCTGCTGTAATTGGTGAACTGGTCAGTGAAAAACCGGGAAGGGCAGTGATCGAATCCCTTACCGGGGGAACACGGATTATTAATATGTTAAGCGGTGAACAACTCCCGAGAATTTGTTAAACAGATATTTAGATTATAAGTCATGCACGAATTTTCAATTGCCGTTGATATTGTCGGCTTAGCCGAAAAGAATGCACGGCAGGCAGGCGCGAAAAAGATCAACCGTATTGATATTGAGATCGGTACCCTGTCGGGTGTTGTACATGATGCCCTTCATTTTGCCATGGAATCCGCCGCTAAAGGTACCATGCTTGAAAACGCCGAAGTGATTATCACTGACATCCCGGCTATGGCAGAATGTGCTGAATGTCACAAACATTTCACCATAGACAGTTATGCTGATGCCTGTCCCCGATGCGGGGCTTTTCAGTTTGCAATAATCAGCGGAAAACAGCTCCAGGTTAAATCTATTGAGGTGGAGGACGGATAGTGTTAGATATGGGACGAAGGGTGAAAAATGAACAGTTTTTATTACTTTATCATAAAACAGCACAACAATTATAGTCCTGTTTCTTGCACCATACCTCCCTTTTTCATAAATTAGTAAAATAACTAAAATAAAACAATAAATATGTGCGATACTTGCGGTTGCGGAGAAAACGGTACGGGTTATACCCTGGCAAAACCCGGTGAAGAACATACCCATGTTCATGGGGACGGAACAGTACTCAGTCACCACCACGATCATGACCATAATCATGACCACGGGCATAGCCATAACCATACGCATTCCCACTCACATTCCCATAATTCAGGAGCTGATGAGCATCAATCAAAGACCATTGCAATTGAGCAGGACGCGCTTTCAAGAAACAATCTTGTTGCAGAAAGGAACAGGGGATTTTTTGAAGCGAAGAATATTACGGCCGTAAACCTTGTTAGTTCACCCGGGTCAGGCAAAACAACCATTCTTGAAACCACCCTCACAGCAATGAAAGATCAGGATGATTTTGTTGTTATTGAAGGCGACCAGCAAAGCATGAATGATGCAAACAGGATTGAAAAAACCGGAATTCCTGTAATCCAGGTCAATACCGGGTCAGGCTGCCATCTGGATGCGGAAATGGTAAATCGTGCCGTCAAAGAGCTTAATCCGAAAAATGATTCATTCCTGCTTATCGAAAACGTCGGCAACCTGGTTTGCCCTGCACTTTTCGACCTGGGTGAAAAATCGCGTGTAGTTATAATCAGTGTTACCGAAGGAGATGACAAACCTCTGAAATACCCCGACATGTTTTACGGATCGCGGCTCTGCATCATTAATAAAACTGATCTGCTTCCTTATGTAGATTTCGATATCAATAAAACCCGTGAATATGCACTTCGCATCAATCCCGGTTTGCAATTCATCGAACTTTCAGCCAAAACAGGCGAAGGTCTTGATCAATGGATAAACTGGCTGCGGGAGCAGCAGGCCGCGAACCAGTAAAAAAATTTATCCTATAAACAAATCAACAAACCTAATAGCCGGAAGCCGGAAGGCGAAAGCCGAAAGTCGAAAGCCGAAAGCCGAAAGCCGAAAGCCGAAAGGAAAAAAGCTCGAAGCTGAAAGCTGAAAGTAAAAAAGTATTCGGTAATCGGTGAATTAACCGGTTTCTTACTCAATACTCAAACTCTTGCTGGTTTTGGGACCGGCAGGACTGGCATGACTTGCAGGACTGGCATGACTTGCAAGACCGGCAGGACTTTCTTTATAAACAAATCAACAAATCAACTTTTTCTCCTCAACTTCTCAACTTCTCAACTTATTATTGACCCACCCCTGCCCCCCTCCGGAGGAGGGGAATAACTGCTGAAAGGAAAGTTTTATCTTATAAACAAATCAACAGATAAACAAATCAACTTTCTCTTCTCAACTCCTCAACCTCTCAACTTCTCAACCTCTCAACCTCCTACCCTTATCATTTATTTAGAACCATTACATATTAAGCATTTCAGAATTTATTGTTATTTTAATAACAACAAAATGCTTAATTTTGCGTAGTGATATTCGGAACATATTATCAACAATACAATTAAAACTATTTCATCCTTTATTTATGCTTTTTTATAAACAAAAATCGCTGAAAAGGATGCAAATATCAAAAAAGTGGTTTTATGATGTTTTTCTGTCAGGAAATAATTACATAACTTCAAGAATAACCCAATAACCAGATTATAATAAAGAGTAAACATGGGAAAAATCAAAACATTGAATGACCTGCATAAAACGCGGGATAAATTGAACGATAAAAGCAAACATCCCGGCGATTTAATACAAATTAAAGTTGCCATGGCTACCTGCTGTATAGCATCCGGTTCAAAGGAAACGATGAACTATATTGTGGATGAGCTGGAGAAAAGAAATATCGAAGCAATCGTTACGCAGACCGGTTGTATGGGATATTGCTATGCCGAACCGACCGTGGAAGTTACCCTTCCGGGAAAAGAACCTGTTGTATTCGGTTATGTTGATGCCAAAAAGGCCGATGAGATCATCGAACGATATATCAAAAACGGAGAGCTTATTGAAGGGATCATACCCGTGAATTACCAAAATATTGACGAAACGAAATAATAAAGAAAAATAATATGTCAGAATATAAAATCCATTTACTGGTTTGTGGAGGCGCGGGATGTAAAGCTTCCGAAAGCAATACCATTGCTGAAAATCTGAACAGGGAGATCAGTAAACAGGGGCTGGATGATTATGCCCAGGTTGTTATGACCGGTTGTTTCGGTTTTTGTGAAAAAGGGCCTGTTGTTAAAATTATTCCTGATAATACCTTTTACGTGCAGGTAAAACCGGAAGATGCAGCAACTATTGTTGAGGAACATGTCCTGAAAGGCAGGAAAGTAGAGAGGCTGCTATTTACGGATCCGGAAACCCATAAAAAAATAAGCGATTCGAAAGGGATGAACATTTATAAAAAACAGGTTCGGATTGCCTTGCGTAATTGCGGTATTATCAATCCCGAGAATATTGATGAATATATTGCACGGGATGGTTATGAAGCGCTGGGTACCGTGCTTACTACCAAAACCCCGGAAGAAACCATTCAGATGTTAAAAGATTCAGGCCTGCGCGGACGCGGGGGCGGGGGATTTCCTACAGGACTAAAGCTGGAACTTGCCTTTAAAAATGAAAGTGACGAAAAATATGTGGTTTGTAATGCCGATGAAGGTGATCCGGGAGCCTTCATGGACCGGTCGATACTGGAAGGTGACCCAAACTCGGTTGTAGAAGCCATGACTATTTGTGCTTATTGTATTGGTGCCAATAAAGGACTGGTTTATATCAGGGCCGAATATCCACTGGCCATTGAAAGGTTAAAAACAGCTATTGACCAGGCAAGGAAATATGGACTACTGGGTAATAATATCCTTAATTCGGGATTTAAATTTGATATTGACCTGCGGTATGGTGCCGGTGCGTTTGTATGCGGAGAAGAAACCGCGCTGATCCACTCGATGGAAGGAAACCGCGGGGAGCCCACTCTCAAGCCCCCCTTCCCGGCCCAATCGGGATACCTCGGTAAGCCAACTACGGTAAATAACGTGGAAACCCTGGCGAACATCCCGGTAATCATCAATAAAGGTCCCCAATGGTTCAGTAATATAGGCACTGAAAAGTCGAAAGGGACAAAAGTATTTGCCCTTACCGGCAAGATCAATAATGTCGGATTAATTGAAGTGCCTATGGGCATCACGTTACGCGAAGTGATTTTCGAGATCGGCGGAGGAATCAAAAACAACAAAAAATTCAAAGCAGTACAGACCGGAGGGCCATCCGGGGGGTGTCTCACGGAAAAGCACCTGGATACTCCTATCGACTATGATAACCTGATTGCTGCAGGATCGATGATGGGTTCGGGAGGAATGGTTGTGATGGACGAAGATGATTGTATGGTTGATGTGGCGAAATTCTTTCTTGACTTTACAGTCGACGAGTCATGTGGCAAATGCGCCCCATGCAGGATCGGAAATAAACGCCTGTATGAATTACTGGACAAAATTACGAAAGGAAATGGCACCCGCCAGGATATTGACCGGCTGATCAACCTGGGTAATGTTATTAAGGATACTGCGCTGTGCGGGCTCGGCCAGAGTTCGCCCAATCCTGTATTATCAACCATTGCCAATTTCAGGGACGAATATATTGCTCATATTGACGATAAACGTTGTCCGGCAGGTGTATGTAAAGCATTAATGAAATACGAAATTATTGCTGAAAACTGTGTTGGCTGTACAGCATGTGCCAGGGCCTGTCCGGTAGGTGCAATAACCGGCGAACGGAAAGAAGTCCATACGATCAATCCCGAATTATGTATTAAATGCGGGGCATGTATGGAACGGTGTAAATTCAATGCAGTGGTAATCAATTAGTATATTGACAAATTTCAAATTAATTTGAAAAATATGGAAAAAGTAAAACTCACAATAGATAATAAAACGGTTGAAGTAAAAAAGGGAACCACTATTTACAAAGCCGCCAAAAAAATCGGGATTGATATCCCGGTATTATGTTATATGGATCTGGGTGACCTGGGTATTGAAAATAAACCCGGTGGATGCCGTATTTGTTCGGTTGAGGTGGAAGGCAGGAGAAATCTTGCACCCTCCTGCTCTACTGAAGTCTTTGAAGGAATGGTTGTAAGGACCAATACCACGCGGGTCTTAAATGCCCGAAGGATCGTTATGGAGCTGATCCTGTCCGATCATCCCAAAGATTGCCTGGTATGCCCGAAATCCGGCAATTGTGAACTGCAGGATATGGCAATTAAACTGGGTATCCGGGAAATACCCAACCAGGATATTTCTGAAATGTCGACTTACCGGACTGACTTTTCGCCAAGCATTATCCGTGAGATGGATAAATGCATCATGTGCAGGAGATGCGAAACCATGTGTAATGAGTTTCAGACCGTCGGCGCACTTTCGGCTGTGAACAGGGGGTTCTCATCCGTGGTGGCTCCTGCTTTTGAAATGGACCTGGAAGATTCTACATGTACCTATTGCGGACAATGTGTGGCTGTTTGTCCCACGGGAGCCCTGACCGAGGTCAATCACACCAACCAGCTGATCAGGGACCTGTCCAATCCTTCCAAAAAAGTGGTCGTACAGACTGCTCCGGCAGTGCGTGCTGCGCTGGGTGAAGAATTTGGTCTGGAGCCCGGTACCCTGGTAACGGGTAAAATGGTATCGGCCTTACGACAACTGGGATTTCACTATGTATTTGATACTGATTTTGCTGCTGACTTAACGATCATGGAAGAGGGCACCGAACTGCTTGACAGGCTTACCCGCCATCTGAACGGCGATAAATCGGTTAAATTGCCGATCCTGACATCATGCTGCCCGGCATGGGTGAATTTTTTTGAATCCCAGTTTATCGATATGCTCGATATCCCGTCAACAGCCCGGTCTCCCCAACAAATGTTCGGCTCAATAGCCAAAACCTATTTTGCTGATAAGATCACTACACCGCGGGAGGACCTTATTGTCGTATCCATCATGCCCTGCCTGGCTAAAAAATACGAATGCCAGCGTGATGAATTCAAGGTTAATGGCAATCCTGATGTGGACTATTCGATCACCACCCGTGAACTGGCCCAATTAATTAAACGGGCAAACATTGATTTCAATTCCCTGCCGGACGATGACTTTGATGCGCCGCTGGGTGAATCAACAGGTGCCGGTGTGATATTCGGAACAACAGGCGGTGTTATCGAAGCCGCGGTAAGAACTGCTTATGAATTGCATACCGGAAAAAAACTAAATGCTATCGATTTTAATGAATTACGCGGAATGGATGGTATCCGCCATGCTACAATCGATTTTGACGGATTGCCTATTAATATCGGTATCGCTCACGGATTGGGCAAGGCAAGACAAATGCTTGAGGATATTCGTAACGGAAAATCTGATTTTCATGCCATTGAGATCATGGCATGCCCCGGGGGGTGTATCGGGGGTGGTGGCCAGCCTATACATCATGGAGATTTTAACATTCTGAAAAAACGAATGGAAGCTATTTATAAAGAGGATAAAAACAAAACACTGCGAAAATCGCACGAAAATCCTTATATTATAAAACTATACGAGGAATATCTCGGAAAACCAATGAGCGATAAAGCACATAAACTATTGCATACGCATTATGTAGACAGAAGCAAAAAAATCATCTACATCGAATCGTAACAATCATAATAAAATATATAAGACAATGTCCAATATAAAAGTTGAATTAAAAAAATCACATGTCGATAAGATCAAAGCGATATGCAAATCATTCGATAACCGTTCCGGTGAATTGATTAATGTTTTGCATAAAATTCAGGGAACATTTGGCTATCTTCCTGCAGAAGTGCAGGAAGTGGTGGCCCGGGAACTGAATGTGCCGGTCGCCAAAGTATATGGTGTAGTAACATTTTATTCATTTTTTTCCATGTTACCAAAAGGGAAATACCCTGTATCCATCTGTACCGGCACGGCATGTTATGTGAGAGGAGCCGAAAATGTGCTGGAAGAATTCAAAAAAGTGCTTGATATCGATGTGGGAGAAACCACCGCCGACGGAATGTTCTCCATTAGCTGCCTGCGCTGCGTGGGGGCATGCGGGCTGGCTCCCGTGGTAATAGTTGGTGATAAAACCTATGGCAGGGTAGCACCGGAAATGGTGCAGGACATTATTCAGGAATACAGGGAGAAGGAAGAGTAATTGAAGTTGAGGAGTTGAGTATTCCCCCTCCTGGAGGGGTAGGGGTGGGCCAATAAGTTTATTTGTTGATTTGTTTATAGGAATAAGTCTTGCAGGTCCTGCCAGTC
>CAZBJH010000037.1:16338-25887 GCA_964492185.1 uncultured Bacteroidales bacterium | reverse complement strand
ATGGAGGATAAAATCATTTAAAAACAAAAATCCGTGTTATCATGTTAATAATGTAATATTTTTGCATAAATATTTTTACTGAAAGACAATAAATTGAATTCTTAAATTAAAATATACATACAATGCCTGAACACTTGACTAAAGAAACATTTAAAGAAAAAGTCTTTGATTTTGAACAGAACAAGGAATGGAAATATGAAGGCAGCAAACCCTGTATTATTGATTTTTATGCTGACTGGTGTGCTCCCTGTAAAATGGTAGCTCCTATCCTGGAAGAGCTGGAAGATGAGTATAAAGATAAAGTGGATGTTTATAAAATAGATACTGAAGCGGAACGTGAGCTTGCTGCTATATTTGGCATTCAGAGTATTCCTTCCCTGCTTTTTGTCCCTCTCGGCGAACAGCCCCAGATGGCTATGGGAGCATTGCCCAAGGATACCTTTGTGAAAGCATTTAAGGATGTTCTTAAGGTGGAATAGAGCCTGAACGAACATACATGCCGTCACGCGAACAAGCCGTACAGCAATAGCCCGTTTTTTATTAAGCCTTTTGTTAAGCTGTAAAGCTATTATATAGAATAATATTGTTTTAATTTCTTCCCGCGAGCCGGGGTTTCGAACTGCATGGGGAGCGGTTCGAAACAATTAGTCCTTGAAAGGCATATATAATAACAACGCTATTCTATATCAGACCTAGTTGTAAAGACAATAATTATATAAGCACAATATTTGCGGTTTCCCGAATTTATTCTAATTTTACTTTTCAAATGCAGTATATATGAGTTTTTACAAACTTATATAGTGCGTTTTACCACTCTAAGGGGGTGCCTTATTCCATTAATCACGGAGGTAAATACAGGCTGAGATCATACCCTTAGAACCTGATCCGGGTAATTCCGGCGAAGGGATAAGAGGCAATGAAAATCATTGCTCGTACAATTCAATAACATTTAAAGTATTAATTATGAAGCGAGTAATTATTTTACTTGCATTGGCTTTTTTCTTTTATGCCAGTGCTGTATATGGTTATGTTATTTCGGGCACGGTAACCGATGATAACAATGAGCCCCTGATCGGAGCTAATGTAGTGTTAAGAAAATCGCCGTACGGAACCACAACGGATGTGCAGGGAGAATTTATCCTGGAAGATGTACACGAGGGAGATTATGAACTGGTTGTATCATATGTCGGATATGAAACCTATCGAAAGGAACTTGAAGTAAAAGGCAATATTAATCTTGAGGTGAAGCTTAAGCAGGCTACTGTTAGGGGAGAAGAAATTATTGTAAGATCAACACGGGCCAAAGAAAATACACCCGTAACATATTCAATGATATTAAAAGATGAGATCCGGCACAAAAATCTGGGACAGGATATTACATATCTGCTAAGTATGGAACCTTCTGTTGTCAGCACCTCGGATGCAGGAGCCGGTATCGGCCATACGGCTTTGCGTATCAGGGGGAGTGATATTCAGCGTATCAATGTTACCCTGAATGGTATACCTCTCAATGACCCGGAATCACATGGTGTTTTCTGGGTTAACATACCTGACTTTTCTTCCTCCGTGCAGAGTATTCAGGTACAGCGTGGTGTAGGGACATCAACAAACGGGGCTGGGGCTTTTGGTGCAACGATCAGTGTGGAAACGGACCGGTTGAATGATCAGCCTTTTGCCGAGTTTAACGGATCTGCCGGTTCATTCAATACATGGAAGACCAATGCCCGTTTCGGAACGGGGTTAATGAAAGGCAAGTGGTCAATTGAAGGGCGGGCTTCAAAAATTTCTTCTGACGGCTATATCGACAGATCGTTTTCCGACCTTAAATCTTTTTTTATACAGGGGGGTTATTATGGAAAAACCACCAATGCAAAAATCATTGTGTTCAGCGGTAAAGAAAAAACCTACCAGGCATGGAACGGCGTAAGTGAATTTGAAATGGAAGAATACGGACGCACATTCAATTCAGCCGGGGCTATTTACGATAAAGAATGGAATATACTCGGTTTTTACGATAATGAAACGGATAATTACCAGCAGGATCATTACCAGTTCCATCTGGGCCAGGATATTACAGATAAGCTCAGCTTACAGCTTTCATTGCATTACACATACGGGCGGGGATATTACGAGCAATATTATTCAAATGAACCACTGGAAGAATACCCTGTTGGGAATTTGTTTTTTGGCAGAGACAGTATATTAAGAGAAGAAATTTATGAATATTTCTATCATGATACCGTCACGGAAAGTGATATGATCGTCAGAAGGTGGTTGGATAATGACTTTTACGGATCCACCTTTTCATTGCAGTATAAGAATAACAGGTTAGAAACCATCCTGGGGGGTGCATGGAATAATTATGATGATGCAAAGCACTACGGAGAGATCAGATGGAGCCGGTATGCCGGTGACAGTGAGATAGGTGACAGGTTTTATGACAATGTTGCCCAAAAATCGGATTTTAATACTTTTTTGAAAGTGATATACAGTTTGAGCGACCGTTTTAATTTTTTTACCGACCTTCAATACCGGAATATAGCATATAAATGCGAGGGTATTGATAAGGGCGGGGCAGATATCGATCTGGATAAACAGTTTCATTTTTTCAATCCTAAACTTGGTTTGAATTATGCCTTTAATGGCGGGGCATCTGCCTACCTGTCATACAGTCGTGCAAACCGGGAACCCAACCGGAATGATTTCCTGGATGCTCCTTCAGGTGTTGAACCTGTTCACGAGGAGCTGGATAATATGGAATTGGGTTTACGAAAGTATTCAAACAGGTTTTCATACGCGATAAACGGCTTTTACATGCATTATTCAAATCAACTGGTACTTACGGGGGAGATCAATGATGTGGGTTCTTTTGTGAGGGAAAACATAGGAACAAGTTACCGGTCGGGTATTGAAGCCGATGCTTCGGTAAAGGTAAACGAATGGCTTACCGGAAGGGGTAACATTGCATACAGCAGGAATAAAACAGATTACAGAAGAAAGGAAGGGGAGGGGACAGAATTATACAAAGATGTGGATATTGCCTATTCCCCGAAAATAGTCAGTGTAGCAGAGCTTACAATATCCCCGGTGAATGACCTCAGGATAAGTTTAAACGGGAAATATGTCGGCAGGCAATATCTTGATAATACAGGCAGTAAGAAAAAGAGTATCGATCCTTTTCTTATTAATAATCTGCATGTACGGTACAGTTTTGATACAGACGAATCAGGCTCATATGAATTTTCAGCTATGTTGAATAACCTTTTTAATGTGATGTATTCTGCAAACGGCTATGTGTGGGGTGAAACGCCATATTTTTATCCTCAGGCCGGCATCAATTTCCTGGCCGGCATAAGAGTTCGTTTTTAGTGATATAAATCACCTTGTTTTTTGAAACAATTAATCTGTCATAGCGTTTATATAGTTGAATGATTTATTTGTAAACTTTTGGGATAGAATTGTTAACATTTAAGATCATTTATTTACAGGTTTTTTATGAGATTTTAGGTTTAATTTTAAGGGTTTTACCGGGTGTTTCGACACCCGGTTTTTTTATGCCCTTTCTACCGGCTTCGGGCGACAGTGTATAGGTTTCCTCCTGGGGGCCGGGGTTTCGAACTGCCAGCAAGGCAGTTCGACCTACTCTTTTGTCTTCCACACAAAAAAGTAGGCAAAAAAAGTTACCGTTCCATAAAAATCGCTCGATTTACTACGGGAGGTTTTCTCCATGCGAAACCCAAACTCACTCCTCCTTCGTCGTCGCTCGGACAGGGTTCCTCCAGTACCCCGCGACGAAAACCTTCCTTGAAATCTTACGCGATTTTTCTGAGACGGCCTCCGCTACTGCAAAACTTTATGCTTATTTCAATGGACGTGGGCTTCGCGGAATACCGGCTTCCTTCTGTTATAGTACAGCTTATCATAAACAATGTAAGTCCCTGACGGTAGCTTTACTTTTAAAAATACTATTAACAGAATCGGTACCCCGCCTTCAGGATTTTCCGTTAAAAAAAATCAAGGTGATCACCGTTGAGAAAATCGAGCTGTCCGACGTAAGGAGTTCTCGATTTTTAGGTGGCACCTTGATTTTTCAGGAAAATCCTGTCAGCGGCGGCGTTTTTTGCTTACTTTTTTTCGCTGTAGCAACTTAGCCGAAGGCGATCTCACGACCCGACAGGGGAGTAAAAAAGTAAGTCGAACCGCGTAGGGAGCGGTTCGAAACAATTAGCCCTTGAAGGGCATTTTCTGCAAACGGCAGGGTTTTTTGCTTATTTTTATTAACTATATAAAAAAAGTAAATCGAACTGTGTTATTCTACTTCAGTGTCAATATCACCAATAATCTTCTCAACCTCATTTTCAGTGGTCCGTAATTTATCTTTGCAGATCTTCAGCAAAACGGAAGCCCTTTTAACGCGGGTGGTAAGCTCATCAACATCCAGTTCCTCTTTTTCTATTTGCTGAAGGATCTCTTCCACCTCCTGAATGGCTTCCTGGTATGATAATTCTTTCTTTTCCATAATGATTTTTTTCAAAAGTATATGTTAATTTAATAATTATATTTGGCTTCGAGCTTCGAGCTTCGAGCTTCCAGCTGTTTATTACCCATCCCTGCCCCTCCCGGGAGGGGATTAGCCTTTAGGTGGCTTCGAGCTTCGAGCTTCGAGCTTCCAGCTTCGAGCTTCGAGCTCTTTCTGTTCACTGCTCACTGTTTTTCACCGCCCGGCTTATTACTTTTCCTTCAAACAATACCGTTTCAAGCTCATCGCCGTGTTCAATATTTTTTTCACTCAAAACAACTTTGCCGTTCTTCCTCGTAATAGAATAACCACGTTTAAGAATATTCCGGGGATCGAGATAGTAACATTTTTCAGACAGGATCTCCAGTCCGTGTTTTCTTATATCAAATGTTTTTCGGGATTTTTCAATGAGAAGCAGGCTAATGTTCCTGTGTTTATATTTCTTGCTTTTATAATAGTCGTGAATTTCCGATTTTACATTTATAGCATTTATTTCCAGTGTTTTAAGATGACGGGACAAGAACTTTTTTGAAGCATGGATCATTTCCGAACCCAGTGACTTCAGCTTATTATCCTGCAGCATTAACAGGCTTTTCACTGCCGGACCGTATCGTGTACAAATTTGATTTAGTTTTTCATTGTACTTACGTAGTGTTCTGTTTGTTTGTTCAATAAGTGATATTTCCAGATCCTCCAGGTAACTTTCAATATCTGCAAATCTTTCCAGGAGAAACTCTGCAACTGCAGTTGGGGTTTTCATTCGCGTGTGGGCAACGATATCAGGTATTGTTTCATCCTGTTCATGGCCAATGCCCGTGATAACCGGAAGCGGGAACTGTGTAATGTGATATGCCAGTTCGTACGAATTGAAGCTGTTAAGGTCAGACTTGGCTCCTCCGCCGCGAATAATTGCTACCACGTCAAAAACATCTTCATAATTAAAAATTTTATCAAGGGCCCGGATGATCGATTTTTCGGTTTCTTCTCCCTGCATCACTGCCGGGAATAGTTTGATATAGTATTTATATCCCTGTGGATTATTAAGCAGTTGGTCGCGAAAGTCCTCATATCCTGCAGCTGTTGTGGAGGATATCACTGCAATTCTCCGTGGCAGTAGCGGCAATTCTGTTTCTTTATTCATATTCAACACTCCTTCTTTCTCCAGCCTGCTTAATATCATCTGTTTGAGGCGTGCAATTTCCCCCAGGGTATATGAGGGTTCGATATCTTTGATATTAAGGCTCATGCCATAAAGTTCGTGGAATTCAACACTTACTCTTACAAGGATTTTTATTCCCGGCGTAAGTTCCTGTCCTGTGGATGTTTCAAAATAAGGCCTGAGCATACTGAACCTTGAAGCCCATATTGTACATCTTGCCCTTGCAATTATCCGGTCCGAATATTCATCTTTTTCTACCAGTTCAAGGTAGCAGTGGCCCCTGGAGTTGATATTGATATCGCTGATCTCACCTATCACCCAGTAGGACATATCGAGTGCACTTTTCAGGGTGTCTTTAATTATCCGGTTCAATTGAAATATCGAAAGGGATTCCTTTTCCATAACAGTTGTTCAGTATTTGATGATTTTTTCGCGTAAGATTTTATTATCCGGATTTATTTGAAATATATAGGTTCCTGAAGACAGCTTGCCGGTATCATCGATCATAATAAGATTATAGCCTTTTTCAGCAGTGATCTCCTTATGATACAATATTTTCCCTGAAAGATCAAAAATTTTCGCGTTCAATGTGCCGGCATTAAGGCTTGAAAAGCCTGCATAAAAATATTTTTCCGAGGGATTAGGGAAAACATGCAAGGTTAATTCATCGTCTGAGGTATTGTTAAATTGCATCTGAAGCATAAGATGTGCTTTGAAAAAGTCGGGCAGGCCATAACCGTAAATTGAATCGGGATGATAATACCGGTCTGCACTTTTCTTTATTGTACTGAGTATATCAGGTATACCGGCATCAGGATTTGCCTGCCACAGGCATGCTGCCATTCCCGAAATTAAAGGTGCGGCAAATGATGTACCGCTACCTGTTTCCACTATTCCCCTGTAACTCTGGTGGTATGTCCCGTGTCCCATGGCAACAATATCGGGTTTAACCCTGCCGTCAGATGAAGGCCCCCGTGAGCTGGTCACTGCAATGTTACCCCTGGCATCAACCGAACCTGCCGCCAGGATGTTTTCTGCATCTGCCGGTGCCGTGATATATTTCCACGATTTGGCACCTTCATTTCCTGCACTGTTAACAATAAGCATACCTTTTGATGCTGCAAGTGATGATGCAACGGATACGCGTGTGGTATTTCCGTCCATATCCCGGTAACTGTGGTTTTGCCGCGGGTCATCGAATGTAGAGTATCCGAGAGATGTATTAACAACATCAACTCCGGCGCTATCGGAAAACTCAATGGCTGCAATCCAGTTATCTTCCTCTATAAGGTATTCAGAACTCACATCCTCCGAGCGCAGCAGCCAGAATTTGGCTTTTGGGGCCGTACCGATAAGTTCACCGGGGATATTGCCGCCAATTATAGATAAGACAGACATCCCATGGTAATGACTGTCGAAAATACTTATGCTGTCATGAACAAAATTCCGCCATCCCAGTACCTGGTCATTGGCCCAAAGGGAATCAAATGCCGGTAATAAGTCTGTATTCAGGAACCCGGCATCAATTACTGCAATATGGATTCCTTCCCCCCTGTATCCCTGATCATGAAGGAAATGGCCGTTCATTATTTCTATTTGCCGGGATGATCCGCCATAATCCAGGGGTTCTTCGGTATTTAAAAATCCAAACTTAGGATAGTGCCTTGGTTTGTCGTCGTAACTCGCTGCTTTCACAACCCGGGGCTTTTTGATAAAAGACAGTCTGTGCAGGGTGTCGATCAATAAGCTGTCTTTTGAATATACCGTAGCGGCATTGAACCATTTCGACCGGTTAATAACTTTCAGTCCCAGAGCCTCAAGGCTGTCGGGGTAATCAGGTGTGACCGGGAGGTCCGTTTGATCAATCTTAATGCCCTGTCTTTGCCTGCGCTGCAGGGCCCGTTCTGAGAGGAATTCCCCGGGCCTGTCGGGCGAATAAGGATTGTTGTTCTTATCGGTAAACTGAATAAAATACCTGTCCGGTGCAGTTTTTATCTGAGCCGTAGCCGGTAGTGCCGGCAAAAGTAATATCAGGAGCCATAAACGGTTCATTATTGTTTTTAAAAGCTACCGGCCCCGGGTATTAAGTCCTCAGGTTCGGGTTCACTGTATTTATTTTTGTTTTCTTCAATCATATCGAAAAACTCCTGTTCTTTTTCGGTGAGTTTTTCCTTGTTTTCCGGGATCCCGTAATTATATTTTATTTCTGAAAGCAGTTCACCCTCTTCGTCATAATAGACCCAGGTGCCATGCATTTTGTGGTTTTTATAATGCCCCAGCACTTTTATTTGTCCCGAAGGATAATAAACAATAAATCTTCCGGATAGTTTTCCGTTATCATAATTGGCGCATAATTTATTTTTACCGTTATCAAAATACTGGATCCATTCGCCGTGTTTTACATCATTTTTCCATTCCACTGTTTCCGAGATCACACCATTTGGATAGTAGTATGTTGATGTACCGTGTTTTTTACCTTTTATATAATGTTCTTTCAGCTTAAGGTTACCTGTAAAGTAGCTGTAGTAATTCCAGGTACTGTCTTTTTCCTTAATGTAATAATTTCCTTCAGCGGCCAGGTTCCCGTTATTGTAATATAGCCGGGCACTTACATGTTCGCTGTCCGGGCCATAGTCCATTGCGGCCTGTAATTCTCCTGAAGAATAGTAACGTCTCATTTCACCCACCGGCTTTCCGTTTTCAAAATAACCCCTGTACATCAATGATCCGTCAGGATATTCTTTTTTCCAGTAACCCTGCTTTTCCCCCTGTTCATTTGTCCGGTTGAATACAGTATCCGAAGGCACCGTATTTGCTTTAATAATCACCGGGCAGGTTATCATAATTATCAGAATGAAAAAAATAATACGCGTATGCATTTCTTTTAATAATAATACGAATTTATTATATTACGTTATACCAGTTATTCACTTTTTTCTTTTGCTTCCCAAAAAGTATCCGAAGGCATTGTAATAAACATCTTGCTTTCTTTCCTGTTGTTTGTTATTATCCCCGGCCGGCGGTAATCCGGAAGTATTTTCACATCATATATCTCATCTACGCTTGTTTCAAATCTGATTTGTCCGATCACTTTTTTACCGGGCAGGTCCACAACAACAACTCCGGCAAAAGAGGTTTTGGCTATGGGTAATTCATTGAACGGGGGAGTAGAATGCCGTAGTTTTGATATTCCGATGAAAAGGTAATCTCCGTATTTTGCCATACCTCTTGCATATCCCCCCAGTTGAACAATGACTTTACTTGTACGTTTATCCGTGTCAGCTAATCTCAATTCGCCCAATGATGAGTTCAGGAAATACAGTTTATTGTTATAGATCCTGGGAGAATGAGGCATGGATAAATTATCAAGTACAACTTTATTATCCGGCACATTAATGATCACTCCACTATCCATTTTATTGTTCCTCCATCCCCGGGCAGTATTTGCAGAGCTTAAAGCGGTAACATATTCGATTTTTTCATCCTTCACTGCCATGCCGTTTAAATGGCACCTGTCTTCCGGCAAAAGATCACTTATGAACGGGGGTTGCCAGACGGGTTCAAAGCTGTATTCATTATTTATTTCCGCGATGCATGAAAATAAGGTATTGATTCCGGTAAGTTTATTATTCAGGAAATTAAGATCGTGAAGATCGAGTTTTCCTGAATTATAACTGCAGACCGGAACAAAAAAAGCATCATATGTATTTGGCCGGGCCGGATAAGAGGGAGCCAGTTGGGGAAAATTCTTCAGCAGCCGGACATTGTGTTTGCATGCGACGGCCAGCTTTGATTTATTGAGTGCAATACCCATAGCATTATCAAAAGTACGGGGTAGTTGGATCAGTTTCTCAGAATTCAGTGCACTGAT
>CAZBJH010000037.1:0-16238 GCA_964492185.1 uncultured Bacteroidales bacterium | reverse complement strand
ATTTCTATGAATCTGCATGAACCCTGTATCGCAGTGCTGGCGCTGAGAGGTAAAAAGCTTATCGGGGCAATGCTGGCAGATACCGGATCAAATGGTGTTTCCGAACTGTTTTCCTTGTTCGTTTTGCCCGATGAACGTAACAGGGGTATAGGCTCACAAATGCTGGAAATAATGGAAAAGCATTTGAAAAGTAATAAATTCCGTTTTATGCAGGTACGTTTGAGGGATGAATGGAAAAATTTTGAAACAGTGAAAAAAATGATTGAGAGAAGGGGATGGGAATTGCCATATGTAGCAAGAATTATAGCTGAAGCAGATATTCATGATTATTTAAAGGTGCCATGGCCGGATCATTATCTTCCTTCAAATCTTTCCCTGATCAACCGGAAGGATTTGCCGGATGAATATGAAGAACAATTGAAGCATATTATGGAGGTAAGCAGGATTCCTGTTGAATTTAATCCATTACAGCATCATGAACATGTATTTTTGCCTGCCAGTTATTTCCTGACCAAAGATAGCAGGCTTATTGGCTGGAATCTGGCTTATCATATTGCACCAAATTGTGTTGAATACAATAATTTATTTTTATTTCCCGATAACAGGGAACGTGGATACGGAATTGCCCTGATCAGAAAATCCTTTGAAGAACAATTGAGATTGGAAATACCACTTGCACGCTGGGTAATTAACACTGATAACGGTGAAATGATGAAAATATATAACAGGCTGGGCAGGAAGTACGTAAAAAAGCACATTCAGGTTTTTATTTCACGTAAAATATTGAATTGACTGTATTTTAATAATAAAGCCGGTTTTTAGCCGGCTTTATTATGTCTTTACAGGGTATTTTCAGAAAACCACTTTTTCAGTAGTAATTCCTGAAGTGCTGAAAACCTTGATAATGTATATACCTTTATGAATATCAGCTATCGCCATTTCAGTTTTCCCTGTTGAATTTATTTCACTGTATGCTACACGGGTACCTGAAATATCATATATTTCAACTTTTTCAACAAGGGTGTTTCCAGCCTCAATAATAAGGCGGTTGTCAACTGAAAATACATTAATTTCAGGTAGTGCGTCCGGATCAGGAATGGAAGACGGATCATCATTATCGATATTGGTCACTTCAACATCATTGATTGTTATTCCATCGTATTCGCTATCATCGCTTGATGCTGTCAGTGTGATATGGTATACCTGGTCCCCGTCGTCTGTGTCATCATCCACACCGGTGATAGTAATTGATTGCTGGTCAGACCAGTTGGCCGGTGTAAATGTTATTGAGTTTGGATCTGCCGTACCCTCGGTAGTTGTTGTACTGTTTACATTGATTATAACATTGTGAGTGGGTTCACTGCTCAGTACAACGTTAAATATGGCAGTACCTCCTTCTTCTGTAGTGGTAAGTCCGGAAGAAGGATTTGTTGTAACTTCCGGTGTCAGGTATTCATAATAGAAGATATTGCCATTGTAATGGCCGACATAAAAATCTTTATCCCCATCTCCATCCGTATCGTTAAAATAAATTGCCGGATAATTTGCAGATACCTCGCTTAATGGATTATCCGTTCCGGTGCGTTCTACAAAGCTTCCCCCGTCATTTTCGTAATATTTAACATCATCCGAAGAATCAGACCCAATGAAAATATCAAGATCATCGTCATCATCATAATCGATAAAGTAAGGCCTTGAAAAAGTTCCGACATCGATACCATCACAGGGATTATTCGCTCCGGTTTGTTCAACATAATTCCCTTCAACATTTTTATAATAGCTTATCGTACCTGCATTGTTCCCGATAAAAAGATCAAGATCTCCTTCTCCGTCGTAATCAATCATAAAAGGAGCTGCATAGCCGCCTATATCAATATCGTTAAAGGGATTGTTAGTTCCGGTAAGCTCAACATACGAGCCCCCGTCATTAATATAATATACGATAGTTCCATCCGAAATTCCTGCCAGAAGATCAAGATCGCCGTCCCCGTCTTCATCAGCAATAAACGGGGTGGCATAAGTACCGGGCACTAACCCGCTGAAAGGATTATCCACTTCCTGTACCGGGATAAAATCTCCATTTACATTTTCATAGTAAAATAATTCTCCGAATATATTGCTGATTATCATATCATTGTCACCATCATCATCCAGGTCAGCCAGTACCGGGGCAGCTGCTGATCCGACCCATATTCCTTCAAATGGATTTAATGTTCCCCGTTTTTCATTATAGCTGCCTTCTTCATTTTCGAAATAGCGCAAATAGTCAAAAGACCCATCTCCCAGCACCAGGTCAAGATCATTGTCAATATCCACATCCATTAAAACAGGTGCACATGCTGTATCGGGGACTACTTCTGATAAGGGATTATCCCCGCCCGTAAGTTTCGTAAATGTGCCACCATCATTTTCGAAATAGGAGAGGGTTCCGTATTTATCCCCGACAAACAGGTCAAGGTCCCCGTCATTATCATAATCCATCATATAGGGAACTGCCCTGGTACCAACATCGATTCCGTTAAAAGGATTATCCGCGTCTGTTTGTTCGGTAAATGTTCCCCCGTCATTTTCCCAGTAATAGATCACACCCATCAATTCCCCGATTAAAAGGTCCGGATCGCCATCGTCATCCACATCGGCAAAGAACGGGCTGGCAAATCCCCCGGGGTCAATTCCGTCAAAGGGATTTCCTACACCGGTAATCTCTGTGAATGAACCGGCATTGTTCCGGTAATAGTACACTCCGCCACCGTACTCTCCATAAAGCAGATCCAAATCACCATCATCATCCACATCGGCAAATGCCGGTTTCGCGTATTTTCCTTTGTCAATACCGTTAAAAGGATTATCCGTGCCGGTGAGTTGAAAGTACTGATCATTTCTGTTTTCGAAATAATTCAATACACCTGTGCTGTCGCCCACAACAATGTCAAGGTCGTCATCATCATCCAGGTCAACAAATGCAGGAGCTGCATCTGTATTAACCCGGAAACCGGTAAGTTTTACGGGATCAGTGAATCCTGCATGCAGGGTTGAAGCAGTCAGGATTAAAGTTAAAGCTGCCGTGGCCCATCTTAGTTTTTGTTTATCCGGCATCCGGGTTAGGCGTTTGTAGTACAATTGAAGCCTTCTGATCATACGGTTCCGGAATTCAACAGGCATGTTGAAGAAGTCGCCATTCTGTATTAGCTGTTTGAGGCGTGAATGAAGATTACAGAATTTCCTGAAATATTTTTTCAGTAAGGTGATCTTGTAAGATGGTTTTTTCATAGGATAGTTTTGGTTGATTAATAATATACAAATTATAAAAGTATTAAATTTTAATAAAATAAATAACTATTTTTTTGACGAGTATTAACCCTAAATTAGTAAACAGTGGGTTTGGGTTAGCAAAGGCAGGTTTTTATGCTGTAATCAGAATAAAAAAAAAGGCTGCCATTTCCATGGCAACCTTCTTTTTTATTTAGAGTCTGTTTATTAATCCGGCAAAATGTTTAACCGGCCATGTGCCTGTTCATTAAGATTCATTTGCAAGGCTCGCGCAGTCCGAAAATGCGTAGTTTACAAGTCGTAAATGAGCAATTTCAGGACAAGCGTAACGCGGCAAATGGGACTTTATGGACAGACACTACTTAGTTTCCATTATTTTACTTCCTCGAAGTCGACATCCGTTACTTCCTGGTCGTCATCGCCACCGCCACCGGATCCTTTGTCCTGTTGGCTTTCACTGCCACCCCGCGCTTCCGCGCCCTGGGCTTGCTGGCTTGCTTTATACATTTCTTCCGAGGCACTCTGCCATACCGAGTTCAGTTCGGCTGTGGCTTTATCGATAGCTTCCAGATCCTGGCTCTTGTGTGCTTCTTTCAGACTGCTTAAGGCTTTTTCTATTGGCTCTTTCTTATCAGCGGGAAGCTTATCGCCAAATTCTTTAAGCTGTTTTTCAGTCTGGAAGATCAGGCTGTCGGCAGCATTCATCTTATCGATTTTTTCCTTTTGTTTCTGGTCTTCAGCTTCATTTGCCTTTGCTTCTTCCTTCATTTTTTTGATCTCATCTTCTGTAAGGCCTGATGAAGCTTCGATACGTATGCTTTGTTCTTTCCCTGTTCCTTTATCTTTTGCAGAAACATTAAGAATACCATTTGCATCAATGTCGAATGTAACTTCAATCTGGGGAACTCCCCTTGGTGCAGGTGGTATACCATCGAGATGGAACCTGCCGATCGTTTTATTTCCTTGTGCCATCGGACGTTCACCCTGCAATACGTGTATCTCAACCGAAGGCTGATTGTCTGCAGCCGTGGTGAATGTTTCCGTTTTCCGTGTCGGTATCGTGGTATTTGACTCTATGAGCTTTGTGAACACTCCGCCCATTGTTTCAATACCTAATGACAGCGGGGTTACATCAAGCAGGAGTACATCTTTCACTTCACCGGTAAGCACGCCTCCCTGTATAGCAGCACCGACAGCAACAACTTCATCAGGATTTACTCCTTTGGATGGCTTTCTGCCAAAGAACTTTTCCACTACTTCCTGGATAGCAGGTATCCTTGTTGAACCACCCACCAGGATAACTTCGTCAATCTCATTGTTGCTTAACCCGGAGTCTTTAAGCGCTTTCTTACACGGTTCGATAGTGCGTTGGATAAGCTTATCGGACAGGCTTTCAAATTTTGCCCGTGAAAGGGTTTTTACAAGGTGTTTGGGTACACCGTCAACCGGCATTATATAGGGAAGATTTATTTCTGTTGATGTTGCACTTGAAAGTTCTACTTTTGCTTTTTCTGATGCTTCTTTCAAACGCTGCAAAGCCATAGGATCTTTTCGCAGGTCAAGTCCCTCATCTTTCTTAAATTCTTCAGCCAGCCAGTTTATGATCACTTCGTCAAAATCGTCCCCCCCGAGATGCGTGTCGCCGTTGGTGGATTTCACTTCAAAAACGCCGTCACCCAGTTCAAGGATAGAAATATCGAATGTTCCTCCACCAAGGTCAAAAACAGCAATTTTCATGTCTTTGCTCTTTTTGTCCAGTCCGTATGCCAGTGATGCGGCAGTAGGCTCGTTAATGATCCTTTTTACTTTAAGTCCGGATATTTCTCCGGCTTCTTTTGTAGCCTGGCGCTGTGAGTCACTAAAATAGGCAGGTACCGTGATCACTGCTTCCGTCACTTCCTGTCCCAGGTAATCTTCAGCCGTTTTTTTCATTTTTTGCAGGATCATTGCTGAGATCTCCTGCGGGGTATATTTTCGTTTTTCTATTTCCACCCTGGGGGTATTATTCTCTCCCTTTATTACTTTATAAGGTACCCGGTTGATCTCGGTCTGGACTTTATCAAAAGTTTCCCCCATGAACCTCTTAATAGAAGATATTGTTTTTTCCGGATTTGTGATTGCTTGTCGTTTCGCGGGATCTCCAACCTTGCGTTCACCGTTTTCAATAAATGCTACCATTGAAGGAGTTGTCCTCTTGCCTTCACTGTTAGGAATAACAACAGGCTCATTTGCCTCCATTACTGCTACACAAGAGTTAGTGGTCCCTAAATCAATACCTATTATTTTACCCATGTTATACTATTTTTTTATGATTAATGTATATTCAATTTTTGCATTTATTTAGTCAATGATTATGCCATTGTCATTTTCTGTCATTATTTCGGATATTCCTGCAAAGAAAATGCAGAAAAATTGTGAAGATTGTGACAAAAAGGCAGCATTGGCAAATTTTACTGGAAAATTTTTCAGGGTGAGAAGCTTTAATGTCATTATATTTATCAACTTTGTACCGGGGACTAGAGTTAGTCTATAAAGTAGTCAAAATGTTTAACCGTACATGTGTCTGTTCAGAAGGTTGCATTTGCAAGGCTCGCGCGGTCCGAAAACGCGGAGTTTACTAGTCGTAAAAGAGCAATTTTCGGACAAGCGTAACGCGGCAAATGGGACTTTATGGACAGACAATAATTATTTATTATGTCAAAACAATCAAAAATAAGAAAAGTAACCACCCACGTACTCAATGAAATGAAATTAAGGGGTGAAAAGATAGCCATGTTAACTGCCTATGATTATTCAATGGCCAGGATACTTGATAATGCCGGAGTGGATGTCATCCTTGTTGGTGATTCGGCATCCAATGTGATGGCCGGATATGATACAACACTGCCCATTACCCTGGATAATATGATCTACCATGCCACTTCGGTGGTAAATGGCGTCAGTCGCGCTTTGGTGGTTGTTGATCTTCCTTTCGGGACTTACCAGGGTAATTCGAAAGAAGCGTTGCTTTCCTCTATTCGGATAATGAAGGAAACAGGTGCAGGGGCGGTCAAGTTGGAAGGAGGCGAAGAGATAAGGGAATCTGTCACACGGATATTATCAGCCGGCATACCGGTGATGGGACATCTGGGCCTTACACCGCAGTCCATACATAAATTTGGCACCTATATTGTAAG
This sequence comes from uncultured Bacteroidales bacterium, assembly GCA_964492185.1. Lineage (GTDB taxonomy): Bacteria > Bacteroidota > Bacteroidia > Bacteroidales > UBA10428 > JAFGSZ01. The sequence continues at coordinate 9,792 of CAZBJH010000037.1, read as the reverse complement.
GGCACGTGAAGATGAAGAGGCCGAAAAGCTTATTAGCGATGCCCATCTGCTTGAACAATTGGGGTGTTTCAGTATAGTGCTGGAGAAGATACCCGCGAAGCTTGGTGAGCAGGTCAGTAAAGAACTGAAGATCCCGATGATCGGAATAGGAGCAGGCCCCCATGTTGACGGCCAGGTGCTTGTTCTTCATGATATGCTTGGAATTACCCAGGAATTTTCACCACGCTTTTTGCGCCGCTATCATAATCTTTATATGGAGATCAAGGGGGCTGTGGAAGGATACATTAATGATGTGAGAACCCGCGATTTTCCGAATGAGAAAGAGCAATACTGATCAGTTGCATATGACAGGCGGCATACCGGAAATACTCTATGAAGACAACCATCTGATTGCTGTTAACAAAAGCAACAGTGATCTTGTACAGCAGGATATTACCGGCGATCCTGCATTAAATGAGCGGTTAAAAGCCTATCTGAAAGAAAAATATAATAAACCCGGCAATGTGTACCTGGGTGTTTCTCACCGGCTCGACCGGCCTGTTAGCGGTGTTGTGCTCTTTGCCCGTACCGGGAAGTCCTTATCACGTTTAAACGAAATGTTCCGGTCAGGAAAAATTGGCAAAGAGTACCATGCCATTGTAAAGAACAAACCTCCAAAATCGTCTGATGAGCTTATACATTACCTTATTAAAAACGGGAAACAAAACAAATCATATTGTCATGAGATAGAGATGCCGGGATCCAAAGAAGCCAGGATGAAATATGAGATTGCCGGGAGATCACATAATTATTACCTGCTGCAAATACAGCTTTATACCGGCAGGCATCACCAGATAAGGGCACAGCTGGCTTATATCGGTTGCCCGGTAAGAGGGGACCTTAAATACGGGTATGACCGTTCAAATCCCAATGGCGGTATCAGTCTCCATGCTTCAAAGATTGAATTTATCCATCCTGTGAAAGGTGAGTTGCTCACTATCAGGGCTAATCCTCCCGCGAATGAACCCTTGTGGGGAAAGTTCGGATAATGAATGAGAATTTCCTGATATGTTGAAAAAGCCTGACGCTGAATAATACAGCTTATATAATAAAATTTTAGTTTTGCATAAAATGATTTCAAAATGAACAGGACAACGGGGATAATATTTCTTTTACCGGTATTTTTTACCTTTTCCATACAGGCACAGAACAACGGAAACATGACACGGGAAGATTATATCGCTGCCTACCGGGAGATTGCCGTTAAAGAAATGAAACGCACGGGCATTCCGGCAAGCATAACACTTGCCCAGGGAATTCTTGAGTCGGGGAACGGCAACAGCCGGCTGGCAAAGAAAGCAAATAATCATTTCGGTATTAAATGTCATGACTGGACCGGAAGGACTATAAGGGAGGATGATGATAAACGCAATGAATGTTTCCGCAGGTACAGGAATGCTGATCATTCATATACCGATCATTCCGATTTTCTTACTTCCCGAAGCAGGTATTCATTCCTTTTCGGATTGGAACCCACTGATTATAAAGGCTGGGCAAAAGGCTTGAAAACTGCTGGTTATGCTACAAGTAAAACATATGACAAAGCGCTGATAAGGATCATTGAAGAATACAGATTGTATGAACTTGATCAGGGCATAATGACAGCTGCCCGGAAAGAAAGAGACCGGAAAGACAGAATATTTGCCAGTGAGTCAGGAAGCTCCACGAGAAAGATACATTATAACAACAGGATAAAATTTGTTTATGCACAGTCCGGTGACCGGCTTAATACGATTACCGATGAGTTTTTCATGATGTCATGGCAGCTTACAAAATATAATGAATTTCCGCGGAACGAATCATTACAGGAGGGTGATATAGTATACCTGCAGCCAAAAAGAAACAGGGCGGCTATTGGCAATGACCGGCATATTGTGAATGAAGGAGAGACCATGCATGACATTTCCCAGTTATATGGTATTAAGCTGGAGAAATTATACAAAAAGAATCAGATGGAGGTTGGTGAGGAACCTCTGGCGGGCCAGGAATTAAGTCTCAGGAGGAAGATCAAAAAGGAAGACAAGCCCCTTATCAGGATATCGGATATAAAGATCAGGGAAGTCAAAGACCACGAGGAGGAAATGCAGTTTGAGTTTGACCCGGCATAAGAGCCATGGTTTAATATATAATTAATTCACACTGGTTAAAATCAGGAAAGCCGCGAAGAAATTCATCAACGGCAAGCCTTTTTTTGCCGGCTTGCTGTAATTCAGTTATGTTAATATATCCTCCCTTTACCGATACTTTAATATAATGTTTATTGTCAGTGTGCAGGGTTCCGGCAGTATCATTATGTGTTCCAGGAGCCTTTTGTACTTTAAAGATCTTTAGCATGATCATCTCATCATGGTGCTTAATGTTAGTCCATGCCACAGGATAAGGGCTGAGTCCCCTGATAAAGTTATATATACTTTCCATATCATCCCGCCAGTTGATCCTGCAATCATCTTTGGTTATTTTGGGAGCCTTTTTAATTGATTTTTTGTCTTTTATCAGTTCAGCCTGTGAACGGGCCTGAAAATTATCATTACGAATAGCCTCAACAGTTTTTAAAAGCAGTCCGGCACCTTTATGCATCAGTCTGTCATGCAGATCACCTGCTGTATCATCAGGGTGTATATCTTCTTCTTCACTGAAAAGGATATTGCCGGTATCAATATCTTTTTCAATAAAAAAGGTGGTAACACCGGTTTTCTTTTCTCCGTTCATGATAGCCCGGTTTATGGGAGCCGCACCACGATAGTCGGGCAGGAGTGAGGCGTGGAGGTTTACCGTTCCGTATTCGGGCATTGACCATACTACTTCGGGAAGCATACGAAAAGCCACAACCAGTTGAAGGTTTGCATGCAGTGCTCCCAGTTCTTCAATAAATGCAGGGTCTTTCAGGTTAGCGGGTTGAAGAACTAGCAGATCATGTTCCGCTGCAAACTTTTTTACAGGTGATGACTGTAGCTCACGTCCTCTGCCGGCGGGCTTGTCGGGAGCAGTGATAACAGCTGCAACATGAATGTCATTTTCCAGTAGCTTTTTTAATGAAGCTACCGCGAATTCAGGTGTACCCATGAAGACGCCTTTGATATCCTTTATAACCATATCCGGAAATATTCAGATGTTTTTTTCATCATCCTTATTTTCATCCAGCAACTCCAGAAAATGTCCCATCTTCGTACGTTTGGTTTTCAGATAAAAGTGATTGTATTCGTTGGGAGGAATCTCCAGGGGGACATTTTCCATGATCTTCAGGCCGTAGCCTTCCAGGGCAGCCCTTTTTACAGGATTATTCGTTAACAGCCTGATTTTGCTTAAACCGAGCTCGCGTAAAATATTTGCTCCAACGCCATAATCCCTTTCATCTTCGAGGAAACCAAGATCAAGGTTTGCCTGCACCGTATCTCTTCCCTGTTCCTGCAGCCTGTATGCCCTGATTTTATTGAAAAGCCCGATGCCTCTTCCTTCCTGGTTCATATACAGAAGCACTCCTTTTCCTTCAGCTTCAATTTTACGAAGCGCTTCATGAAGTTGCGGGCCGCAATCGCAGCGGTAAGAACCAAAAATGTCTCCTGTGGCGCATGAGGAATGGACCCGGACCAATACTGGTTCGTCTTTAGTCCATGTACCCTTGAACAAGGCTACATGTTCCATTTTATTTGATTTTTGTATAAAAGGAATAGCTTTGAAATCACCGTATTTTGTGGGAAGTTTCACAGTATCTCCCTTGATCACCAGGCTTTCGGTTTTCAAAAGCTGGGCAACCAGACTTTTGATAGTGATGATCTTCAGGTTAAACTTTCGTGCAATTTTAATTAGTTGCGGTAGCCTTGCCATGGTTCCGTCCTCGTTCATTATCTCAACAAGGGCACCGCCGGGTTTTAAGCCTGCCATGCGGGCCAGGTCGACAGCAGCTTCAGTATGACCCGGACGGCGCAAAACGCCTTTCTCTTTTGCTTTTAAGGGGAACACATGCCCCGGGCGGCCAAGGTCGGCAGGCAATGTGGTATCATCCACCAGTGCCAGTATTGTTTTAGCACGATCATTGGCCGATATGCCGGTGGTACAGCCATGTCCGAGGAGATCCACAGACACTGTAAAAGCCGTTTCGTGGTATGATGTATTATTATCCACCATCATTTGTAGTTCCAGTTCTTCACATTTCGACTCGGGGATGGGTGCGCATATCAGTCCCCTGCCGCGCGTAGCCATGAAATTTACTATTTCCGGAGTAACCAGTTCTGCTGCAACAATAAAGTCGCCTTCATTTTCACGGTCTTCATCATCAACAACAATGATCACCTCTCCCTTACGGATTGCATCAACTGCTTCTTTGACTGTATTTAATCTGTCGGAAAATTCTGAATCTGCCATCTTGTCACCAGGTAAGTATATTTAAAACAGGATATTGTTATTTCAAATAATAACACCGGCAAAATTAGCATAAGTAAATAACATGTCCTAATTAGAGCCTGCTGAAAAACACGAAATAAATTTTTTATGAGTATTATACTGAGATTATTTGTTTGTAAGTGCAGGGGTTTTGACCAATATTTCGTTAAAAAAAATATAATTAATTTTCAGCAGACCCTGTGATTAGAGTTTGTCTACAAACTCACAGTGTATATTCAGAATGTTTGAGATCAGGTCGTATGAACCTAACGAAGTGAGAAAGTCAGTTCTACTGGCGTTTTGCTTTTTCCCACAGGGCGGTATGCTTACCTGAAAAATACATGATCATGCCTGATAACTCCGAATAGTTCATGATAAACAGATAGTAGGGTAAAAAGATAATTTTAGCTTTCAGGTTTCTTGTCCTAAGCAACCGGCCGGTTAGAACCAGCAGGTAATATAATAACTGAATTATAAACAATATAAAATACAGATATTGATTATCCTTACCCTGAATTAATAATACCAGGTTAAGCACGAATATCAATATGAAAGATACCGGTACCAGGGTCCAGCGCAGCATCTTGTGTGAAAGGTACTGAAAGGAAAGTAATCCGTACCGGAAAGGATTAAGAAGTTCCTTCATCCTTAACATGGTTTGTATACCGCCGGAAGCTATTCTTACCTTTCTCTTCATTTCCTCCTTTATGTTCAGCGAGGCATTTTCACTGGCCCATGCTTCGGGTGAATATTTTATTTTATATCCTTTCTTTGCAATTTCAAGAGAAATTGTGAAATCGTCAAGGATGGTATCTTCGGGCACGGGGGTGAATAATTCCCTTCTGATGGCAAACAATTCTCCGGCAGCTCCCAGACTGGAGCTAATGTTGGATTCAAGTTGTTTGATCAGGGATTCGTATTTCCAGTAAATACCTTCACCCGAACTTACTGCTTTATCCTTATCCTGAATAATGATCCTTTTTTCACCGGCAACACAGCCGACATTTTTATTATCAAACAGACGTGCTATTACGAGCAAAGCATTTTTACCCAGAAGGGTATTTGTGTCGGAGAATACAACCAATGGTGTTTTTACATAATTCATCCCCCTGTTCATGGCGTGTACCTTTCCCCGGCGTTCTGACAAATGATAATGTTCTGCCTGTTTATATTTTTTCACCTTTCCGGGAGTATCGTCCGTAGATCCGTCGGTTATCCACAGAATATGCAATTTTTCCCGCGGATAGATTAATTCAAGCGTGTTTTGCATTTTGCGGTCAACATAATCTTCTTCATTATACGCGGTTATAAATATGGTGATCGCGGGCAGAGGTATGTCTTCATCCGCAGCACGCCCGTGTTGGAAAAGTTTTAAAACCAGGTTAATAATAAATAATAATAATGTGTATCCTGCATAAGCGTAGCAGATAAGGATCAGAAAAAACCAGAATAGAAATGTGATCATCCTGTTGTATATTGGATATAAAAATTTAACAAACCGGCAACAATCTTTTTATTATCGTATTTTTCCCTGACAAATTTACCTGCATTTTCACCAATTTCCTGAAAAATTGATCTGTTATCCAGCAACTTTTCCATAGTAATTATAAACTCTTCAGCTGAATTCGCGATAGCGATACAGTTATGGCCCTTAAAGTCAATTCCTTCAGCTCCCATGCCGGTTGTTACAATGGTTTTATTCATTGCCATTCCCTCGATGATCTTAACGCGCATCCCGCTGCCCGAAAAAAGGGGGACTACCATTAATGCCTTCGATTCCATAAAAATGTTTGCATCATTTACTTCACCAAGATAATCAATTTTACTTTGCAGTAGCTTTTTTTCCAGCCAGCGTGGGGCATTGCGCCCGGCTACATAGAAAGGCCATTTCGGATGTTTCTTTTTCACAGGCATCCATACATGGTCCAGGAACCATGTCAGCCCTTCCTGATTAGGTATCCAGTCGAGCGATCCGATAAAAAAAACCGAAGGATATTCCGGATCTGTTTTTTTCGCATGCCATGCCTTTATGTTTATCCCCGCGGGAACAATATGTACCGGTTTCCGGTTGCCCAGCTTTGAAAAGATATTATTATCCCTGTCCGTTATTGGCACAAGAAGATCATAAGTGTTGATAATACTCTTTTCAAATCTTTTTAATCTGCTGTAAAGAATATGGATATATGCTTTTTTGATCAGGTTCTTTGTTTGATCGCGCTGCCGTTTCCATATTTTAAATTCGATATTATGCGCCCGGAATGCAATTTTTGCATTCGAGAGTTTTCTAATTGCAGGGATATAAGGTACAAGGTATAAGCCTTCAAGCTGAATAATGTCAAAATCCGTTGAAGTGATGATCTCCGTCAGTTTTTTTTCAAATGCCTGTGATATAAAGCGTTGAGCAATATAGGGTTTACGGGAAAAAAGCAGGTTCACTACCATGGGTATGATCGCTGGAGTAGTATCTACTCTTACCGTACTGAATGTTATTTTGTTTGAAAACATATCAGGAACAGAAGACAGGTCAAGCTGATGTTTTGGAGTGAGCATAGCCAGCAGGGTAACCTCATGTCCCCGGGCACTGAATTCATTTGCCAGGTTCATAATGGCTATTGACCCCCCGTCCTTTGGCGGATATGGTACTTTGTTGGCTAACTGGAGAATTTTCATTATATCAATTGTCTTCACATGTTGCGCTAAAGATATTCGGAAAAATCCGTTAAGAAAAATTGATTTTTATATTTTTCAGGCTGTGTTCTTCATGCCTGGGGTTTGAGGCATGAGCAGGGCGCCAAAAGCTGAAGCATTAGTTACCTTACCGCTAAGCTTTTGCAGAGTTTGTTTTTGTAACCTGCAATTTTGAGAACAAACCCTGAATGCGTTCCCATGATCTTTTAATAAACAGGTGGTAAGCATCGGCATTTAGTATATATGAATCCGTTGTGGCTTTATATGTCAGAAAAATTCCCAAAATAAAAAGAATGACGGAAGATATCCACATGCCCTGTAAGTCGCTTAGTATACTTTCGCGAACAAATTTTTCACCCATTAACGAGATCACGTAATAAAAAATAAAGAACAAAGTAGATACTACTACCGGCATACCAAGACCTCCTTTACGTATTATTGCCCCAAGCGGGGCGCCTATCATTAAAAAGACAAGGCATGCAAATGCTATTGTAAATTTACGATGCCATTCGACCTCGTATCTTCTGAGCCGACGTATTTTAAAATCTATATTTTTCATATTGTTATCAATCAGGCCCCTGGCAGCGCGGGCATAAGAAAAAGCCTGATCAATAGCACGTTGCTTCTCATATAATTCAAGCCGATTAAAAAGGCTGTCTAGATCAACGGTGGTAATGGAATCTGTGTTTTCATAAGGAAATTCGGATAGCAGTGTATCGGTTTCCTTTTTAAAACGGCTGTACAGCGACTTGTCATCCCTTGCTTTGAAAAAGATGGTTTTCATTAATGAAAGCTTGAGGTTTGAGGTATTGTTGTTGATATCCCTATGCAGGGAATCTTTTGTTTCTTCAAGCTGTGACAGGTTCATCATTTGATAGCTGTTCTTGAACAGATTCTCATCGGTACGTTCAAGAGCAAACCCGGAGAGTTCGATCAGAATACGCTGTTCATCGAACTTATCCTGCCGGTGGGGATATTTCCTGTTTCTCCGTCCTCTTCTTTCCTCTTCCAGTTCATTATAGCTCTGTCCGTTATAAAGGGTAACGATAAGATAGGATTCATCATCTGTCATTTTCATGGTTCCCGAATCAGCAAATATTGCTGTTGTGTTCCCGCTTCGTTCGGTGTGATCATAAAGCTGTAGTCCGTACAGCATATTTGTTTCCGGGTGTCTTTTATTGATACGAATGCTGTAACCTTCAATACCGCTGTAAAACTCTCCTGTCTTTATTTGCAGTTCGGGACGTTGTTGCCTGACATCATACAGGAGTGCGCGCATTTTGAGGTTTGTGTATGGCATCACGTTGTTGGCGAACAGGAAAGCCCCGATGCTAAGGAAAAAAACAATAATGAACATTGGTGTCATCACGCGCTGAAGGGGAATGCCCGATGCCTTGATAGCGGTAAGCTCATAATATTCCCCCATATTACCCATGGTCATCAGGGATGACATAAGAATAGACAGGGGCAGGGCCATGGGGACAAGGCTGGCTGAAGTAAAGATTATCAACTCGGTGATAATCTTAAATTCGAGGCCTTTTCCTACCAGGTCATCAATATATCGCCACAGAAACTGCATAAGCAGGATAAACATGACAATAAAAAAGATGAGGAAAAAGGGCCCCAAAAATGATTTTACAACGAGCTTATGTAAGCGTTTCAATGTTTATAATATAATTAATGTTGTAGTTTACAAATTATTAATTCTTTAATAAATGCTTGTGGTACTTGTTGCCTCACCAATTTTTATATTTTTAAGGTGTTATTCACCTTATATTTATTTTTTATGGTGTTCATGAGCTCACTTCGTTCGGTTCGGCGAACCCTCACCATAAAAGACTTTGCCCCTCAATTTTTTATTAATGTCCTTTTATCTTTGTATTCATATAATTAATTTTCGTAATGGTGAGGGTTTCAATAGAAAAAAATTATCGGTTTACATTAAAAACGTAAACAAAATTAACTTATTTTCCGAAAGGCGGGTGAATCAGATGCCAAGAACGTGAGAAAGTTCTGCAATTTGTGTATTCCAAAGTTCAACCGAATCTTCTTCTTCATCTTCATCAACAAAATCGGTGATCATGAGCGCGACATCACTGGTCAGTTCATCAATAGTGATGCGAAATTCGAAATAAATGTTTTCTCCCTTGTTTTCTTCATCAAGCCATTGAAAACGAATGTATTTATTGTCTTTTTTTTGAATTACCCTGGCTTTTTGTTCAACACCGTTCCATATAAAAGAAAAAATCTTTCCTCTTAAATTCACATCATCCGCAAACCATTCCGAAAGCCCTCCCGGTGTACTCAATCGGGTATATAATATCCTTGGCGATGAATTTATTGTATATTCCAGTACGATCTTCTTTTTCACATTAGCTTTAATTAGTGTGTTTATTATAACCCCATAATTTTTTAAAAAAAATAAGGTGGTTCTTGCTGCCCCGCTTTTCTGTACCCTTATGTATTTGTCTTTTTTTTATATGAACATTGACAAGGGTTTCATTAACATTTTAATTACACATATCAATATACGTGAATGTTGCAATATACCAAAAATTGTCAAGTAAAAAAATTATATTATTTTAAAAGAAATTTTAACTTTGCAGCCTTGAAAGAAGGGATGAGTTATAATAAATGGCGAGGTAGCTCAGATGGTTAGAGCGCATGATTCATAATCATGAGGTC
>CAZBJH010000036.1:6409-26984 GCA_964492185.1 uncultured Bacteroidales bacterium | reverse complement strand
GCGGCAACGCGGATATCGGACATTATGGACAGACACTAATTAAATTTAGGATCCGCTCTCCGGTTTTTTTTAAAACAGGGAGAATCCTTCTTTCAGCGCGAAGGTAGTTTCTCCTATTTTATTTCCTTCGGCAAATAATTCGGCCGTATAGGTACCTTCAATAAGTTCCTCGGTGATATCCCAGTAAATACACATATCTATATCCTGGTTATTATATTCCAGATCACGACTGGCAGAATAGACTATTTGCTGGCCCGCGTATTCAAAAAGGTTTTCGGGGGCAGATCCGAGAACTACCTCATCAGGCCTTATCAGGCGTAGATAAATGGTTTTTGTGCCGGGATCAGTAACGGCATTTTCACGCACGGTAAAACAAACACGGATCTTTTCAATCTTATCTATCTTATCTTTCGGGTTACTTCTCGCGTTTAAGCCTTCTGCCAGAATATTTTTGGCTGAAAGTACGGTAGCTTGCTCTACCATTGTGCTGAGGTTTTCTTTTTCCCTGCTCAGTTCAATATTTGACTGCTCAACCTGATGCAGCTGTGTTTTCACCTGGATATTCTCTTCGGTGAGCAGTTTATTTCTTGTATTTAAAGAATCAATCTGTACGATATAGCTTCGCATCACCTTACGAAGGGTTTGCAGTTCTTTTTGGTACATATTGATCTTTTCGTAATTAGCGGCCTGAACATTTAACAGCTTTCGAATCTTTTGCTGCTCGGCTTCAAGTTGGATATTGATACTGTCGTTTTTTGTCTTAAGTGTATCATAACCAACAATAAGGTTCTCCAGTTCGCCTTCCAGTTCATCTTTTTGGGTTTCAAGAACAACATTAACCTCTTTGCTTTTCTGAAGCTCCTGGTAGAGCTTTACTCCAAGCGCGCCGGCAATTACTATTAATGTGACCAGCAGGGCTATCAGCCACATGGGTGCCCGTTTTTTAGTGTTTGTCAGGTATGACTCCCGCCGGGGAGGCTTATTATTATCTGATCCGTTTGCATGTTTATGAGAATGATCCGGTGTTTCCATTGTTAACAGTTTATTTTTTGTTTGATAAAGCAAATATAGAATAAGTCGGTGAAACCCGTAGTGTTAACGGATGAAAAAATATTTAATTGTGGATTATTTAGTGTATGTCCATAAAGTCCCATTTGCCGCGTTACGCTTGTCCGAAAATTGCTCATTTACTACTAGTAAACTCCGCGTTTTCGAACCGCGCGAGCCTTGCAAATGGAACTTTCTGAACAGACACATGGTCAGTTAAACATTTTGACTACTTTATAGACAGACACTATTTAATTGTTAAAAATAATCAAACAATTATTCTTGATCCCAGTTCTTTGGAAAAGTTTTTCTTCAGCTCGTTCAGCACTATAAACCGTTGTTGCAGAAGGGCGATATTATCCGGGTCATTTTTTTGTTGTGCTTCTTTGATCTGCTGCTGGGTTTCCCTTATAAGGTTCAACACCCTTTTATTTTTAAATGCTTTGATAATTTCAGGCACTATCTCCCGCAGCTTCATATCTTCTGTTTCAATATGGTTATCGTGTTTAGACCATATTTTGCTCAGGTCAAATGTTGAAGTAAGAATATCAACCACCACAGACCCGATATCCTCCTTTTCATGATTGATAAAATACTGGTCTTCTACCGGGATATCATTTGCTATACGGTATTTAATCTCTTCATAAATAACCCTGTAGGCAGGATGTGTAATCTCCAGGTCATCATTTTCGATCTCATTAATAATATATTTTACCACGTTCACCTTTTCTGATCTCTCCTTATTGGCCTTCAGCACAAAATCATGATGTCCGTATATCAGCATAAGACGTATCAGTTCTCTTTCAATGACATATATTTCATGTTTACTGTCTGTCTGAACTTTTTGTGGTGCCGGCTTTTGTTCCTGGTATTCGGGAAAAACCGAAGGTTTGTTTATTTTCTGCCTGTATTTCTGCCTCCTTATCTTGTTTGTTTCACTATAAAGTGCCTGTTCGTTTATATCCAGAAACTTACTGCATTCCCTGATATATACCGTTCGTGTTATTCCATCGGGGATTACTGCTATTGACCGCACGATATCATTGATAAGGGTGGCTTTTTTCACAGGATCATCTTCAGCATCTTTGATCAGGAGTTTTGTTTTGAAAGAAATGAAGTCACTTTCATTATCATTAATAAAATCCAGAAATCCCGAGGCATTTTTTGAACGGGCGAATGAATCGGGATCTTCCCCTTCGGGCAGCAGGACAACTTTAATGTTCATACCTTCTTCAAGTATCAGGTCGATACCCCTGATTGAAGCTTTTATCCCTGCCTCATCACCGTCATAAATAACAGTTATATTTTTTGTAAAGCGTTTTATAAGCCGGATCTGTTCCACGGCAAGGGCAGTTCCCGAGGAAGCGACAGTGTTTTCAATCCCGGCCTGGTGCATTGAAAGTACATCGGTATATCCTTCAACCATAAAACATTTGTCGTGTTTTATAATGGCCTGTCTTGAGAAAAACAAGCCGTAGAGGATGTTGCTTTTATGATATATTTCCGATTCGGGTGAATTGAGGTATTTGGCTGTTTTTTCTTCCTGTTTCAGTACCCGTCCGCCAAATCCCAGTACCTGGCCTGACAGGCTGTGTATTGGAAAGATCACCCGGCCGTGAAAACGGTCAAATGTGTAATTTTCTTTTTTTATTGTCAGCCCGGTCTTTACAAGGTAATCAATCTTATAGCCTTTATCCAGGGCGGTTTTCGTAAAGGCATCCCTTTTTTCGCGGGCATAGCCCAACTGAAATTTTTCAATGATATCATCACGAAAACCCCGTTCATGAAAATAGCTTAGTCCGATAGCTTTTCCTTCATCTGTTCCGGTAAGGTTCTGCTGAAAATAATTGTTGGCAAAGGTGCAAACTGTCAGCAGGCTGTCGCGTTCATTTTGTTGCTGTATCTCTTCGGCTGATAATTCCTTTTCAACAACGTCTATATTGTATTTTTTTGCCAGGAATTTCAGGGCTTCCGGGTAGGATAATTTTTCATGTTCCATAAGGAATTTAACCACGTTCCCTCCCAGGCCCGAGCTAAAGCATTTGAAAATGCCTTTTGCCGGACTAACTATGAAAGATGGTGTTTTCTCATTTGTAAAAGGGCTCAATCCTTTAAAATTCTGCCCGGCTTTTTTTAAATTCACAAATTCACCAATTACATCAACAATATCTGCCGTGTTCAGTATTTTTTCAACTGTTGCCCTGTCAATCATCCGGATATGTTTGTAAAGTTACTGAAAATAAGACTATTAAATAATGCTTATTCGATTACTAAGATACGAAAAAATACGGTTGGGTGCTTCCATGCACAGAATGAAAATATTGAAAACGGGAACTTTCCTGGAGCAGGATGGAAAATTTCTGTCAGATTTTTTGTGTAACTTGGACTGTATAAATAATTTAATGGATACAAAGACAAAGGTATTCGTATGAAAAAACTTGTGGTATTAACCGGATCGGGTATAAGTGCCGAGAGCGGCTTAAAGACCTTCAGGGATTCAGGTGGATTATGGGAAAATTATGATGTCACCGAGGTAGCCAGTCCGTACGGATGGGAAAAAGACAAAGAACTGGTATTGAGGTTTTATAATGAACGCCGGACACAGTTAAAGGATACAAAACCTAATCACGGCCACCTGGGTCTTGTGGAGCTGGAGAACTATTTTGATGTTCAGATCATAACCCAGAACGTGGATAACCTGCATGAAAAGGCAGGAAGTAAAAATGTGCTTCATCTGCATGGTGAGCTTACTAAAGTGCGTAGCACGGGCAATCCGTCGCTGATATATGATATAGGGTACAGGGAAATACATGTAGGGGACAACTGTGAAAAGGGCCACCAGCTTAGGCCGCATGTTGTATGGTTTGGTGAACCTGTGCCGGCTATAGAGTATGCAGCAGAAATTACCACGTCAGCTGATATATTTGCTGTTGTTGGCAGTTCACTTGCCGTATATCCCGCTGCCGGCCTGTTGGATTATGTTTCAGGGGATAAAAAGATCTATGTTGTTGATCCGGCTGATCTTAACTCACCTCTTTACCGGAGAGTCGAATTGATCAGGGAAAAGGCAGGGGTAGGAGTAGGGATGCTTATGAAGAAACTGCTTGATGAACGTGTTTATTGAGCAATGAGCTTAGTACCCCGGATTTTAAAAATTAATTAACTTTGGCATTAATATATTTTAAACCGTGGTATACTAAAGTATTTGAGGATTTAAAAAATGTGAGCGGCAACGCGGATATCGGACATTATGGATAAACCCTACTTATAGTCTGTTTATAAAGTTAATAAAATATTTAACCGGTCATGTGTCTGTTCAGATGGTTCCATTTGCAAGGCTCGCGCGGTCTGGAAACGCGGAGTTTACCAGTCGTAAACGAGCAATTTTCGGACAAGCGTAACGCGGCAAATGGGACTTTCTGAACAGACATTAATTAAATAATTGAATATGAAACATATAACCCTTTTTATTATCATAATATTACCATTGACAGTCACAGCCCAGCGTTTTCAGGGAGGCCTTGTTCTGGGCCTGCCTGTATGCCAGATAGACGGGGATACTTATTCAGGTTATAACAAGGCCGGCGTGCTTGGTGGTGTTTTTGTCAATACCGATCTGGCTCACCTTTTTTCCGGGCAAATGGAGATCAGGTATATAAGTAAAGGGGCGGCGGCAAAAAATAAAGCTGATAATCCGGATTATTATAAGGCAAGGTTGCAGTATATTGAAATACCTGTCACTGCCAGGTATGAATTTATGAATGACCTGCATGGTGAAGGGGGACTGGCTGTGGGATATATGATCAAAGCAGAGCAGGACCTTGACGGGAATGGTTATTATCCTTATGAACCCGGGCCTGCTGAATTTGAGATTTCATTTCTGCTTGGTGTACATTATGATCTGTTTGAAAGGCTGAGTTTCAATGCACGCTTTCAATATTCAGCCCTGCCCCTGTATACTTTCGAAACCGGCATGGCTTATCATCAGATAGGAGGGATGTATAACAATATTATTACCTTTTCAATGTATTATCGCCTGGGAAGGTAGTTTATTTCGTGTTTTTCAGCAGACATTAATAATTATAGAAAAAGATATAAGCAATAAATACAGCTGCAATAATCCCTGCCAGGTCAGCTATCAATCCACAGGTTACTGTATATCTTGTTTTTCTAACGCTAACAGAGCCAAAATACACTGCCAGGGTATAAAATGTTGTTTCAGTGGAACCCTGGAAGGTGGACACCAGCCGGCCCACAAATGAGTCGGGGCCATAGGTGTTCATTGCCTCGAACATCAGACCCCTGGCCCCGCTACCGCTTAAGGGTTTCATAAAGGCTGTAGGAAGAGCAGGTACAAAATCAGTATTTACGCCAAGGAAAGAAAAGAACGTGGCAATAATATCGATAAGAAAATCCATGGCGCCTGAGGCCCTGAACACACCTATTGCAACCAGCATAGCCACCAGGTATGGTATGATTTTTATAGCAACACCGAATCCTTCTTTGGCTCCATCGATAAACGACTCATAAACATTGATTTTTTTACGAACCCCAAGTGAGATAAATAAAATGATCACACTAAACAGGATCAGGTTACCCGAAACCCTGGAAACGGTTTCTATAACGGACTGGTCGAGACGGCTCATAACAATGATAACACCAACAATAAAAGCTGTCAAACCACCCAGGTATGCAATTATTACCTTGTTCAGCAGATTGATACGCTGATATATGGCAACAGCCAGCAAACCGGCCATGGTAGAAAAAAATGTTGTCAGCAGCAGGGGAATAAAGATATCAGCCGGATTGGATGCACCACTTGCTGCACGGTAAGCCATAATACTCACGGGAATGATAGTCAGCCCGGAAGTATTAAGAACCAGAAACATAATCTGCGCGTTAGAGGCAGTATCTTTGACGGGATTGATCGTTTGAAGCTCCTTCATAGCTTTCAGTCCCAGGGGTGTCGCGGCATTATCCAGGTTCAGCATATTGGCGGCAAAATTCATAAGCATGGAGCCCATAGCCGGATGGTTAGCCGGCAATTCGGGGAACAGCCGCCTGAACAGGGGAGCAACCAGTCTCGACATTACTTTTACAGCGCCTCCGTTTTCACCGATTTTCATGATACCCAGCCACAATGCCATCACACCAATAAGATATACAGATATCCTGACACTTTCCTCGGCCATTGAAAAAGTACTTTGAACGATATCTGAAAACACGTACAGGTCGGCCTTATCGAAGATAATATTAAATGTTTCCGCGAAAAAATCACGGAAATAATAACCTATCAGTCTGGTAAGGGCAACCAGGAAACCGACAACAAAAAAACCGATCCAGATGTAATTCAGTAACATGTGCAAAGGTACTTTGCACAAAAATAACATTTTATGTGAATGGAGCCTACATCATCATCATTAATGTTTATAAGCCTTCAGTCTGGCTAAGCCAATAATTCAGCTTAAGTTCTTATGGCAAGGTCGATCTGCTTTTTCGATAGGTTGGTACGCGTGATCTCAACCTTCACCGGGTCTCCCAGCTGAAATATTTTCCGGGTATGCCGTCCTATAAGCCGGTAATTCTCCACATCATATTCATAAAAGTCATCCTGCATATCCCTCATAGGCACCATACCTTCACATTTATTCTCTATTATTTCCACGTAAATACCCCACTCAGTGACCCCGGTAATTATTCCTTCATACACCCGGCCTATCTTATCCGACATAAATTCAACCTGTTTATATTTAATTGATGCACGTTCTGCATCAACTGCCAGTTGCTCCATTTCGGATGAATGGCGGCACATACCCTCGTATTTTTTTCTGCTTTTTGATTTTCCTCCTTCAAGGTAATGAGCCAGAAGCCGGTGCACCATCATGTCGGGATAGCGGCGGATGGGTGATGTAAAATGAGTATAGTAATCAAATGCAAGTCCGTAATGTCCGATATTATCTGTTGAATAAACTGCTTTTGCCATAGCCCGTAGGGCCAGGTTTTCCAACAGGTCCTGCTCTTTTTTACCCTTCACATCGTGCAGCACCTTATTTATCGATGTTGAGATAGCCTTGTTTGAGCCCCTTTTTATTGAATGTCCGAAACGTTTAATAAAAATTGCAAAAGATTCCAGTTTTTCCTGGTTTGGCTTATCATGTATTCTGTAAACGAAAGTTTTTTTCCCGGCATCTTCTTTGTTCCTGCCTATCAAAGTTGCCACTCTCTTATTTGCCAGAAGCATAAATTCTTCTATCAGCTCGTTGGATTCAAGCACGGTCTTAAAATATACATTAAGGGGTTTGCCTTTTTCATCGATCTCAAATTTCACCTCATCGCGTTCAAAAGCAATGGACCCGTTTTTATATCTTTCAGCGCGCAGTGTTTGGGCCAGATTGTGCAGGGTAAGGATCTCATTTGCCAGACTGCCTTTTTTTGTATCAATTATATCCTGGGCTTCCTGGTAAGTCAGGCGTTTATCGGAATTTATAATCGTACGGCCGAACCATTCGTTTTTTACCTGTGCATTATCATCCAGTTCAAAGACAGCCGAAAAGCACAGTTTATCTTCATTGGGACGTAAAGAACAAAGATTGTTGGATAATTTCTCAGGTAGCATGGGTACTACCCTGTCGACCAGGTAAACCGATGTACCTCTTTCCAGTGCTTCATCATCGACAAGGCTTCCCGGCTTAACATAATGTGTAACATCGGCAATATGGACACCTGCTTCCCAGTTCCCGTTGTTAAGCTTTCTGAGTGACAGGGCATCGTCGAAATCTTTTGCATCTGCCGGGTCAATGGTAAATGTGGGTATCTTCCTGAAATCGTGCCGGCCGGTTATCTCGTTTTTTGTTATCCTGTTGCTTATTGAGGCAGCTTCTTTTTCCACCTCTTTTTTGAAAGTATGGGGAAGGCCAAACTCGGCGAGTATTGCATGCATTTCCACGTTATTATCACCTGCTGTCCCCAGCACCTCGATAACTTCTCCAAAGGGATTTTTTGCTTTTATTGGCCAGTCTGTTATTCTGGCAACGACCTTCTGTCCGTTTTTTGCTCCCTTCAGGTTTTCGAGGGGGATAAAAATATCGTAGGGCAACTGTTTACTGTCGGTTGTGAAAAAGGCAAAACGGTCCAGGACTTCCACGATACCAACAAAATTATCCTTACTTCTTTCGATAATATCCATCACTTCGCCTTCAAGCGTATGTCCTTTACGATGGGCATAAAGTTTTACCTGCACCGTATCGCCGTCAAGCGCGTGCATAAGATTGTGCTGTGACACAAACACATCCTCATCGAGCGCATCGGTCACAATATATGCATAGCCGCTGGAAGTAAGGTCTACCTTTCCTATAATAAAACCCCTTCCCGACTTCAATCTGAATTTGCCGGTATAAACTTCCTCCAGGTTGCCTGCATCTTTAAGCTCATACAACAATGCGGTTATCAGTTTTTTTTCTTCCTGGTTTCTAACCAGGAGCTGGCGGGCGACTTGTTTATAATTGTATGTTTTCGAGGGATTGTTCGAAAACATGCTCAGAATATTGTTTTTCAATGATTGACGGTCGATGGAGGTTGATTTTTTCTTTTTTTTGTTCATTTTTGGTTGAATGGTTTACTATTCATAACAATATTACACTTTTTCAGTTGAATTCTTTTTATAAAAATCCCCTACTTACAGTTTTCGGATTATAAAATATGATTATTTTTATTAAATAGTACTCTTTAAGGGCTAATTGTTTCGAACCGCTCCCCAAGTTGTTTTATGACAGAAGGAAGTCTAAGTTTCGCAAAGCCCACTTTCTTTAAAACTAGCATAGAGATTTGCAGTAGCGGGGTCCGTCTCAGAAAAATCGCGTTAGATTTCAAGGAAGGTTTTCGTCGCGGTGGCCCTGGAGGAACCCTGGCCGAGGGACGACGAGGGAGGAGTGAGTTTGGGTTCCGCGGGGAGAAAATCTTCCGTAGACAATCAAGCGATTTTTATGGAACGGTGACCTTTTTTGTCTACTTTTTTGTGTGGAAGACAACTTAGCGGAGCGATCTCACGACCCGTCAGGGGAGTAAAAAAGTTGGTCGAACTGCCACGCGGGCAGTTCGAAACACCGGTCCGTGTGATGGTATATTAAAACAACATTATTTTATACTATAACCTTATCTTTTTGGCAGGTACCATGGAATAAACAAATAATCTAATCTTAAGATTATCAATAACTTAATTTATAACAGGCAAACGATTTATCGAATAGCCTTGTTATTATAGTATAAATATTGTTAATTTTGCCCGGGGTAAAATAATAAGGTATAAGCAGAATAATAAAATGCGGCCTGTAAATTATTGTTTTATTTTTTTGCGCCTGAATAGAAACTTACACATACGAGATGCGACTTCAAATTTGCTATAAACAGCGATCCTGCCTTTTATTGTATTATTTAGATCCATTGTAGCTTTCAATCAAATTTTAATAAGGTATAATAAAAACACTTATGTATGGATGTAAACGGCAAACTTTACAAAAAATTTCTGGTCCGTTTTGAGCGGTACGAGCAACAACATAGTGACGAGGTTGCAAAAAAGCAACAGTCAAAAGGAAAACTCACGGCATGGGACAGGATAGAATTATTATTTGATCCGGATACATTTGAAGAAATTGATGCTTATTCGGTTACTTCGCCAGCGGGGAGTGATTTCGGCAAAATAGTGAATTCATATGGTGACGGTGTTATTATCGGGCACGGAAGGATAAGCGGCAGGCTGGCTTTTGTATATTCACAGGATTTCACTGTTATGGGCGGATCGCTGGGTACGGTGCATGCCACCAAGATCATGAAGATCCAGGATATGGCGCTGAAGATGGGTGCGCCGGTTATCGGGTTGATTGATTCCGGCGGTGCACGTATTCAGGAAGGTGTTGCCAGTCTGGCAGGTTACGCGGGTATTTTCCACCGCAACGTGGGGTCGTCGGGTGTTATCCCGCAAATATCTGTTATCATGGGCCCGGCTGCCGGAGGCGCGGTTTATTCCCCGGCTCTTACCGATTTTGTTTTCATGACCAACAAGACCAGTTATATGTTTGTCACCGGACCAAACGTGGTAAGGGAAGTGCTGAACGAGGAAGTTTCAGCCGAGGAGCTGGGAGGGGCTACTGTTCATATGAAGAAGAGCGGGGTGGCCCAGTTTGTATATGAAGATGAAGAAAACACTCTTTTAGGAGTGAAGAAATTGCTTTCTTTCCTGCCTTCCAACAATCTTGAGAACCCTCCGGTTGTCGAATACTATGATAAAAACGACAGTGAAGAACCTAAGCTTCGTGATATTGTCCCGGATGATCCGAACAAACCCTATGATGTTAAAGAAGTGATCAACATGATCATTGACAAGGGTTCTTTTTATGAAATTCACGAGCATTATGCTCAGAACATAGTTGTGGGGCTGGCAAGGCTCAAGGGGAATTCCATTGGCATTGTGGCCAATCAGCCCAAAGTGCTTGCAGGTTGTCTGGATATTAATTCATCTTCAAAGGGAGCGCGCTTTGTACGTTTCTGTGATTCCTTTAATATACCCATACTTACATTGGAGGATGTTCCCGGATTTCTGCCGGGGGTTGACCAGGAACACAGCGGTATTATCCGCAACGGCGCGAAACTTTTATATGCTTACAGTGATGCTACAGTTCCCAAGGTCACGGTTATTTTGAGGAAGTCATACGGGGGTGCGTATTGTGTTATGAACAGCAAAAACCTGGGAGGGGATTTCAATTTTGCATGGCCCACTGCTGAAATTGCTGTTATGGGTCCTGAAGGTGCAGTATCTATATTATATAAAAAAGAACTGGCTGAATCCGATGATCCGGCCAAGCTGAAAAAAGAACTGGCTCTCAAGTACCGTGAAGAAATTGCCAATCCTTATGTTGCTGATGAAAAGGGATATATTGATGAGGTGATCGATCCGGCAATAACAAGAAAAAAGCTTATTGTTGCTTTTGACGCACTGGAAAACAAGCATTTAAACGTCCCGTCCCGAAAGCACGGGAATATTCCATTGTAGTTTAATACTTTCTTTATATTTGCATTTCAAAGGGAGAGTCAGAAATGAAAATTAAAAGTTTACTTATTGCGAACAGGGGTGAGATTGCTATCAGGATTGCCTCAACCGCAAAAAAAATGGGCATAAAAACCTTCGGCATAAAAACAGCGAAGGAACCTTATGCCCTTTACCTGGATGAAGTAGATGAAATCATTGATTTTTCGGAGAGCATTGAAGATATTCCTGAATTTCTTGATATTGAAAGGATCATCAATGCTGCCGTGAAACATAAAGTTCAGGCAATACATCCCGGGTACGGCTTTCTTGCCGAGATCCCGTATTTTGCCCAGCGCTGTGATGAGGAGGGGATTATTTTTATTGGCCCGTCGGCATCGGTGATATACAAAATGGGAAACAAAACCATTGCCAAGCAAATTGCAAATAAATATAACGTACCGCTATTAAAGGGCAGTCATGGTGATGTAAGAACTCCGCGGAAAGCGGTCGAGATAGCCGAACGTATCGGGTACCCGGTAATACTGAAGGCTGCTTCAGGCGGGGGGGGAAGGGGTATGCGGATTGTTGAGAAAAGTTCGCATATGGAAAAAATGTTCAAAATGGCAAGTTCCGAGGCTGAAAAAGCCTTTAATGACCCTTCCGTTTTCATTGAAAAATATGTACGAAACCCAAAACATATCGAATTTCAGATCATTGGTGATCAGCATGGTAATTATATTTATCTAGGTGAACGGGAATGTTCCATACAAAGGAAACATCAAAAACTGATTGAAGAATCACCTTCATCCGCGCTGGATGATAAGCTGAGGAAAATAATGGGAGATGCAGCCATACGTATTGCCGGGGCGGTAAAATATTTCAGTGCCGGCACGGTTGAGTTTTTGCTCGATGACAACAAGAATTTTTATTTCATGGAGATGAACACGAGGATACAGGTTGAACATTCGGTTACAGAGATGGTTACCGGGCTCGATCTCATTGAGCTGCAGATTCGTGTTGCTCAAAAAGAAAAGCTTCCATTGTCTCAGGAGGATGTAAAACTAAATGGCTGGGCAATAGAATGCAGGATAAATGCTGAAGATGTACAGGCAGGTTTTTCGCCAAGCCTGGGTGTTATAGATAAGATCATGTATCCTAAAAGCAAAAAGATCCGGATAGACACCGGGGTGAAAGACGGATCGGTGATAACGCCATATTTTGATTCCATGTTAGCCAAACTTATTGTATATGGAGTTGATCGTGAGAAAGCACTCAGCAATTGCTGGAACGCGCTAAACAAATTTTGGATACAAGGCATAAAGACAACCATCCCGTTTTGCAAGGAAGTAATAAAAAACAAAAAATTCAAAAAAGGAGAGTACAATACCTCTTTCATTGAACAGGAGATGGGTAGGCTTTATCATGAGGGTAAGGATGATGAAATGTTGGCAGCCTATCTGGCCACTTTCGATTTTGCCGCTGAAATTGAGACCGAGAGAACCACGCATGTGAATTTTGAACAGGGTAAGAAAATGAGTCCCTGGGTTTTGAATAAACGATTGAAATCATTGTAAATAAGATATATACATGAAACTTTACTCGAAAAAGAAAAAAAAGGATGATTACGAATACATAGCCGTATCACCCAAAAAGAAACGGTTCATAATAAAGAATCCTTTCAGTGAAGAAGTAAAGATTAATAATAAAAAGGCTGATATCAAGGTTTTTGAAAATGAGAATGGTTTCACTTATATTGTTTGGAAAAAGAAGAAATTCCTGGCCGAGGTGCTGGAGAAAAATCAGAATAAATATGTGGTAAGTATTAACGGTGTAAGCTATAATTTCTCTATTGAAACCCCCATATCCTATAAACGGAAGAAATACCTTGACAAGCAAAAGGACAGCAGCAAGACCGAGATCCTTGCAGCGCCCATGCCTGGTAAGATCCTCGAAGTTATGGTAGAAGAAAATGTCAGGGTTCAGGAGGGGGATCCCATACTGATCCTTGAAGCCATGAAGATGCAAAATGAGATAGGCTCACCGATAAACGGAACAATTAAAAAACTGATGGTTAAGAAAGATGATTCTGTGCTGAAGGATGATGTACTTTTAGAGATCGAACGGTAGAAGGATTAGGTTCTTACTATTTCTTTCTTTCATATAAGCCCCCGGATTTCCGCGGTCCGTGCAATGACAGCGACTATTTCATCAATTGAAAGGGTCATGCAGTTGAAGGACATGTCAAAACGAGTATAATCGGTATTTCTACCCTCAAAATAATCCCTGAACTGTTGCCGTTTTTTGTCGATCTCAATAGCCATCTTTTCAGCTTCTTCATGATCAATGCCGTGTTTTTCGCTTATTCGCAGCACCCGCCATTCAAGGGGGGCAGTGAGATTAACATGCAGTGATTTGAGGATATCACGGGTAATGGCCACACCTCCGCGGCCCACTATGATCACATTTCCTTCATAACTTATATTGCGTATAACACGGGCTATGGTATTTCTTATTTTCCTGTCACTTTTATAGTATTTTTTGGAATGTGCTTTCAGTATATCATCAATAATACCTTTCTGTTCATACTTAAAAACATAACGAAGTTCCGAGGGGTCCATATCCAGCTCACGGGCTGATTTACTCATTATTTCCTTGGTTATGAACCTCCATTCATCGGAAAGTCCTTTGACAAACATTTTTTTTGTAAGCAGCCCCGTTAGTTTTTTGGCAAGCTTTTTGGCTGAACAACCGTATAATCTGGATATGGTGATCACCGGCCCAGGGGTTTTTATTTCCCCGATGTCTTTTTGCATCCGGTCAGACATGTATTTTAGGAGGTCTACTTTCATACGGGTAACTTGTTAGGGTACAGATACCCTAAATATACTAAAAAATCTCTTTTATTCAAAGATCCATTTATAACTGACGGTCTTATTTGTTACCATTAACAAAATTTATTCTTTTGTCATTGATATTACCTATAAGGCTGCTCCATTTTTTCTGTGCTATGGTAGTCATCCTGTACATCACCGGAACGATCACCAGGGTGAGGAAAGTAGCGAACGTCAGTCCGAAGATCACGGTCCAAGACATAGGGCTCCACAGTGAGGCCATATCACCTCCGAAGTAGATATTGGGCTCATAATTACTAAGCAGGCCTGCAAAATCAATATTCAGGCCAACGGCCATAGGCAATAATCCCAATATTGTGGTGATTGCTGTCAGCAGCACCGGACGCAACCTTGTTTTACCGCCTTTTATTATACAATCAGTTGCATTGTTGATAGAAAGATAAGCATCTTCGGGCAGGCCGATTTCTTTGCGCCTTCGTGCTTTCAGCAGCTCAATATAATCGATAAGCACAATGGCATTGTTGACCACAATGCCTGCAAGGGTAATAATACCTATACCTGTCATTATAATAATAAAATCCATATTAAAAGTTGCCAGTCCGCCAAACACGCCTATAGTACTGAATATAACACTTACAATAATTATCAGCGGCCGGATAACGGAATTGAACTGTGTAACCAGGATCAGCAATATCAGTGCTACGGCAATCAGCAGGGCGCTCATCAGGAAGTCGGATGATTCTTCCTGTTCCTGTTGCTCACCGGTAAAAGCATAAGTGTAACCTGCAGGCATCTCAAAATCCTCCATCAGGGTTACGAGTTGCTGATTAATGCTGTTGGCATTATAACCCTCGATAACATTCGAGTAAAGGGTGATAACACGGTTCATATCCTTGCGCCTCACAGAGCTGAAGGTGGTGGTATATTCAAAATTAGCCACTGCCGATATGGGAATATGTATTGGACCGTCATCACCATAAACAGTGACTTTCAGGTTTTTTAGCGCCGCGAGGTTGTAACGGTACCTGTCCATAAGCCTTACCTGTATCGGGTAATCATCTTCCCCCACTTTGAAATCCGAAACATCACTGCCAAACAGTGCTGTCCTCAATGCAAATGCGATCTGTTGTGTGCTAAGCCCAGCACGTTGTGCCTTATCACGGTCGATATTCACCAGCAATTCCGGTTTCCGGGGGCTGATATTCATTTTCAATCCTTCGATACCTTTGATATCCGATATTTCTATAAATGTCTGAATGGTATCCGATAAACGCACCAGCTCGGCAAACCCGCGGCCGATAATTTCTATATTTATAGCTTTACCGGTAGGTGGCCCCATATCGTCTTTTGAAAATTCAAGTTCAACGCCGGGATATTTTTTAAGCATAAAATCACTAAGTTCACGCATGATCCGTGAGGTATTCCTGTCGCCCCGCAGTTCAAAATCAATAAAACTAATTGTGATCAAAGCTTTATTAGGTTGTTCACCGGGGGTGAAATCCATAGGATCACCTTTACCCACGGTGGAAAGGACTGATTCCACAATGGAGGTATCGGGTTCCAGGAATTTAAAAATATCTTCTTCCATCTGCTTTATAAACTCGTCGGTTCCCGTAATATCGTTACCTACGGGCAATTCTGCCACAATATTAATATAGTTGGGGTCATTTTCAGGGAACAGCACCACATCAGGCATGCTGGAAAAGAAAATGCCGACCGTGAGTACAAGAAGTGCCAGGGTACCGATAAAGAAGAACAGCAGATTACGGCCTTTAAGGGCGAATGTTAAGGTTCTGTGATACAAATTTTCGAGACGCACGAGAAAAATATCCTGGAACCAGGCCTCCATTTTATAAAAAACTACCTGGTTAAGGATACCCAGTATACCAAAGAGGATAATCAGGTTGGGCACGACCCTCCATCCGGGTATCAGCAGCAGTAGTCCTGCAGTTGTCATTGAGGCGGCGATGATAATGGCTGTCTTACGCTGACGTTTGGATTTCCCGTTACCGTTTTTTCTTTCTTTGATAAAGCTTGCCGAAACAACAGGAATTATCACCAGTGCAACAAAAAGGGATGATGTAAGCACGATAATAAGGGTCACGGGCAGGAACTTCATAAACTCACCCATAATACCTTTCCACATGACCAAAGGGGAGAAAGCTGCCAGCGTTGTCAGTGTTGATGCGATAATAGGACCTGCAATCTCGCCCACTGCCTGGTGGGCGGCATCCATGGGCTTGTATCCTTTGTCCACGAACCGGTAAATATTCTCCACCACAACGATAGCGTTGTCTACCAGCATGCCCAGGGCAAGGATGAGTGAAAACAGCACGATCATATTTATGCGGAAATCAATTATACCGATCACCACGAAAGATATCAGAATAGACATTGGTATGGCCAGTCCCACGAACAATGCATTTCGTGTGCCAAGGAAAAAAAACAACACGATGATCACCAGTATCATTCCAATGAGCATGCTGTTTTCGAGGTTTGCCAGCTGCATTTCCACCATCTCACTCTGGTCGTTGGTAATCGTAATATTCAGGTCGGGCGGCAGCAGGTGTTCTTCTTTTGATTCATCAAGTACTTTATAAATATTCTTTGTTGTGGAAAGCAGGTTTTCGCCGCTCTTTTTGACAATCTGCACCGATACCACGGGTTCATGGTTGAGCCGCGCAAAGCTCGTGGGTTCCCTGAAGCCGTCGGTCACTCCGGCCACATCGCGCAGGTATGCCACTTTCCCGTTCTCACGTTTCACGATGATGTTTTCCAGATCCTTCACCTGTTCAAATTCTCCGGCTACGCGGATCGTCCGCCGGGTTTTTCCTAGAAGGATCTCACCACCTGAAATCGATACATTTTCCGCTTCAATGGCGCTGGTAATATCATAGAAAGTAAGGTCATAGGCCTCCATTTTCACCAGGTCCACATTCACCTTAATCTCCCGTTCATTTATTCCTTCAATATATACGGCAGACACTTCGCCTATTGCTTCCAGCCTGTCCTGCAGGTCTTCCGCGTATTTTCTAAGTTCTTCAACACTGTAGTTTCCTGACAGGTTGATATTTAGTATTGGAAATTCCGTAAAATCGAGGTCAAAAACCGTGGGGCCCACGATCTCGTTTCCCGCGGGCAGCTCACTTTCCGCGTTATCCACCGCGTCCTTTACCCGCCGCAGGGCATCTTCCAGGTCCACATCGGTGTTAAACTCTGCAAAGATCATTGATGCATCCTGGGCAGATATGGAGGTCAGCTCCTTCAGTCCCCGCACACCGTCGATTTCCTGTTCCAGCGGGCGGGTTATCAGGTTTTCTATATCTTCGGGAGAGTTCCCGAAATAGACTGTTTGCACCATTATCTGTGGCCATGTAATCTCGGGGAATAATTCTTTGGGCAATGTGCGGTAAGAGTAAATCCCGAAAACGACCAGCAACAGGGTCAGAAGGAAAACCGTATTTTTATTTTTCAATGCCAGTGTAGTCAGCCTGAATTCCCTGATCACCCGGCTACTAAGATCTTTAGCACTCATTGGATATTATTTTGATATTGATTAATATTTTAATTTTTTTCATATTATTGTTCACTTTCTCCCCCTATACTGAATACCGATTACCAATTACCGAATACCGAATACCTTTACGCCCCTACCCCTCCAGGAGGGGAATAGCTCTATCACAGCTTCAAGCTTTTTTCCTTCCGTCTTCTGCCTTCCGGCTCATTTTGCTTTCAGCTTTCGACTTTCAGCTTATTCTACCGATCACCGATTACCGATTACCGAACACCATCCCACCTTATATCATTCCCGGCCACCAACATCCAAACACCACACTGTTCACTGTTCACTGTTCACTTTCTTTCACCCTAACTTCAACCCCCGAGCTCACCAGGTTATATCCGTCAACGATCACCTCGTCTCCCTGCTGTAATCCTTTTGTTATCAGCGTCTGATCTTCGTATGTCATTGAGGGTTTAACATAATTTTTTTGCACTGTTGATTTTCCCTCCTGCCTGTTCACTATATAAACATAATCCCCGGAAATATCTTTCTTTATGATCAATGAGGGCACCACCATGGCCTTATCTGCCGAATAGTCATTTATCATTATTGTAGAAACCATATTGGGCCTGATCTTTTCTTCGCGGTTATCGATCTCAAACTCTATCTGAAATGTACGGCTGTCCCTGTTAATCATTTTTGATACATTGATGACCGGTGTATTGATACTGATAGCGGGAAGTGCATCAAAGCTGACCTGAACCACATCACCAGTATTGATCCTGCCTGTATATGTTTCCGACACGTCAGCCGTTATTTTCAGCTTATCAAGGGCAACCATTTCAACCATAGGGACCATCTGACTGGCATATTCGCCTTCTTTCAGGAAGATCTTATCCACATACCCGTTGAAAGGGGCTTTGATAAGCGACATATTCATTTGTGCTTCCAGTGATTGAAGCTGTGCTTCGAGCGACTCCATATTACTTTTAGCCTGGAGGTATTGTATTTCCGATCCTACGCCATCGTCCCAAAGTGCTTTGGTTTTGTTAAAAGTACTTACAGCCAGTTCAAGTGAGCTTTTAACATTCTTAATATTGTTTTTAACGGCATCTGTATTCAGGGATACCAGCAATTGTCCTTCGCGCACCTTACTGCCTTCTTTAACATGTATTGTTCTTACGCGGCCGCTCATTTCGGGGCTTACCGCGGCATAATTCCTGGCTTCCACATTGCCGTATACCACTATGTAGTGATTAAATGGCTCACCCTGCAGCTTTTTTATATTAACAGGTATATGTGTATCTGTTTCGGTAGTATCCGACATTTTCTTTCTCAGGTCAGCAATTTGCTGTTCTATTTTTGCTATTTGCTCCTGCTTTTGTATGATCTTTTTCTCTATGGTTTCATCATCCATACTGCATGCCCCGATGATCATAAGGGGTAAAAGTTTTATCAGTGTCTTCATTATGAATAGATAGTTATTATAGATTGTTATATGCTTTATCGAGTGTTACTTTCGCGTTCAACAGTTCAAGGACAGCCTGCGAATAGCTTATCTGTGCCTGTATGCACTGGTTATTGGAAAGAGTAAGGTCCATACTGCTGACCATCCCCTGCCGGTATTTTTTGGTTGTATTGGCAAGTATGCGTGATGACAGTTCATAATTATCCTTTTCATTAAAATATTGTTCCAGGGCATTCAGATAGTCGAACCGGGCCTGGCTGACCTGCATTATAAGTCGTTCCGATTCCTGGTCTTTTTTGATCTGGGATTTTTCCAGTTCTATCCGTGCCTGGTCCACCCTTGCTTTTTTCTGGCCGCTGGCAAATACAGGCACTGAGAGGCTGACACCAACCATATGGCGCATAGTAAAATCAAATTCGGGTTTATTTAGCTTATCTTCAAACCTGTAAAAAGCCGACAGCGAAGGGAGGTATTTGGATTTTTCCCTTTTAAGGCTCAGCAGGTTCAGCATTTCTTCAGTGTTCATCAGCCGGTAGTCGATATGTTCCTTCAGGTTAAAATCCGGCACTTGGGCTTCACCGATAATATTATCCGTTATAAGTGACGGAAGTTTATCGGTAAGTAGCAGATCAACATCAAGGTCGAGCCCCAATTGGTATTTCAGCATTTTCCGCATCATTTCAAGCTGACGCTGTACTGATTTCAAACGGTTATCGGTTCTTTTGATATTTATTTCTATCTGGTCGGCTTCGGTAGATTCGATCATGCCCTGGCCGGCCATTTTTTTTGTATCTTCATATATATCCACGAGGTTGGAAAGTGATTCCCGCAGCAACTCTTCGTTTTTTTCCAGCACCAGGATGGTATAGTAGGAATTGGCAACGAGTTGTTTCAGTTCTACGCGGGTTTTTTCATAGCTTTCTTCCGATAGCCGGAGGTAGGTTTTGGAAGCCTGCAGTCCCACGATATATTCACCGCTGAAGATCAGCTGGGTTACCATAAGGTTATAATTAATATTATGCTCAACACCCAGCTGTATCTCCTGTCCTTCTTCGTACCGTATGCCCAGGTTATTGTGTATCTGTTCGCCGGTAACATAATCATTTGTTTGTGGCAGGTTATTGAATAATGACATAGCCGGGAAACTGGTTGTAGGTATCTCGGGCAGGTAATTGTAATCTGCACCTCCGCTGACCTGGGGAAGGCCTATAGCCGTGGTTTCCCATATCCTGTCCTTTGCCGATTCTATATCCAGCCTGGCATTTTTAGTCATAAAATAATTATCAACGGCATAATTGCCTGCTTCTTCAAGTGAAAAACGGAAAACACTATCCTGTTGTGCGTTTAACATTACTGATGTGGCAATTGCCAAAATAAAGGCAATACTTGCTTGTATCATTTTCATTGATTTTATAAAGTATGTTTGTAATAATGAAATGTAATACAATCATCCTATGTGATTTGTTTACGATAACACATTTTCTGATGATCGGTCAACAAAGCAGGGGCGGAAAAATAAGCCTGACTTTTTTTTATTTCCGGGTCAAAAGTAGGGAACGGGGACATAAATCTAAAGCACATATCGGTAAACGGGGGGATTACCTCGGTGACCGGTAGTCGGTAATCGGTATTCGGTGGGAATGAGCCGGAAGCTCGAAGTTGAAAGGAAAAAAAGTCGGAAGTCG
>CAZBJH010000036.1:0-6309 GCA_964492185.1 uncultured Bacteroidales bacterium | reverse complement strand
AAGTCGAAAGTCGAAAGTCGGAAGCTATAAAAAAGCTATTCCCCTCCCGGGAGGGGCAGGGGTGGGTCAAAAAAGTAATCTGTAATCGGTGATCTGTAACCGGCTGGCGGTGGTGTTCTTCTCCTCAGCTTTTCAGATCCCCGGCTTTCTGATCGAAGTTTTTTCTCAGGTATTCGCTTGGGGACATCCCGTATTTTTGCTTAAAACATAACGGTAATTTTATTTTTACCATTTAACACATGTCGCGGTATTTCATATTCTTTGGTAATAAAAATTCCTTCATAAATGTTGGAAATGTTCTCAGTGGCAATAAGTGTTTCATCAACAATGATGTCAAAGGCTTTGAACCGGGATAACCTCCAAAATAGTCCACAAACAAAGCCAAATCAAGATAATTATTGATTTTCATCTCACATGACATCCATCTTCCACGGGCTTCACGGTATTTCCTTCCTTTCAGCGCTCCAACCCATGAGCCGTTGCTTTGAAAGTTATGGTCTCTTTCAGGCTGCATTTCTCCTGGCTGAAAAAAATCAATAGTTACCTGTTCGATCTTTTTCTGCTTTTCTATCCGGGCTTTGCATACTTCTTGTAAGCGATCCCATCTTTCTTCGGTAAAAAGGTCCCAGTATACGATATGTCGTCTGTCATAGGTTTTATAGATTCGAAAATACTTAAGAAAATAGTTGTAAATATTTGAACATGAGCTTATCTTTAATGTCTGATTTATATACCGAAAGCTATGGGATACCTGCCCGTAATATTCATTTTCTCAGAAAAGACGGAAAAGGGCTTTTTGAGTGCTGGATCTGTTAAACTGCTGATTTATAAATGATCATCTGCGCTTTGCCGTTGCTTTTCGATTTTATCGAACATTCGTCCGTGAAAGGATTGGGATAAAAAATGCTTACTACTTTACCGGAAGGCTTGTTCGGCAGTTCTGACATATTTCCTGAAGATTTCACATACTGGCGCAAGGCTCCAGCCTTGTGCCCTAAGTTACTATTCTTTTTCCTTAACTGATCTCCATCATTTTCCGTGGAAAGTGCGTTAGCGATTCGTATGAATCACCGGTGATCAGCACCGTATCCTCAATACGCAGTCCTCCTTCACCCGGGATATAAATTCCGGGTTCAATGGTTACCGCCATTCCTTTTTTATAAATAAAATCCGATATGTTTTTAATAAGAGGGGCCTCATGTATCTCCAGGCCTACACCATGGCCCAGTCCCGGGTAGTAATATTCAATATACTTTTCAGGAATGTTTTCCCTTACAATATCATCGGGTTTTTTTCCTTCAACACCCGGTTTCAGGCATTCCACTGCTTTTTGCTGGGCATTCCTGATAATATCGTACATCTCATGCTGCTTCCCGGATGCTTTACCAATAACGAATGTGCGGCTTATATCGGCATGATAGCCTTTATAAAGTGCGCCGAAATCAAAAAGAAGAAACTCACCCCGCGCTATTTTTTTACTGTCGGGCTTACCGTGAAGCAGCGAAGTTTTTGTGCCGGACAGCACGATAGTGGTGAAAGAGATATCATCCGCGCCATTGGTCTTCAGGTTATATTCAAGTTCGGCGGTTATTGCAATTTCCGAAACGCCGGGTTTTATTGAAGGTACCGTCAGCTCAAGCGCCCTGTCGGATATCCGGCATGCTTTCCTCAGGAATGCTGTTTCCTGCTCATCCTTTGTCATCCTGTATTTTTCGATAAGCCCTTCAACAGGGACCATCCTGATCTTATCCAGTCCCTCTGACAACTTTTTATGGTTGGCAAAACTTAATACGGATGATTCGAAACCCAGGCTGCCGGTATTTAAGCGCTCGTTAACATGCCTGTAGGTTTTGATCCCGAAACGTTCATTATCAATCCAGAGCATAATATCAATATCACTTCTGCATTCCATCTTTGCCTGCTCCGTGTAACGGCCGTCTGTAATAAGGACACTCCCCTTTTCCGATATAAGCAAATGTGATGAATCACCGGTAAAGCCGGTCAGCCATGTAACATTTTCAGGTTTTGTCACAAGCATGGTATTGCAGCCATGATCTGATAATTTATCCAGTATTTGTTTTCTTCTGTTCATATCGTACCCATTAATGTTTTAACATGAAATAGTATCAATATATGTATAAGATGCCAAGTTACAATTTTCATAAAAACAATACAATGATAATGAACATGTAAGCTAGCCGGATTATAATTCCCCTGGCTTTCCCTCCATTTTTGCAACAAATCATTTCCCCGGTAACAAAGGTATTCTATCTTTGCAAAAAAAAATTATAACATGGATATAAAGCATTATTATTCAAAGGTACTTGTGGTTGTAATTTGTTTGGGCGGATTTGTTACTTTTCCCGGTGAGATAAAAGCACAAAGCCTTATGATCAATGAGGTCATGTCATCGAATGGGAGCATTATAGCTGATAAAGATGGTGATTATGAAGACTGGATCGAGATTTATAACGGTGAAACAGATAGTATTCAACTTGAAGGTTTTGGTTTGACTGATGACAGGGATGAGCTTTACCGGTGGATATTTCCCGACACTATAATAGCTCCCGGTAAATTTGTCCTTGTATGGGCTTCAGGAAAGAAAAGGGCTTTGGGAAATGGTAAACTTCCTTTTTTTAAACGCCTGGGCATTTTCCTTGCAGGTAAAAGGATACCTGGTGAGCCCCGGCCGTTGCACACCAATTTCAGCATTAAATCGGACGGGGAGACTATAATATTAACTGATCCTGCAGGAAATGAGGCAGATCGTGTACCCAAAATTGAGATTGAAAGAGATAATTCTTATGGCCGTTATCCTGACGGAACAGATGAATGGTTCTTTTTTAACGAACCCACTCCCGGTAAGCCCAACAGGATGATTATTCCGGATGTCCCCGGGGAATGATCCCCGGGATGTTAAAAAACGTTAAATAATTGATTTATAATATCATATATTTTTTGTTTCCTTTCTTCTCCGCAAAAGTACTATCACGGCAAGCCCCAAAACCAGTCCGGTTGCATTTGAAGCTATATCATAGGGGTTAAAGGACCTTTCCGGCACCCATAGTTGAACCACCTCGGTCCCCGTAATGATAAGCAGCATAAGCAAAATGAATTTTATCAGTGGATGCTTTTTAAACAGCATAAGCCCTTTGCGTTGCCCGGTAAAATAATACATACAAAGTAAAAAATACCCCAGTGCATGTATAAGGTAATCGAGGCGTATTTCAAAAGACTCAACGCCAACCCCGGTATTTGAAAGATTGCCAAAAACAGGGAAAAACGAGCTTATTACAGCCCCTGAAATAAAAAGACAGAATAATAACCTGTAGAAAAAAATGATCATATAAGCTGTAAATAAATAAGCGGTAAAAGTAGAAAATAATAAGCTTTTGTCCT
Organism: uncultured Bacteroidales bacterium; assembly: GCA_964492185.1. Lineage (GTDB taxonomy): Bacteria > Bacteroidota > Bacteroidia > Bacteroidales > UBA10428 > JAFGSZ01. The sequence goes on along the minus strand of CAZBJH010000036.1, from coordinate 2,910 downwards.
AACCCGGATCATTCGTACATCTGCTTCAAATCTAATCCTCCTCCGGCGCTGATATGTTGTCCGTGCAGTACTTCTGCTGCAAGCCTCGAATCTCCCCACTGCCGTACGTCTCCCGACTTGTGGCTTCATTCCTCAGCACACTTCCGCGAGTCTCCCGGCTTGTAGCTCCATGCTTTTGGCTCTGAGACGGATGAACTCTACCGCATGGCCTTATCATAATTTTTCGTAACTTTAGTTATCGAAACGATATATAACATGATGCATAAATCAACTTTTAAATCCGGGCTCAGGCCGGCATTGTTCTGGGACGTCGATTTCAATGATCTTGATGTTGACAGGGCGGTCAGGCTTGTCATTGAGAGGATATGTTCCGAAGGAAACCTGGATGAATTTTTTTCACTTTTTGAATACTATGGCAGGGATCTCATTGCAGATAAAGTAATTGAAGCAGGATACTTTGATAATAAAACCCTCAATTATCTTTCCCTGGTATTATCTCTTCCAAAAACAAAATTCAAATGCTACATGAAGAAACAATCCTGCCGGGGTCACTGGAACTATTAAAAAAGATACAGAGCCTTACTCTGTTTAAAGGATTTACACTTGCCGGGGACATCCCTGGCCCTGCGTATCGGCCATCGTAAATCGCTGGATTTTGATCTTTTTGCTGTTCATGAATTTGATTCGCAACAACTAAGTGAAACCCTGGAAAAAGATTTTGCTTTTCAACAGACATTTATCGCGGTAGGTTCAACCATTGAATTGATCTGTTACGGCAACTGCAATACCGGTATTTATGCCGGATATATTGATCAGATCAGAAATGGAACCTGTTCTTTGCAGGGTAAGATTATTCCATCCGTTCATGGTCATTGTTTGATCAGAACCAAAATCAATGCATACAGTATCATCAACCTGGCAATATACTGACAAATATGTGCAATATATGAATATACAAATTATGTAGGCTGACTTATGCCTTCTGAAGTTTGAGATAAAGGAAGCCATGTTGCTTGTATTTAGTTTTTTATGAAAAAATTTACACTTTGCAAGTTATTGTATTATTCTAATCATTACTTGGCCTTTTATGTGAATTTATTCTGATATTATGATCAATATGATATATATTTTCCCAAATCCCGGTCCGGCCCGGTATTTTCCTGCTTCGCTTAGCTGCCCTGTACCTGGTGCACTGCAGATTTTTTCAGCAGGTTCTGTGAATTAATCCTGTTATTATTGGTATTTTTATGTGTTTAGATTCATAAATTAACATTGATCCATAACATTAAAAAAAAATGATCCGTATTATTAACTATTTTCTTCTGGCAGTGCTTTTATTGAGTTTTCATTTAATAGAAAACGAGAACCGGGATAATAAGCCGACAATTTTCTGCATTGGTAATTCAACTGTTAAAACCGGGCGGGGCGACGGTGCCGGAGGGCTTTGGGGCTGGGGCGACCCTATAGTGCAATTTTTTGATACAAGCCTGGCCAATGTGGAAAACCATGCCCTTGGCGGTACCAGCAGCCGTACTTACCGGACCCTTGGCTTGTGGGAGAAAGTGCTCGGGAAAATTCAGCCGGGTGATTATGTGCTAATGCAATTCGGGCACAACGATGCAGGGGCTTTGAACGATTCGCTCAGGGCACGCGGAACAATAAAAGGTACCGGCAATGAAACCGAAGAAATTGATAATATCCTCACAGGTAAATACGAGATTATACATACATATGGATGGTATATGCGGCAGTATATAAAAGAAGTGAAGGAAAAAGGGGCGTATCCGGTAATCATTGCTCCCATACCGCGAAACGACTGGGTGGACGGCCAGGTGCCGCGAAACGACGAATCGTATGGCGGTTGGGCAAAGCAGGTTGCCGGGCAGGAAAATATCCCCTTTATTAATCTCAATGAAATGATGGCTTCGGCAATGGAGAAAATGGGTGAAGAAAATGTGACCGGTACAATTTACTTTGCTCACGACCACACGCATACAACGGCAAGGGGAGCCGTTCTGGCAGCCTCCTTAATTACAGGTGAACTGGAGGGAATGAAGAATTGTAAACTGAAAAAGTACCTGCTTGAAAATCCTGAAATAAAATTCCCTGTGAAAAGGAAAGTATTGATCATAGGTGATTCTACCGTTGCTAACGGGAACGACAATATTGTTGGCTGGGGACGGGAAGTAGCTTTCTTCTTCGATACAAGTCGCCTGGAAATAATTAACAAAGCCCGCGGAGGGCGGAGTACCCGAAGTTATACATACGAAGGCCTTTGGGACGAGGTGTATGGCCAACTTCGTGAAGGTGACTTTTTGCTTGTGCAGTTTGGCCATAACGAAGGCGGGAACCTCAATAAACCAAAATTCAGGGGATCGCTGAAAGGCCTGGGTGATGAGGCAAAAACAATTGTCCGCGCCGACGATGGAAATGAAGAAACCATACATACCTACGGTTGGTACCTTAAAATGTTTACTGGGAAAGCCCAGGCAAAAGGTGTTGAGGTTATCATAATTTCACAGATTCCGAGGAATATATGGAATGACGGAAAAGTAAAGCGTGAAAATGATAATTACGCCGGGTGGGCAAAAGAAGCAGCCGGGGAAGCCGGTGCATTTTTCATCGATTTGCATAATACGGTGGCAGACAAGTACGAGGAAATGGGCTACGATGCTGTACAGCAATTTTTTCCCGGCGACCATACACATACCAATGTTGCCGGTGCAGCTTTTAATGCCCGCGATGTGGCCGAACTGGTAATAAACCTTCGCGAAAGCAAACTACGGCGGTATATTGATCGCCGAAAAATACAGGCTTTTTCATCAGATCCTAAATAGAGTCTGTCCATAAACTCACAGTGTTTGTTCAGAATGTTCGAGATCAAGGCGCGCGAACCGAACGAAGTGAGCT
>CAZBJH010000035.1:16353-27021 GCA_964492185.1 uncultured Bacteroidales bacterium | reverse complement strand
AACCCAAACTCACTCCTACTTCGTCGTCGCTCGGACAGGGTTCCTCCAGGACCCCGCGACGAAAACCTTCCTTGAAATCTTACGCGATTTTTCTGAGACGGCCCGCGCTACTGCATAACTATATACTGGTTTTAAAGGAAATGGGGTTTGCGGAATAACGGCTCAATCTGCCTGGAGTAGGTTAAGAAAACATCAGGATTAGCTGAGCTCCCTCCGGTCAATTACAAATCCGGATGAACTGTGTGTTCCTTCTGCCATAGCAAAGCTTATCTTAAATAACGTAAGTTTCTTACGGTAACATCCTTTCCAAATAAACTATTACAAGAACGGGACCCCGCCTTCAGGATTTTCCGTTAAGAAAAATCAAGGTGATCACCGTTAAAAAAATCGAGCTGTCCGACGTCAGGAGTTCTCGATTTTTAGGTGAGCACCTTGATTTTTTAGGAAAATCCTGTCAGCGGCGGCATTTCTTTGTTTACTTTCTTTTTGCTGTAGCAACTTAGCCGAAGGCGATCTCACGACCCGTTAGGGGAGTAACAAAGTAAATCGAACCGCTTGGGGAGCGGTTCGAAACAATTGGCCCTTTAAAGGCATATATAATAACAATAGTGTTTATGATAACAATGCTATTCTATATAAGAGTCAAATAAAATACCGGAGGTGAAAACCTATTCAATTACTCAACTGTTAATGCTCATATTAGTATAGCAAACAGTTTATTTATATCTTTGCGTATTAAAATGATTTCGCATGATAAAAATTACATTTCCTGATAATTCGGTAAAGGAATTTAACAAAGGGATCACCGGTCTGGATATTGCCAAAAGCATTAGTAACGGACTGGCCAAGGAAGTACTGGCAGTAAGTGTGAATAACGAAACCCGGGATGTCAACAGACCCATTAATGAAGATGCCAGGATCAAACTGCACAAATTTGATGATACGGAAGGTAAGCATGCATTCTGGCATTCATCAGCCCACTTGATGGCCGAGGCCCTGGAACAAATCTACCCGGGAATAAAATTCGGTATCGGGCCTGCAATTGAAAACGGTTTTTATTATGATGTAGATCCCGGGGACGGAGTGCAAATAACCGACAGCGATCTGCCGGCAATTGAAAACAAAATGCGTGAGCTTGCCCGGCAAAAAGAAACATTCGTAAGAAAGGAGATCAGTAAAAATGATGTATTGGAGTTATTCAAAAAAAAGGGGGATGAATATAAGGTTGAACTGATCAATGAACTGGAAGACGGACAAATAACCATTTATGAACAGGGGAATTTTACCGACCTTTGTAAAGGCCCGCACTTATCTGATACAAGTCACATAAAAGCCATCAAACTATTAAGCATTGCCGGTGCATACTGGCGTGGCGATGAAAACAGGAAACAACTTACACGGATCTACGGTATCACCTTTCCAAAACAAAAAATGCTTGACGAGTACCTGTTAATGCTCGAGGAAGCAAAAGCAAGGGATCACCGTAAGATCGGCAAAGAACTTGAATTGTTTATGTTTTCACCCCGTGTAGGACAGGGCTTGCCCCTGTGGTTGCCCAAAGGAGCACAACTGAGGGAAAGGCTTGAGAACTTCCTGAAAAAAGTGCAGGTACAATATGGATATGAACCTGTACTGACCCCTCACATAGGACAAAAGGAGCTTTATGTTACTTCAGGGCATTATGAAAAATACGGTAAAGATTCGTTTCAACCAATAAAAACTCCTGCCGAGGGAGAAGAATTTTTACTTAAGCCGATGAATTGCCCCCACCATTGTGAGATATACAACAGCAAACCCCACTCATATAAAGATCTTCCTGTTCGCTACGCGGAGTTTGGAACTGTTTACCGATACGAACAGAGTGGGGAATTGCACGGACTTACCCGTGTCAGGGGATTTACACAGGATGATGCACATATTTTTTGCCGCCCTGACCAGTTAAAGGAAGAATTTATTAAAGTAATTGATATTATTCACTATATTTTCAAAACACTTGACTTTTCTGATTTCACCACCCAGGTATCTCTTCGTGATCCTTACGACAAGGAAAAATATATAGGCTCTGATGAGAACTGGGAAAAAGCGGAGAAAGCTATCATTGAAGCTACCAGGGAAAAAGGTCTGGATGCTGTGATTGAATATGGAGAAGCAGCATTTTACGGGCCAAAACTTGATTTTATGGTGAGAGATGCCATAGGCAGAAAATGGCAACTTGGTACTATACAGGTGGATTATAATTTACCAGAGCGCTTTGATCTTGAATATACCGGTAGCGACGACCAAAAACACAGGCCAGTCATGATACACAGGGCTCCCTTTGGATCAATGGAACGTTTCATTGCTGTACTTATCGAACATACGGCTGGAAAATTCCCTCTGTGGCTAACACCTGATCAGGTCATCATACTGCCAATCAGTGAAAAATATCACGATTATGCCGAAAAAGTTTTAAAATTTCTAAATAATTCCGATATTCGCACCCTGATTGATAAAAGGAACGAGAAAATTGGTAAAAAGATAAGGGATAACGAGTTAAAACATATCCCTTACCTGTTGATCGTAGGTGAAAATGAACAGGAGAGTAATACTGTGTCTGTTCGTAAACAGGGTGAAGGAGATAAGGGACCTATGAAACAGGAGGAGTTTGTGGATTTTATTAAGAAAGTAATCAGAGTTTGACAATAAACTAATATTGTTTGTTCATATTGTTCGGGATCAAGGCACGTAAATATTTTAAACCACAGAATTATAATGTATTTGAGGATTTAAATTTGCGCGGCAAAGCAAATATCAGACATTATGGACAGACACTGAATAATCAATAATATTGTATAACCAAACTAACAGGAGGATTTAATTATCGCAGGACCAGTTTTTAAAAAAGGTGGAAGAAGAGGCGGATATGGAAGGAGAAAAGAAAGTGATCAGCTTCATTACAAGACAAACAGGCAGATTCGTGCTCCACAGGTAAGGGTTGTAGGTGAAAATGTTAATTCGGATATCTATCCTATAAGCGAGGCTATTAAATTAGCTGATGAAATGGAGCTTGATCTGGTAGAAATTTCTCCAAAAGCCGATCCACCGGTATGTAAAATCATTGATTATCAAAAATTTCTGTATCAGCAGAAAAAAAAGCAAAAGGAACTGAAGGCCAAAGCCACAAAAATTGTTGTAAAGGAGATACGTTTTGGACCTCATACAGATGATCATGATTATAATTTTAAGCTGAAACATGCACGAAAGTTCCTTGAGGACGGAGCAAAAGTAAAAGCCTATGTTTTTTTTAAAGGCAGGTCGATCATATATAAAGAAGATGGAGAAATACTCTTGCTGCGGTTTGCCCAGGATCTCGAAGACATTTGTAAAGTTGAACAAATGCCTCGTCTTGAAGGTAAACGTATGATAATGATAGTTTCTCCAAAATCATCAAAGAAGAAAAATTAATTTCAAACATAAAAATTCCGAATAATGCCAAAGATGAAAACAAATCCCGGGGCAAAAAAAAGGTATACATTGACCGGGTCAGGAAAAATTAAAAGAAAACATGCTTATAAAAGTCATATCCTGACAAAAAAATCTACCAAAAGAAAACGGAATCTGGGATATTTTACCACTGTGAACAAGGCCGACGAAAAAAGTACCAGGCTTTTGTTAGCATTAAAATAGCAGGTGGTTAAATATTTCGTGATAAGAAAAAAAAGTAATTAACCGGAATGAATTAGCCCCAAAGAGTCCCATAAAAAAAGGGAACGCTAACCATTCAAAAACAGAAAGATTATGCCACGTTCAGTAAATGCGGTCGCATCAAGACAAAAGAAAAAAAAGATAATAAAAGAAACCAAAGGATATTTTGGCAGAAGAAAAAATGTATGGACAGTAGCCAAGAATGCTTATGAGAAAGGACTCCAGTATGCCTATCGGGACAGACGAAAGAAAAAGGGGAATTTTAGAGCACTCTGGATACAGAGAATTAACGCTGGTGCACGTTTGCATGGACTCTCCTATTCCGAGTTTATCGGTAAGCTTAATCAAAAAGGTATTGAAATTAACCGTAAGGTACTTGCTGATCTGGCTATGAACCATCCGGAAGCTTTTGAAGCCATTGTGAAAAAAGTGAAATAAGATAGCTTTATATTGTGTGATAAAAGGGAAGTAAAATAACTTCCCTTTTTTTTATTAATTTTTGTAAAGCCGATCATTAAACGGTAAAAAAGCCTTATGGATTTGTAATGATCGTTTATCTTTGTTGTCTAAAGTAGACAAATGGAATTAATATTTAATCCAAAAAAACATGAAAATTGCGATACTGGGATACGGGAAAATGGGTAAAGAAATTGAAAAAGCTGCCCGGGAACGAAAACATACAATTGAATTGATCATTGACGAGGATAATGTCAATGACTTTACTATAGAAAATATATCAAAATGTGATGTAGCAATTGATTTCTCCATACCCGAAAGTGCTTATAACAATATCTTAAAATGCTTTGAAGCAAATGTACCAATCGTTTCAGGAACTACAGGCTGGCTTGATAAGTATGATGAAATAATCGAGCGGTGCAAAAAACAAAATCAAACATTTTTTTACGCTTCAAACTACAGCCTGGGTGTTAACTTATTCCGAGTTCTTAACAAATACCTGGCTTCTTTGATGAATGACCATCCTGATTTCAGGGTGCGTATAGAAGAAACACACCATACTCAGAAAGCTGATGCACCAAGCGGTACTGCCATAACACTGGCAGATGATATCCTTCCGCTTATAAACTCCAAAACATCATGGGAACTTGACCGTGAATCTTCACCTGACAAATTAAAAATATCTGCTTTCCGTGAACCCGAAGTATTTGGAATTCATAAAATAATTTATGATTCGGATGTTGACACAATTGAGATCGGTCATTATGCAAAAAGCAGAAAAGGATTCGCCCTGGGCGCTGTAAAAGCCGCAGAATTTATTTCGGGGAAAAAAGGAGCTTTCACCATGAAAGATTTATTGAATATAGATATTTGATGTTGTCACCTGACCGGCTTAAAAAATACCCTGGAAAGACCGTTATAAGTTTTATACTGGTTACCCTGTTCTATATATTAGTTACAATATGGATAGGTAACCTGTGGCTATTGTTCGGAATTTTTATTATTATCGACTTGTTTTTTACCCGTTTTGTAAACTGGACATTCTGGAAAAAACGGCTTCCCCCGGGTCATAAACATAAATTCACAACGGAGATCCTTGATGCCTTTATCTGGGCTTTGATCGTAGCAATGCTGCTTCGCATTTTTATAGTAGAAGCATTTACCATTCCTACATCATCAATGGAAAAAACACTGCTGGCTGGTGATTACATTTTTGTCGGTAAGCTTCGCTACGGACCAAGAATTCCCATGACACCTGTTTCGCTGCCCTTCTCAAATAACAAGTTTCCTTTTGGGAAATCAATAAAATCATATACCGAATGGCTAAGTCTGCCATATAAAAGATTGCCCGGCTTCAGGGAAATCAAAAAAAATGACCTTGTCGTTTTCAATTATCCCGAAGGAGATACAATTATTAAAGAGTTTCCTGATAAAAATTACTATACCACGGTACGGCAATATGGCAGAGAATTTATCCTGAATAACCAAAACATTATCGTACGACCGGTTGACAAAAAGGATAATTATATCAAGCGATGCGTTGGTATTCCCGGAGATACCATACAGATAACACATGGCATATCATACATTAACGAAGAAAAGGAAAAGTTACCGACCACCGCTCAATTTAATTATTTTGTAAAAACCCGCGGGGATTATACAGATACTATTATATTCAATCAATTCAATATCTCTTTATATGATATAAATTATAATGATTATAATTCCATATATGAACTTCCCCTCACTTCAAGTACCTATCATACTATCCGGGAAAAAAGGATATTTCCAGGTATCCGCCGCCACGAAAGCATTGATCCCACTTTTTCAAATTACAAGATCTTTCCCTTTAGCGAGCATTATTCATGGACTGAAGATAATTTCGGTCCTGTGGTAGTACCGGAAAAAGATGTGAGTGTTAATATTACCCCCACAAATCTTCCTTTATACAGAAGAATAATAACAGCATATGAAAACAATGAATTAGATGTGCGCCACGACAGTATTTTTATAAACGGGAATTACAGGACATCCTACACGTTTAAAATGAACTATTATTTCATGCTGGGAGATAACCGCCATAACTCCAATGACTCACGATACTGGGGATTTGTTCCGGAGGATCATATTATTGGCAAAGCCTTATTCATATGGCTTTCGATAGATAAAAATAAAGCCGGCAGTAAGAAAATTAGATGGAATAAAATGTTTAAATTCATGCGATAAATTATTAATTAATCTAAAAATTATGAAGTTTCTGAAAAGTACTTATTTTAAGTTTGCCATTGTCTCACTGATATATATACTTTGGGTAATCTGGCTCCGTAACTATTGGTTCCTTGCAGGCCTGATCATCATATTTGACATCTACATTACGAAAAAAATCAACTGGACATTCTGGAAAAAGCGTGAGGGTAAAAACAATGTATTTATCGAATGGCTTGATGCTTTGATCTTTGCTGTTATCGCTGTAACCCTGATCAATATATTTTTGTTTCAGAATTACAAGATACCTACTGCTTCAATGGAAAAAACATTACTGGTTGGAGACCATCTCTATGTAAGTAAAGTAGCTTACGGACCCAGAATTCCAAATACACCCCTGTCTTTTCCTTTTGCACAACACACTCTGCCGTTGACCGATAATGTCAAATCTTATGTTGAATGGATAAAGCTTCCGTATAAACGGTTAAAAGGATTCGGGCATGTAAAACGAAATGACGCGGTTGTTTTTAATTTTCCTGCAGGTGATACGGTGTGTTTGGAACGTCAAAATGTCAGCTATTATTCAATTGTCCGTGATCAGGCCGCGGAACTAAAAAGAATAGATAATGCAGCCGGCAATACCATAATTTCTGATGAGGAATACTATAACAGGGCAAGAAAAATAGTATGGGATCAATATGAAATTGTTGTGCGACCGGTAGACCGGCGGGACAATTATATTAAACGATGTTGTGCCCTCCCCGGTGATACACTAGAGATCATTGAAGGTAAGGTTTATACAAATGGTAATGAGCAGAAAGATTTTCCCGGGATTCAATATCTTTACAGAATTGGCACCAATGGAACACGTATAAATCCAAAATACCTTGATGAGCTGAATATAAGCGAGGATGATATCAGGTGGGGATTAGGATATCAGTTTATGGAAGCTCCCCTGACTGTTGAAAACCGTGAAAAAATAAAGGAATTCAGAAATGTAAGCCGTATTACCCGTTACATAGAACCCGATGGGGTTTACAGCAGTAACATGTTTCCTCATAATGAACGTTTCCCATGGAACCTGGATAATTACGGGCCCTTATATATCCCGGAAAAAGGCAGGACTATTTCAATAACGCCGGAAAATCTTCCCCTTTATGAAAGGATCATCGGTCACTATGAAAAAAATGACCTTGAAATAAAAGACAGTGTAATATATATTAACGGATCTCCGGCCGATACCTATACCTTTGCCATGGATTACTATTGGATGATGGGCGATAACCGTCATAGCAGCCTTGATTCACGTTACTGGGGTTATGTGCCTGAAGACCATATCATAGGAAAACCCCGTTTTGTATGGCTTTCGCTTAACAAGGACAAAAAATTTCCACGAAATATTCGATTAAACAGGATGTTTATGGGAATAAAATAGCGGACAGTAGTAATCCAGCTTTTCCGGATTTGTAATCCGGAAATATTAATAAGGATAAAATAGGACCCTACAATAAATAAAAAACCAAATAAAAGAAAGTCATACAATCGTATAGAATAAAAATGTTGAATTAGCTCAGCCGGGTTATAGGTTCATAAAAATTAATAGTACCGGCTAATGGATATAATAACCGGTTAGAAAGGAAATTCCTCTTCCGGCAGATCTTTTTCAAGTTCATCGAATTCAGGTTCTTGTGCAATCTGGTGACTAAAATTACCGTCAACGTATATAGCCCTTACGGGGCGCACGGGACATGCATATTCACAGGCACCGCACCCCACACAAATATCGGGATGAGTCTCTGGTATGGTCAGGTCATCCTTATAGGGAATCATGCGTACAGCCTGGGTGGGACAATGCTCGGAACATGAACCGCAAGCAGTATTATCGGTATATACCACACAGTTTTCAATAATAAAATGTACCCTTCCGATCTGTGTTTTTTTCTTTCCTTCCATAGTAAGCGGCAATATTGCACCTGTCGGGCATACCTCACTGCAAATGGTGCAATCATAATTGCAGTAATTGGTATGAAAATCCATATGAGGTTGCATCATACCCGTAAAACCATATTCCAGAAAAGAAGGTTGCAGTACATTTGTGGGGCAGGCTGAAACGCATAAATGACAAGCTGTGCATTTATCCTTAAAATGCTTTATACTTATGGAACCCGGGGGTGACACCGGATGATTTTTATTGATTGGGACAAGGTCTTCACGACTTTTTTCATAAGGCTCCTCTGCCCTGACATATTTCGAAATGCCAAGCAGGCCAATACCATATACTATAGATTTTGTGATAAAATCGCGTTTTGTTGAATCGGTTCCGGATGATGTTGCAACATAATTTGATTTTTGCGGTAAGTAATGTATGCTATCAAATTCACATACCTGAACGCAATTAAAACAATCGACACATCGGGAATGATCCACTGACATCTCTTTAACATTGATGCATTCTGATTTACATACCACGGCACATTGACCGCACCTGGTACATAAGGCAGAATCTATCCGTATTTTATATAAGGAGGCTTTTGAAAGCAAGCCCAACAGGGTTCCAACGGGACATATCGTATTACAATACAAACGCCCCCTGAATATTGAAAAGCCGGTTACAAGACCAAGAATTGCCAGGGGAAACCAGGCGGTACTGATGTCAAAAAAATGATAATCCACAGGATAAAGAGAATAAATGTCAAAACTCTCGAACACTTTTACCAATCCGTTATTTATGCTTATAACCACCGGCCTGAACAGATCGGAAAAGATCCTTCCGAAATTACTGTACGGATCAAGCAGGTATACAAGAAAAATACCCCCGAAAAGCACAAATACAATGCTTATTGCTAAAATTGAATACCTTAATATGTTATGAGGCTTTGAAAACCTGTATTTTTTCTTTCGTTTATTTTTAAATCGTTGAGAAATATTGGAAACAACATCCTGAAATATTCCCAACGGACAAACGGTCGAGCAATATACCCTTCCGAATAATAATGTTACTACAATGATCACAATAAATCCTATTGAAGCAACACTGAAAACTGTAATAAATTTCAACAAGGATGGTACAAACTGAAGATATAATATATAGCTTGTCCATGACGGAGGTATCAAACCCCTGAAATCAACAAAAAGCAATGCAGTTGCGATCAGAAAAACCAAAGAAACTATTACCCGGAATAGTTTAAGATGACCCTCCCTCATGTTTAAACAAGTTAAATAGTGTCTGTCCATAATGTCCGATATCCGCGTTGCTGCTCACATTTAAATCCTAAAATACTTTAATATTCTGTGGTTTAAAATGTTAACACGCCTTGATCTCGAACATCCTGAACAAACACTTAGAATTTATTGACAGACTTTAAATAACCAACCTGTTAATACGCAATTTATCCAGGTCGCTTGTTCCTGACCCCAGTTGTTCAGCCATTCCTATATGAGTTAGTTGCCCGGGTTGTATTCCGAACACTTTGGTGGCAGCCGTATCGGTTGCAACTATATCAGTGCCCAGTATCTGGTACTCCATTTCTGCCACATCGGCAACCGAAACACCCCGCGGACCGTTTCGCTTTAATACCCGGTACGCGTCCACCACGTTCAAATCAGGCTTTTTGAACGTAGTAAAATCGGCAATACATTGATGAAGGTTATTATTATGATAATATGACCTGTCCCATATAACTCCCATTAGGTTCTTCATTGATATTGACAATTTCGTTCCTCCATGGGTCTTAAGTGTCGGTACATTAATAAATACATCCGAATCAAGGATCAATTCATGCACCCTGGTATTCTTAAGTATCTTTCCGTTCTTAATCTCGACCGCCTGATAATAACCTTCACTTTTCCCACTTACCACCTTTGCACCGGCATTTTTCGCGGCACTTTCTATCCCGCTGTTCTTATAGCACCTGGTCCATTCATTGACCGGATTATCAAAAACATAAACAGTTTTGGCTCCTGCCTGGTAACAATGCTCAATGATCCTGCCAACAAGCTGAGGATTGGTGTTGGCCGCCCTTTCGGGGGGTGAATCCCATCCGATATTAGGCTTTACAACAACAGTCTGGCCTTTTTTTACAAATTTTGTCATACCGCCAAGAGAAGCAATGGCTTTATCAAACATAGCTGTTGCACTGCCGCCTCTTACAGCAACCAAATCATAAGGAAGGCTATTCTCTGCCGGCATACGCGCAAATAAACTCCTGTAGGTGCCAAAAGTTAATGCAGCACCTGAAATTATACCGGCACCGACCGAACTTTTTAAAAAATCTCTCCGTTTCATTTTTCCTTAATATTGTTTAGCAATTAGAACAAATTTAA
>CAZBJH010000035.1:13908-16253 GCA_964492185.1 uncultured Bacteroidales bacterium | reverse complement strand
GATATAAAAATTGATTACAGTACTTCCTGGCAAAATATCCACTGGAGGTCAATTATATCAGCATACCGTTCATCACCATTCTTTGAATTTTATGAACATGAGCTTGCCGGGTTTTATACAAGCAGAGAAAAATATCTCTTCGATTTTGACAGAAAGTTGCTTGATCTCATGCTGGGTTTTCTTCAGATCGAAAAACCCTGCCATCTGACATCATCTTATGTAAATTCTGATTCTGATGCAATTATGGATTTACGTGATATGATCCATCCAAAAAAAAGCAAAAACAAAGATGATGGCCAATTCAGGGCTGTTCCCTATGATCAGGTTTTTCATGACAGGTTTGACTTCATTCCCGATCTGAGTATTATTGATCTGCTGTTCAATAAAGGCCCCGAAAGCAGAAAAATTTTGAAGGAGTGTATGAATAATAAATGGTAATCGGCAAAAAAAAATATTCTGTACAAAAAAAACGGTATTATAATAATACCGCATTTTCAATAACCCTAACAACTAAAACCCTGCTATAAAAAAATCAAATATTATGCCTGATTTACCGTTTTTTAACTTTTATTACAAATATTTTCCTTTCTAAAATCTTATACCGATAGTAGCCATAAACTTTTGCCGGGTAATATCAAGTGGTGAATTAGGCCCCTCTTCTCCATACTGATACAATATATAATTCTCACTATGAGCAAGGTAACTATATGCCAGATCAATAAAGAAATTTTTATCCCTGAACCCAAATCCCCCCGTATAATTGATACGATCGGCATTCTCATTGATATGAGGGGATTTGTAGGGACTTCCGTAATATCCCATACCTGCCCTAAGGGCAAAATTTCCTAAGCGTACTTCACCCCCACCGCGGATATTTGTAACCGGTTGGTAATTTTGCCTGATATCGTTATTCCTGTCGGTAAAATTTTGCGAGGTACCGCGACCGCGAAAGCGCATGGTTGAATAATCAATATAATCAAATTCCGCGCTCAATAATGCAATCTTAAAAATAGTAACTCCCGCGCTTCCCACAAACTTAAATGGTGTTATCAGTTTATAATCAAATGTACCTGCATCAAGCCTGTTACCATATATATCGGTCGGGTAAACTGTTCTGTCCCTATAATTTGACTCCATGGTAGAATAGTATTCTTCTTCAATATAATACGCGGTTGGTGAGTGAAAAGCAGCGCCTATCCGAATTATTTGTATTGGCTTGAAGATAAACCCAAATTTAAAATTATAACCGGTGCCACGGGTATCAAGTGTCTGATGAAAATCCAACCAATCAAAACCTGTTGCAGGATCGGTATTATTAAATTCTTCATGATTGGAATATTCACTGTAACGAAGGCTCTGTATGCCGAAGGTAGCTCCAAAATAAACTTTATGGGCATAGTTACCTGCAGCCGATATCACCCATTCTCCCATACTTCCGCCTGTTTCAATCGTTTTTCGCTGATCAATCGGATTATCAGGAGGATATGGTACTTCAGTAAAATAATCTCCTGTACCATCAGGAAAAGTATCAATAATATAAGCATCAAACGCCAGGCGTTCATAAAATTCATCCAGGTAATCCGGATGAATCGGATCGCCATTGTCATCATAGGAATAATACAAAAAATAATCTGCTATGGAATTATTATGATTTCTTCCGTCTATAATGGTATAATTATTAAAATTATTCGTTCTGTTATACCCGAATGCAAAGCTACCTCCGATGAAACCTTCTTTTTTGTTCCTGGTATAATTAAGAACAACCCCTAGATTGTTCAGATTAAAATTGTATTTATAATCTTCTGCAAGAGAACCGAAATAACGTGAACTGACATCACCTTTAAAGAGTGTCGGCGTTATTGTGATTTCAGACATACGATAGACTCCAAGACCTGCAGGATTCGAACTCAGGGTGCCAAAATCACCGCCAAATGCCCCAAAAGCGCCTCCAAGGCTAACTGATCTGGCTGTACCCCCGTTAAACTGCTGGCTGTATCTTAATGCATCGACTAAATCCTGTGCATTCAAACCGCTTATCAGGAAAAACAACATTCCTGTCAGATATAGTTTTTTCATGACCATTCTAATTTATGTGATTAATAAAACAGTTTTTGATAATTCTTCGCTAACACGGACTACCTTCTGCCACCTGACCTGGAACTTGAACCAGAACTTGATCTTGAACTCGACCCTGAACTAGATGAACGTGACGAACTCCCACTGCTATATGACCTTCCGGATGAACTGCCTGAGCTTCTGCTCGGTGCCGAATAACTCCGTGATGATGAGCCCGAACTTCTACTCGGTGCCGAATAACTGCGCGATGATGAGCCCGAACTTCTGCT
>CAZBJH010000035.1:0-13808 GCA_964492185.1 uncultured Bacteroidales bacterium | reverse complement strand
CCGAACTTCTACTCGGTGCCGAATAACTGCGCGATGATGAGCCCGAACTTCTGCTCGGTGCCGAATAACTGCGCGATGATGAGCCCGAACTTCTGCTAGGTGCCGAATAGCTTGATGAACTTCTTGAACCCGAACTGCTTGGCCGCGAATAAGATGATGAACTTCTTGAACCTGAACTGGCAGGACGTGAATAATTTGAAGATCTGCCCTGGGTAGCAGATGAAGCAGATCTGGTTTTTCCGGATGATCTGCTTGTATTGCTGCCCTGTGCAGCTGAGCTTCTCTGTGTGGCTGACGAGCGGTTTGAATACCTGCTTGACGATCGGTTATATTCAGGTTTCGAAGCCGCTGAAGGCCTGGTATATGTGGGAGTGTAATTCCTTGATGTGGAAGTACTTGTCCTTCTGTTTGCCGTGTTCGGCTGTACCCTCGTGGTCGTAACCTCACTTGTTTTCGATCTTGATTGGGCAGCAGCAGTGGATTGCCTGCGATTATCCGTATTGCCAGTACTTTTCGTTGTCGTTGCAGCGCGGCTTGATGCAACACCATCCGATGTACGTCGTGCAGCACTGGTACTGGTAGCAGATGCGCCGGACTGCCGGCGTACATCCGTTCCTGTACCTGCAGAACCGCGTGCCACGGAACTTGATGTACGTCTTCCGTCAGCTCCGCTAACCGAACGTGTTACAGCATTACCTCCTGATCTGCGATAGGTATTGCTTGCCACTGAACGTCTGGGTCCATAATGAACATTCCGGCTCCTGTAATAACTATCATTATAATATCCGTAGCTTGAATAAGGATGGTAATAACTACCGTAATAACCATCCCAGTATCCATGACGATACCCATTCCAGTATGAACTGTGTCCGTACCATGGAGAATGCCAGCCCCAATAAGAAGATCTGTACCAGGGGGAATAATAATCATAATAGTATGGGTATCCGTATGCAAACCGGAAACTGCTGTAAGGATAACCCCAGGAAAATCCAACACTCCATGCCGGATAATAATCATAGATAAAGGGATCATATATTACATCATAGTACCTTGCACTATAAAACGGCCTGTGAAACCTGTAGATCCTTGTAGAATAATCATCATAATAATACTCATTCACGGAATTCCGCTTTTGGTTCTGCTGGCTCTGCTGGTCTTCAACATAATATTCCTCACCAACATAATCCTGATCATCTGAATAAGCTAATGATTCCTCAGTCACTTGGGAAGAATCACTTAAATAGTCTTCTTCTTCAAGTGAAGCTACGTATCTTTCATAGTCACTCATCTCACGTTGATTTCCCGCAACAGGCTCACTTACAGTCGTCTGTGATGCCAGCTTCGGATCATCTGCCGGATCATAGTACACATCATCATACTCAGTGGTCTTGTATGTCCCTGAGCACGAGGCTATAACCATTCCGATTATCAATATTGAGGGTACTAAAGTTTTCATGGCTGACCTCCTAATCTGTTTTATCCTGTGAATATATAATTTTATTTCTTTATTTTGCACCATTTTCATTTCAAATAACAAAATATCAAATACTATACCAAAAACAGATTATGTCAAAAGAAATCACCAGCAGATCGGAAAATTATTCCCAATGGTACAATGATATTGTGATCAAGGCTGACCTTGCCGAAAACTCTCCGGTAAGAGGTTGTATGGTTATAAAGCCTTATGGATATACCATCTGGGAAAAGATGCAGGCTATCCTGGATAAAATGTTCAAGGATACGGGTCATGTAAATGCCTATTTCCCGCTTTTTATCCCAAAATCCTTTTTCAGTAAAGAAGCAAGTCATGTAGAAGGCTTTGCCAAAGAATGTGCCATAGTAACTCATTACAGGCTGAAAAATGATCCTAACGGTAAGGGGGTGATCGTTGACGAAACTGCAAAACTGGAAGAAGAACTGATCGTCCGGCCGACATCGGAAACTATTATATGGAATACCTATAAAAACTGGATACAATCATACCGCGACCTTCCTATCCTGGTAAACCAATGGGCCAATGTCGTAAGATGGGAAATGCGCACCCGTTTGTTCCTGCGCACAGCCGAATTCCTGTGGCAGGAAGGGCATACCGCGCATGCAACCCGGAAAGAGGCAATAGAAGAAACTCACCGCATGATCCACATATACGCGGATTTTGCCGAAAACTACCTTGGCATTCCGGTCATAAGCGGCACCAAAACCGAAAGTGAACGATTTGCAGGTGCCCTGGATACTTTCACGATAGAAGCCATGATGCAGGATGGCAAAGCCCTGCAATGCGGAACTTCCCATTTTCTTGGTCAGAATTTTGCTAAAGCATTTGATGTTAAATTTACTGACCGGGATGGTAAGCTCGATCATGTGTGGGCTACATCCTGGGGGGTAACTACCAGACTGATCGGTGCACTTATTATGGCTCACTCCGATGATAACGGACTTGTCCTTCCCCCGAACCTTGCCCCGATACAAGTGGTTATAGTACCTATATATAAAAATAACGACCAGCTTTCGGCAATTTCCGAAGTGGCTGTTAGATTGCAAAAAGAACTCCAGTATCAGAATATAAGTGTTAAGTACGATAACAGGGACACACATAAACCCGGATGGAAATTTGCCGAATATGAAATGAAAGGTATACCGGTAAGATTGGCTATAGGACCGAAAGATCTTGAGAATAACACTATCGAACTGGCACGCCGGGATACCTTATCCAAAGAAACGGTGCCGGCCGGAGAAGTTTTAAACAGAGTTAAGTACCTGTTAAAAGAAATACAACAGAATGTTTTTATGAAAGCCAAAAATTTCCGCGATGAAAACACCTTTACAGTGGATGATTACAATGAATTTAAAAACATCCTCGATAACAAAGGCGGATTTATATATGCACACTGGGACGGCACAAATGAAACCGAAAACAAAATAAAGGAAGAGACCAAAGCTACTATCAGGTGTATTCCTGTGAACAACGTTCAGGAAGAAGGCAAATGCATGGTTACAGGAAAACCCTCAAAGCAGAGGGTGCTTTTTGCAAGGGCTTATTAGTGTCTGTCCATAATGTCCGATATCCGCGTTGCTGCCAAAATTTTAAATCCTCGAATACCCTAGTATACCGCGGTTTAAAATTTTTGCGTGCCTTGATCTCGAACATTTTGAACAAACACTATGAGTTTATTGACAAACACTTATTAGGGTCTTCTGAGAAAGCAGATCCTTATTTTAGTGGCGGTTTTCCGGCAGGCAGCGTGAAACAAAACTCACTGCCTTTACCGGCTTTACTTTTAACATAAATTCTCCCCCTGTTTTTCTCCACAAATTCCTTACACAGGATCAGGCCAAGTCCTGTTCCGGTTTCGTTACGCGTTCCGCGGGTGGATATATCCTGATCTATCCTGAAAAGCTTTCCCAGCTTTTCTTTTTCGATCCCGGTACCATTATCCCAGACGCATATTTTAATATACTCTACTGATCCCTGACTGTTTCCCGACTCTTCACCCCGAATAGCTATTTTACCCTTTATCCCGGTAAATTTAATGGAATTGGAAATCAGGTTTCTGACAACCGTTTTGATCATTTCCCTGTCAGCATTAACTAATAAATCTCCGGTAATCTGATTCGATATATTTATCTCTTTCTTTTCTGCCTGATCTTTCAATAAGCTTATACTTTCCGATACCAGATCACTTATTTTCAGCGATTGGGGTTTATATGAAATTCTTCCGGTCTGGCTTTGTGACCAGATAAGTAAATTATCAAGCAATTTAAGAGTATTATTCGAATTCTGAAGAATATGTTCCATCATGGTCATTTTCTCATTATCATTAAACCGCGGGTACTGTTCAATGATCAGTCGTGAAAGATCAATAAGACTGCTGACAGGACCACGAAGGTCATGTGATATTATAGAGAAAAACCTGTCTTTGGTAGCATTCAATTCTTTTAACCTTGTTTCAGAATACTTTAAGGATTCCTCAGCGTGCTTCCTTCGGGAAACCGACAGGATATTTTCAGCTAGTAATGAAAGCTGGTCAACATCAATGGCAGTGTATTCAGACAACTTATTTCCAACCCCAAGTAATGCTTTGATGCTGTTATCCTCGATAACGGGGATAGAAACATAACGGCTGACCGTAAAGGTATCTGTATATAATTGTCCATTTGATATTTCCATATCTGCATATGACTTGTAATTATTATCAATTACAGCATGACGTGAATAATATCCCTCTGCCCAGATATCCAGCTCACCAATTGATACAGCCCTGTTTTGCCAGACCTGGTCATCAAAAAAACCGGTTTCACCTGTACGTGCTGCAAGCCGGGCAACTTTCTCCTCCTCATCGATAATAAAGAAATAGCCATACTTACTCTGGCTTATCCTTACCGTTTCCTGCAATCCTTCCTCAATGATCTCTTCTTCCGTGTGACTGATTATGATCTCGTTAAGGTGCAGAGCCACTAATAATGATT
Source organism: uncultured Bacteroidales bacterium (assembly GCA_964492185.1). Lineage (GTDB taxonomy): Bacteria > Bacteroidota > Bacteroidia > Bacteroidales > UBA10428 > JAFGSZ01. Next base: position 9,341 of record CAZBJH010000035.1, on the reverse strand, counting down.
CTTCGATCCTGTTTCTGTTAGTTATGTCTCGCACCGAAGCTACCCTGAGCTGCTTGCCCTGGTAGTAAAAACTTCGTGATTCGATCTCAACAGGGATAATGCTGCCATCTTTTTTAATTGCTTCCACCGAATAAGGCAGGGTATAATCCTTCTGCACATTCTTCCTGATAGTGTTCCGGTGTTTTTGCGGAATGGCAAGCTCAATTATATTTTTGCCAATAACCTCTTCCCTGGTGTATCCGAAGATCATAGTAAATGCTTTGTTAATTTCAGATACTACCCCATTTTCATGTAGAATGATCGCCTCAAAAGAAAGTCCTGAAATAGTTTTGAATCGTTCTTCACTTTCCTTTAATACTCTTTCTGCAAGAATACGCTCAAAAATCTCTGCTTCCAGTAAAATATTATCTGATTCTAACTGTTCGGCACGCGCTCTTTCCTTTCGAACCACTGCAACTTTTTCGGATACCCCAACAGTCAGTAACATAGAAAAAAAAGCAGTAGCTATCAGGCTGGTATGCTGAATAAAAATATTGGCTTTAAAAATGCCCATTGTCATACCGTTATATAAAACCGTGGCAATGATGAAAACCATGAATGATAATAAATAATATACTGCCTGTTTATTACCTTTTATAAGAGAATGGATACCTGCATAGATAAACAGAAAAACACCGGTAAAATAGCTTATGCTGGATATTTTATTGATCGTTAATAAAGGGATAATACGTAAAACAGGTAAAATAGTATAAATAATAAAGTAAATTATCAAACCCTTAAAGATCCGATTCAACCAAACAAATTGAGTAAGATCAAGATATGTTATTGTAAAAAGCACTAAAAAAACGGACCCAATGGAAAAAGCAATGAATCGGATGGCAGTTTTCCAGTACACATCATTAAATGTAAAATACTCAAAACCATATCCATACATAAATATAAACTGACCGGATATGAAAAACAGAAATAATGAAAGATACAGATAACCGGTTTCATGAGCTACGAAAAAAAGCACCAGATTAAAAAGCGCTGCAAATAATACAATACCAAAGAGAATAAAAACCAGTTCCCTGTTGCTTTTGTCTGCATTTAAAAATCCCCGGCTTGAATAGATCCTGAGAGGCACTATCAATGCGGATACTGTCTGAATTCTGAAAAAGACCCTATATTCCCCGCCCGGATCCATATCGAGGAGGAATAAAGGTACCCTGTGTTCTATGTTCAATCGATTCCTGTTATAATCGAGTCCGCCAGATTCTTTTTTTACTACTTTTCCTGTGCTGTCTGCCAGATATAGCCTGACATCATTTAAAGTTGAATAATCGATCTCAAGAAACCAGTCCGTTTCATAAGAATCATTCTTCAGGTCAAAACAAAACCAGTAAACACCGCGGGTCATGCCAAAATTCGGAATACCGGCCTCATTTAGCGTGAAACTATCATTTTCACTCAATGATATTACCTGATGAATGGTAAGATCCCCGGATTTATCCTTAAAATAATAAAGATCTTTGTTGACAGGATAACTTGCTTCATCGTCATTAAGCCAAATTGTTTGCCGGGCAAACAGTGAGGAGCTTACACAAAAAAACATTACGATCAGCAATATGAACCTGGACTTCATGAAAAAAAAGTTGTGAAATTAAAATCATATATTTGATGTAGGGGCAAGAAATAATCCCACGAAATTACCAGAATTTTTTTAAAACCTGCTGTAAATGGATTAAATTATTTTAACTCTGAATACTGCCAGGCATTATTTCCACGGCCCCCATTCCAGTGTTAATTTATCACGAACACGGCTTTTGCCCGTGGCATTGTTTTTTTGATAATAGCAAACCCTGTCATCCTCAAAAATGCATGTAATGGTTTCAACCCTTGTTCCCTTGCTAACGGCGGCAGGATAATAATTAACAAGTAAGGTTTTACTCACCGATCCGTCAGTTTGATAAATATAACGGCTTACATAACCTTCTTCATTTACTTCGATAAATGTTTTCCAATTTTCGGTTTTCTTTACATTTTGAAAAGCAATACTTTTTAATATATCACCTTCATCAAACTCATAAGTGTATGTTCCGCTTGAATACTGATTAACCGGATCATGTTCACGGGATAATATCCATGTATTGCCATCTTTTTCCAGTGTATAATCGATTATGTTACATACTTTGTGCTCATCACTAGCTGACCGGCGATCACAGAAATTCACTATCCGGTAACTTTTCATCTGCCCGTCTCCGTTGTATACATATTGCTTTACCCGCGAGAGATGGACAAAAAGAGGCGCCCCGCGATGATAACTGGCAGTTGCACTGAAAAAACGGTTGTATCGCTTTATCTGAACCAACCTCCCCTGCCCGTCAAAAAACACAGTGTCAACTGGTAAAATGAAAAAACTCTCCTGACGTTTTTGCCTGATCACAGCTTTCTCATTAATTACAAGCTTTTGACTACCTGCCGAATAATCATATGAATGTTCAAAAACCGGCGACCGTATTGATAATATTTTTTTATTTACCGTATCAATATTCATTTGAACAGGCTTATCGGAAAGGTTCACTTTCATTTTCCACGGAACGTATGGCTGATTATTGGTAAATGGCAAAACCACGAGTTCATAGTCGCTTAAAGATGAATCCCCAACTATATCAATACCACCCTGGTCAATAATAACCTGTTCAGAGATGGTTTTTATTGATGCTTCAAGCAGCCGCGGTAACCGAAGCTTTAAAAAATTCAGTGAATCCAGTATCTCTTTTCTGCGCCTCAGGGAATCCCTGACAAACCTTTCCCTTGCAGCAATGGAATCCCTTATGAACTGCATACGGGCTTCAATGGAATCCCTTACAAACTCAAGCCGGGCATTGATGGAATCTATATGCTGTTGTTCCAGACTGTCCGGAACCTCTGCCCCGATCAGGGTATCCTGTTGCCGAACAGAAACAGGGCGATAAAGATGCTTGCTTTTCAGACTGTCATTACTCTGCTGAGCAAACATACCCGGGATAAACATCATAGTGCAAAATATGATAGTTAAAATCCGAACAGTCAAAGATGTATTTGTAAATGGATTCATAAGTAGATATAGTTATAAATCCCGATGAGTTACCGGGATCAAATTATACGTATGTTGAGAAATATTTATCCGTCAATGTTTTTACCTCATCCAGCCAGTTTTTTCTTTGGCCCGGGATACTTGTCACCATGATCCGGAACATCCTTCTGTCGAACTTAAAAACTATCCAAAAAAACGGCTGGTATTTGTCCCGGCATTCATGCGGCATTCTTGCGGCATGGCTTGAATTATACAATCAGGTATTATGGTATAATCATTCACCGGGCAATGGATAAAGGCCGTAATACCTATATCATTAGGCTGAGAAATATCAACCCCCCAATAACTGCATATTACCTGCAAATATTTATTCTGTAATCACTTATACATTTTCAGAAAATATTTCTGCTATAAAAATATGATTTTACACGATACGATTCAAGAATTATACCTAACAAATTGTCATACCTGTTAAATACATATAACGATCCGGTAATAAATTACGGTTATGTAAGAGGAATTGAACCCTATACATATATGAAACATATATTTGAACGGTATAATCATTATAAACGCTTTATTGGATGAGTCATTACAAAAAAAGACAACCTCATGAAATGAAGTTGTCTCAAATGGTGACTCCGACAGGATTCGAACCTGTGACCTACGGCTTAGAAGGCCGTTGCTCTATCCAGCTGAGCTACGGAGCCGGATTGGAGAGTTTTTCAGGGCGCAAATATAAGAAATTAATACGAACCTGAAAACTACATTCCGGCTAAAATCCTGCTTTCCGCTTATTGAATAAAAATATATAGAACATGCTTTTCAGAAAGAAAATACAAAAGTAAAGGTAAACTGAGAAATACCACATTTACAATTACAAAGCCATTTTAAATGTTTATTTTTCCTTTTTCTTAAGCCGGCTGTTTTCTTTTGAGAGCTTTTTATTCTCTCCTTCCAGTTTTTTAATCCTGGCAATCATATCCTCAACACGCTCATTGTTCATGCGGGCTTCTTCTTTAAGCTTTTCAGTGGCAGTAATATCCTTGGATATCCCAAAGGTACCGATAATATTGCCTTCCTTGTCTTTAAGAGGCATTTTGGTCGTGTTGGAATAGGTTATCGAACCATCTTTATGGGTTTCTTTTTCCACAACATCAATAATAGGTGTGTTTGTTTTAATAATGTTTTGTTCATCCTCATATGCAGGGCGCGCGTGCTCATCAGAAAAGAAATCGAAATCGGTTTTTCCTACCAGTTCTTCCTGTTTATCAAGATTGAAAAACCTGAGCATAGACTTGGTAGCCCTGAGAAACCGGCTTTTCCTGTCTTTGAAATAGATCAACTCCGGCACATTATTCATTAAGGCATCCATCAGGGCCTTTTCATCATTAAGCTGTTTATAAGCTTTTTCCATCTCCTCCACTTTCTCCTCAAGTTCCACCTCCTTCAACTTCAGTTCCGCGGTCTGCTTTTTAAGCATCTCCTCATTATGCTTCAGTCTCTCATTCTGTTCTTTGAGCTGTTGCATGATCTTTGCCTCTTTTTCCTTCTGCTTCCTGTCTTTCTCCTCTTCTTCCTGCTTAATTCGCCGCATTTCTTCCTGGGTAGCAGTCAGCTCTTCCATATTCTGCCTCATTTCCTCTTCCTGGGCTGCCAGTTCTTCATTTCGTTGTTTTGACACTTCCAGGAGTTCGCGGGTTTGGTGATTCAACCTGACAATATTAAGTGTTGAAGCGGTCATTTCCGCAACCTGCTCGACAAATTCAATCTGATAACCGGTGAATTCATGCAATGAGGCCAGTTCAATAACTCCCAGAACTTTGTCTTCCTGCTTCATGGGAACGATGAGTAAGGCATTAGGCTTACCTTTCCCGAAACCCGAAGAAAGCTCAATATAATCATCCGGGATTTTTTTGATATATGTTGTTTGTTTTTCAAGATAACAATTTCCTATCAGGCCCTCACCCGGTAATATTTTCTTCTCCATGTATTTTTGCCTGTCATACGCCCATGAAGCATTTAATTCCAGGTAAGGATCTTCATCTTCTTCTTCCTTTAACACAAAAAAACCTCCCAGGGTAGCATCAAGTTTATTTATTAATGATTTTAATACATCATATGTCAGCTGATCAATATTTTCTGTTTGCTGCCTCAGCAGATCATTAAAAGCAGCAATACCTTCCGTGCTCCATACCCTGATCTTATCTTCTTCTTTCCTTTGCTGTTCTTGCTTTTGTGCTTCATGCAAACTGGACTTCATTTTAGTGAGAGCAATACCTAACTGGTCATTTTCGCCATAAGGCTCAAACTCCGCGGTGAAATCACCTACTCCAATCTTTTCAGAAAACTCAGTTATTGATAATATCCTTTCTTTCAAATAATTAACTGAACCGATAATTTTCCCAAGGTCATCCTCACTTCCATTTTGCAAATCATCACAACTTTCTCCTTTTGATAACAAATCAAGTGAATGCCTTACCAAATTCAACCTTTTCGCTAAAAATCCACTAAACCGATACCCGGTCATAGCTGCATTAAAAAGAATAAACAGAACAACCAAAATAATAAGTGCAGGTTTTATCCATGATCCTATTGCCTCACTTTCAGCTATTGCAGTGATCATCGCCCAATCCAATCCATTAATATCCAACTTCTTATGTACAACCAGCTGTTTAATACCCATTTTATCCCTGTATTTCTCCTTTTTTGGAATAAGGGAAAAACTATTTCCGGCAAGGTCTTTATCAACCTCAAATAATAAAACAGAAGTTTTGTATTCTTCAATTAAACCGGCATTTTGAATGTTCTCGTCCTTCAGTTCATACATGTAATTATCCGGATCAGTGATCAGCCTGTGATCATTTGACCGCATTAAACGGTCTTTTCCGATTATCATGGTGTGTAAGGTAGTCTCTGAAAGCCGGGGGTCTCCATCTTTATGACTTATAATCCTGTCAATTGACCGGGGATTGACCTTGAACAGGAGTGTACCTGTAATATCCTTCCCGTCCATCAATGGTATACTCATAAACAGCGCGGGACGACCTTCATCCGGCAGATAAAAAGCAAAATCCGTGATGTGTGAAGTTGCTTTTGCAAACGAACTTTTGGCCAGTTTGTATGCTTTTGCGGCACTTGTACCGGAATACAAATCACTGGTAAGATCAATACCCAGATCAGTCCTCTTGGAGACAGAATAAATGATCCTACCCGATTGATCTGTCAGCAAGACATCGTCAACACCATAATCCTGCATGACCTTTCGAAAATAAGGATGATATTTTTTATGATGCCTGCTATATAAACTCCCGTCGGCAAAGCTGTTCAATAAATATTTTTCCCCGGCATCATGCTTATTCGCAACAATATATAAATATTGCAAATACAATGTATTTAAATCATCAGGCACCATAACCTGGTCAAAATGTTTAATATCGGATTTAAGATCAGGAAAAATTTCTGCAACATAGTACTCTTTAACTTTAGCTTTTACTTCATCAACACTGCCAATATCAGTATTATAAGAGTTATCGGCTGCAATCGACTGAAATGCTTCTTTAAAACTAATGCAGGCTTCGCTAATTTTTTCATCATCGGCAAGAAAACCGAGTTGATTTCGGCATTGTGTGATATACCTGGTAAGTGCTGTGCTTTGAGCATCCATCTCAACCGATAATTGTTTATATGCCTCCTTTTTGGCTCCGCCGACAGCACTCCATAGTAAAACTATCAACAACAATAATACGGATACCAGGGTAGAAATGATGAAAACAGATGCAAATCTGATTTGGAAATAGTGCTTATTTTTCCTTAATTTTTCCCTCAGGGTGGTTGGTTTTTCGGCTGTATCCTGTGTATTCTTTATACTCATTGTTCAATTAATTTATCAGATTCCGTTTTTTACAAGTCTTTTCATTTAATGCAAAAAGTAAATATACCATACTTTGTAATCAATATGCACTGATTTTCATTGAATTAATCAACAAATTCAAATCCACCGGCAAATCATACACTTACCGGTTAAATCTTTCTACGTAAGTACGGGTAAAAAGATGCATTGATTAGTAGTCTCTGAAGAATCTGACTTTTATACAAAAAAGAAAGATGAATACAATCAGTGACTGCTACCTGGTAATCAGCATATATGGGTGATTGAAGATCATTGCAGGAGTTATGACTTTTTTGTATTTTTAAAAATCCAACGAACAAATACTCTAACAATATGATCAGGAAATCCGGTAACCGGGATACAAAATCATTATTTTCCAACAGGTACTGGGGAGCCATGCTTCTTTTTTTTCTTGCAGTTCTTATTTACAGTAACACGTTCCATCACGACTATACGCTGGATGATGCCATTGTTATAACAAAGAACGAGTATACCAAAAAGGGGATTGCCGGTATCGGGGATATTTTTTCCAATGATTCATTTGCTGGTTTTTTCGGTGAAAAAAAATCGCTTGTTCCCGGCGGCCGTTACCGGCCACTCTCCATAGCTACATTTGCTATGGAATATGAAATATGGGGAAATAACCCCGCCGGACAACATATGGTAAATGTCCTGCTCTATGCATTTGTTTGCGCGCTCCTGTTCCTTGTTTTTTTTCAGTTAACCGGTAACAACAGTCAGCGATGGGTATTTTCGGCTGTTTTTATTTCTGTTTTACTCTATACCGTGCATCCTGTGCACACAGAAGTAGTGGCAAATATTAAAGGCAGGGATGAGATACTGGCTTTGCTTTTCAGTATACTTGCCCTGCAGTTTTTTTATAATTATCTGAAAACAGGCAACTTACTGCATACAACTCTTATTTTCCTGTTCTTTCTTCTCGCGCTGCTTTCCAAGGAAAATGCAATGACATTCGTACTGATCATTCCACTCACAGCATACTTCTTTATGAACAAACCCCTTAAGAAAATACTCGCGGGTTCAATTCCATTAATATTGTCTGCAATACTATTCCTGGTGATCAGGCAGTCCATGATCGGTCCTGTTCAAAATACAGCGTCAGAAGAATTAATGAATAATCCGTTTTTAAATGCTGACAGCGAAAGCTATTATGCCACTGTAATATATATACTCGGCAGATACATCAAATTACTGGTTTTCCCCCACCCCCTCACCTATGATTATTATCCTTATCATATTGAATTACAGGAATTTGATAATTTCTGGGTAGTCGTTCCGTTGTTGGGATATTTGTTATTAATACTGATCGCTATTATATTGCTTCCACGAAAGAATCCGGTATCATACGCTATCCTGTTCTATCTGATCACCCTTCTGCCTGTTTCCAATATGTTTTTTACAGTAGGTACATTTATGAATGAACGTTTTTTATTTATTCCTTCAGTTGGATTTATGCTTCTGGCAGGATTCATTATCGCGCCGGTATTTACAAAAAAATCAGATTCATCTCCGGCACATATGTATTTGTTTATAATTCCTGTCGTTTTCCTGTTCGCGGCAAAAACATGGTCAAGGAACAAAGTATGGAAAAATGATCATACACTGTTTACAACAGATGTCCGCGCTTCGGCCGGTAGCGCAAAGAGCAACTGTACTGCAGGTGGAGCGCTGATCGAAGCCTCGGAGAATATAAGGGATACAATCGAAGCCGGTATAATGCTTGATCAGGCAATAAGCTACCTGAAAAAATCAATCCGCATTCACCCGGATTACAATGATGCACTGTTATTGCTAGGGAATGCAATGTATAAAAAAGGTTACCATATTGACAGTACCCTGTTCTACTACAAGCAAATTCTTGAAAGGGATCCAACCAATACTAATGTTTATAATAATTTAGACGTGATGATTGCCCGGCTTGATGACCCTGAAAGAAAGATCGCGGCCTATGAAGATCTGCTTCAGTTCAAACCTGAACGATTTTCTGTTTATTATCAATTAGGAAACCTCTACGGAAAACACCTTAACAATGTTGATAAAGCCCTTGAATTCCTGCTTATTGCTTACTCAATCAATCCACAAAATGCAGCCGTATGCAAAGATCTGGGTGTAGCTTACGGATTAAAACCCGATTATGAAAGGTCTTTGGAATTTCTGCTGAAAGCCCGTGAACTGGATCCCAATGATGCAAAAAATTTGGTCAATATAGGAATTACATACCGCCGTATGGGGAAACCCTCTAAGGCTGACAGTGTTTTTCGTTTGGTAGCGGGGGAAGAGAGTGAACAGTGAACAGTGAACAGTGAACAGTGAACAGTGAACAGTGGTTGTGTTTTAAAAAAAAACATTAAGTTTAAACCGTGGAATCAT
>CAZBJH010000034.1:0-27086 GCA_964492185.1 uncultured Bacteroidales bacterium | reverse complement strand
GTGGTGTGAGAGGTGCTCCGGTGAGCTTACGGCTCACCGGCCATCTACTCGATTGTAAGCTGGCAGTTTTTATGCTGTTTCTGGAATATATCCCCAGTCAATAAGCTCATTTTTACTTTTTACCTCTTTTGTTCCGCCATCATGGATAATCAAAATCCGTGTTGCTATATCAAGTATGTTTCTGTAATCATGGTCTGTGATTATAAATCCTTTATCAATCGATTGCTTTTTAATCAAATCTTTTATGTCGTCCTTATAAACTGGAGCAACTCCATTGAAGGGTTCATCAATCAGTGTATATTTCGAATTCGAATATATAATTAAAAAAATTTCTGATAATCTTCTCTCTCCACCAGAGAGTTGTTTACTCTTCTTATTCAGCATTGGCATTATTAAACCATTCTTTTTTATTAATTCTGCATCTTTCTTATCGCAAAAGAGCTCAATTACAGTTTTTATTTTCACATGGTTTGGCAAGAAATTATCTTGGGGTAAATACTTTATCAGTTTTCTATTATCAAAAAGTCCAGTTGATATTTTATCGCCGATTTTTACAAATTTTCTATCTGCGGATATTGAGCCAAAGATTATTTTTAAAAGAGTTGATTTTCCTGTTCCGTTTCGACCAAGTAATCCAATTATTTCTCCCTTTTGACATGAAATAAACACATCAGTCAAAACTTGCTTTGTATCGAAATTCTTTATTACGCTATCTACATGCAACTTACTCATATTATTATAAAAATCAGACCGATTACTAAACTCAAAACAAATGTAATAATCCAAAGACTTAATCTACTCAGTCCTAAATTATAATAGAAATAGTATTCATTGCTATTTCTTATCTCATAAATAAAATAGTGGAACAAAAGCCCTAAAAAGATATATGAAATCCCAATTGTTTTTAAAGAAAATTCTCCTGCTATTGCGAATCCAATTAATCCTAATAATCCTGATAATACTAATGTTGGAAGAATCAGTTTTTGATAAAAAATCAATATAGCTTTAATTATACGCATGGTTTTTCTTCTGCTTGCTTACAACATTTTAATATATGTAATTCATTATATCGATATTATAGTATTACTGGTTTTATGGTTGTAAGTGCTTTATTTAACGATTCGATGTGCATTTTTTCAAATATATGGTTATTTTTTTTATTAGAGAAATGGTGGGCAGGTTTATTAAATTTAATCTTTGGGAGCTGCCCGGGGGGGTGGATGACCGGGAAGGTTTATGCGGATGCTTTCGATCGGGCTTTTGATATGTTGCAGGGCGTAGCTGGTGATGTGGGTGTAGCATCTCGTCACGTGAAAATACATCAGGCAGCGTTCTGGCGGATTTTGGCCTGACAAGATAATTCCAGGGGATCTTTCGTTCCAGAACGTCTTCATAATAAAAATGGAAAATATTGATCATTCTGTTCTGAAAAAATTCCGACATGTGGCGGTTCCGGGCCAGATAGTTCCTTAGATCGGAGAAGGAAAACAGTGCAGGATGCTTGTAACCGTTGCTCCTGATAAAATTCATCATTGAACTTAGATAATTTTTCCTGGTTACTTCAGAGTATTCTGCCTGAAAGAGCAGGTTCCTGAAATAGCTGCGATATATTTCATCCAGCCTGTAATATCTGAGAATGTCAAAGACCCTGGCCTTTATATCCTTTTTGGTAAGTTGTTCCTGGTTTTTTTCAAACAACCATTGTTGTTCCCCCAGCGCTTGTTTATGTGCAGTCAACAATTCGTTCAGGTAGTTAACAACGCCTTGTTTTCCATTTATTAATGAGTTTTTTGCCAGGTTTTCTTCACAGTCCCAATTTAAAGCGGCAATCTGTTCAGGAATGAGGGTTAGGTGATAAGCCAGGAACAGCAATAATTTGTCATGCGGGGAATGAATGGGGTCAATGATCTGGCGGAGTGTAATGAATTCAATGAAGGTTGGAGCGGCATGAAAATTTACCTGGTCTTTTAGGTTGAAGAACATTCTATCCCTGCCTAATACTCGTTCGTAATAGAATTTGATGGCAGCTATCAGCTGTTTTTTTTGGGTATTGTTAAGTTTCATGCAATGTTTTTTCACATAGAAAAAGATCTCGTGGTATTGCAACCCGGAAATATCCCTGTCGCGATGATCATATACAAATGGTTTGAAAAAGCCATAGTATATTTCACGGGTGCGCGGGCTCAGTTTCCTCAGTTCAAGGACTTCTTTATACAGGGAAAGTGTTTTATATTGGTCATTACCAGGATCATACTTCTTTTTATTTACAATGAATGATGGTTTTGATGATGCCGGGGCAAGAAATTTCCCGGGGAGAAACGACAGCAAATATTCCTCAACATTCGGCATGTATGGAATATGCCAGCATTTGAGAGTTTTACTCCATTTTCTTCCGGGAATGTTCTTTATATGCTTCGTGATAACCTGGTTGAACGGGAACCTTAAGGATATCCTTTTTTGACCCTTATGGACAATTGGTATGATTTTTATGCTGTTATTCATTTTTTTTATTTTTGATATAAACGTTAATTTGTGTAAAAAATGGAACCCTTTAAAGGGGTTCCATGGAAAATGCCTTGATGATGGTATTATTCTTTTCAGGTTTTAGCACCGAGCATGATGAAATTATTGACAACGATCTCAGTTACATAACGGGTATTTCCTTCGGTATCTTCAAAACTGCGGTGGTTCAATCTTCCCTCAACGGCAATCTCTTTTCCTTTTTTCAGAAAGTCTTCGGCGAATTTCGCTTTCGGGCCCCAGGCAACCAGTTGGTGCCATTGGGTGTTACTTACCTTTTTCCCCGCGGCATCACGGTAATCTTCGCTGGTTGCCAGCCTCATGCGGGCCATCTTTTTGCCGTTGCTTAACTCTTTTACTTCGGGATCGAATCCCAGTCTTCCAATCAGATGAATTGAATTTCTTAAATTTTTCATGATATTACTTTTTGATTAATTACAAATAATGCAATCTTATGATCGCTTTCGATTAAATTAGTATTACAAAGTATTTTACTATGACCGGAATTATCCGTATGTTATCCGTTTGTATCCGTTTATTATCCGTTTGTAAACGTTTATAAACGGATACGAACGGCTATAAACGTTTTTGGTATTGAAAATGTGTGAATTATGGTTTTTGGGAAATTTTGTTAATTTTTAGCACTACCGATGATACTGTGCGGGGGAAATGATTATATTATTTTTTTTGTTTAAAGACAACCTCGGGCAAAATGATCTTTATTTCCTTATTGCTTTCTTCTTTTTTCCAGTAAATGATGAAGTTCACCCGGGCTGAACAGATCTCATATCCTTCATTTTGAAGGGATTCAAGCTGTGAGATATAACTCTTCGAAAAGCTCAGTACTGGTTTTTCCGTTTCGCTGGTGCATACACTTCCCCTATAAAGCAGCCGGTCACCACTCTTTAGTGAAGAAATGGCAGCCTGGCGTGAAAGAAAGGCATCCAGCCAAACATCTTTAAAGGACAGATGCATGGTAAGCTGATCCGGCGGGTCATAATTAGAATTATCGCTCAGCTTTTCTATTTGTCCGGCAGATACATGATCAGCCAAAGCGCTATTTGTATGAATAATAAGGTTCTGCCTGGCCCTGGTCATGGCCACATAAAGCTGGCGCTTTTCCTCGTCGGTTGTAATACTGAAGTTGTCGAGAAGCAGAAATACATTATCGAACTCTTTTCCTTTTGCTTTATGCATGGTAGAGACCGTAATGTTGTCACCGTTCCCGCGGTAAAAATCTTCAAGTTTCGATTCACGGATAAAGGTTTCGAGATCGGATTTATATCTGACTTTGGGAAAAATACGCTCAGCATCTTCGATCAGGTTCAGGCATATATCAAGCTTACTGCTGTTCAGGAATTTTTCGGTCAGGGCTTTCTTCGCACATTCCCAGTTGTCTTCGGGAATTATAAACACATCCTCGGGCAGATGTAAATGATCAAGGAAATACCGGACTTCCTGCATGCTGATCAGGTTGAATCCTTCATTGGTCTGGATCAGCTTAGCGGGCATATTGTTGTTTAGCAGGAGACCAACAGCCTGAAGGGCTTCATCGTTGGTTCTGGCCAGTATGCATGTTGTTCCGGACAGCCTGGTGGTTAAAATATCATTGACGAGCGGACTAATGATATTAACGGATCTGTATTTTATAATTTTGATATTCCCATTGTCCTTTTGGACGGCAGTTAACGGCTTTTCTTTTAGCCGGTGGGTGATCCCCCTTGCAAAATGATCGGTGAATTCTACAAGATTGTTTTTGCTCCTGTAATTTTCCGGCAGCTCGTATTTTCTGGCTTTTCTTTCCGTAATGAATTTTTCGAGGTACAGGGTGCTTGCTCCGCGAAACCCGAATATATTCTGATCATCATCACCCACGGCTATCACCCGCATGTCTTCATTTTGCTTGATGAGCGTATTGATCAGGGCAAATTCATCTGCATCAATATCCTGTGCCTCGTCAATCACTAAAACTGTTTTTGTGATCCTTGCAGGTTCTACCTCGCCCAGGTTGATTTTTTCAATTGCTGTCCGGATGATGGTACCTGACCTTTCGATGTTTCCCAATCTGCCCAGGAGGTCGAAGCACCATGAGTGAAAGGTTTTGATCTCGACAAAATTGGCAGCATTCCCTATGAGCTGTAGCAGCCGCTTCTTAAATTCTGTTGCAGCAGCCCGGGAAAAGGTGACCATCAGTAACTGTTCATGTTTAACATCTTCCATAAGCAGCAGCGAGGCCAGTTTGTGTACAAGCACCCTTGTTTTGCCGCTGCCCGGTCCTGCAGCCACGACAATATGTTGTGAACGGTTATCTTTAATGATCTCCAGCTGGGACGGTGACAGGGTGCCAAATAACTGCCGGAATTTAGCAGGGGTCAGGTTTCTTTTGATCTCATTGCTGCGGCTTCCGGGAAAATAACGCCGCAGGAAAGACTGGTAGTCCATCTGGAAATAATCTTCCACAAACTGCAGGGCACCTTTGTAGTCGTTCAGCAGTTTTGTGGCATATTCCCCAACGATGTGTATCTGCTGTATCTTATTTTCATAAAACTGTTCAAGCTTCCGGTAATCTTCGTTCCTGTATCTTCGTTTATTGTCCGCCTCAACGCGCTCGATAGTGAGGCGGTTATATACCACCAGGAACCCTCCCTCAATGCTCAGGGCACCTGTTCGCGAAAGGTAAAACAGGGTATCTTCAATGTCTGCAACAGTAATTCCCTCTTTAAAAAGCTGCCGGCTGGTTTCATACTGCTGCTTCAGTTCACAGACTGAGAATTCGACCACCATTTCTTCCTTTTCACTATAAGCATCTCTTTCATGTACGGCTTTCCTGTATAGGTAGTCAATGATAAATCCGGCCAGTGAATGTCTCTTTTGCAGTATCTCCTTCAGTTCTCCAGGTGGTTTAATACAGCATATCCGGATATGGTGCCTGGAATAATACTCCGTGTGACGTTTGATCCAGTTTTTGATCGCCCACAGGTTGATGATGGTTTTTATTCTTGCCGGTGACACGCCTGTGCAGCCGTTTTCCGCGGCCTGCTCATACAGTTCTTTCAGATGGATTACCTTTTCATTCTCATCTATAACCTGTAGCAGGAATTTTTCAATGTTGCTGCAGCTTTGCACGATCTCCAGTGATGAGCGTTTTTTCCCGGCTTTCCTGATAAATGCCGTCAGGTCCTTTGTGTCGGCCAGTATCTTTTCTTCCCGCAACAGGTTCACGATCCGGATAACCTCCTCTTTCACGATACCGAGGTGGTCGGAAATATGATCGATCCTGTATTCCGGTATCTCTTCACTGGCATGCTTTCTGCTTTTTGCCGAAAACAGCTTTTTGATGATCCGTACGGCCTTTTCTTTTTGTTTTACTGTAAACCGTGAAGAAGAATATATTCTTTCGATCGCCTCACCGGCATTATTGGTTAAAATGCTGTTCGCGAAAACACGCGGGATGTTTTGTTTACGCCTGATGTAACCCGCGTCTTCCAGCGCGGCTATCGCGGTGGTCACGCGGATTTCAATTTCCGCTACATTATCATCCCATCCTGCTTTGCGGGCTATTTCAAGCGCCGAGTTGGAAGCCTGGGCCCGGACCCTGGTGATCTCCTTAATGGCTTTCCATACCTGGCGTATCTCTTTTATGTTAAGCCTGGTCTGGTTCAACAGGATAAAATGCTTGCCCAGGTCCTCCTCGTTATACAATATATAACATACTGCAACAATGTTTTTATCGCGTCCGGCACGGCCGGCTTCCTGTATATAATTCTCAAGTGAATCGGATATCTCGTAATGGATCACCAGCCCGACATCTTTCTTGTCCACACCCATACCAAAGGCGGAGGTGGCAACTATAACCGATGTTTCGCCGTTGATAAACGCGTTCTGCGCGGCTGTTTTTTCCCGTGCTTCCATCTTTCCGTGGTAGGCCCGTGCTTTGAACCCGTCACTATTCAGTTGATCGGCAAGTTGCCATGCCTTACGTGTTCTGGATACATAGATAATTGCAGGACAGTTATTTTCTTCAATCAGATCACGTACAACAGCATATTTCTCTTCTTTGGTTTGGCGTTGCAACACATTGTATTGCAGGTTGGTCCTCGTCACGGAGGAACGGAAAACCTGCAGGTCGAGATCCAGCTTATCCCGGAAATACTCCCTGATGTCTTCGATCACCTTTTGTTTTGCCGTAGCCGTAAAACAAGATACCTGGATACCTTCTTTAAGCATTTTCTTTTGCTGAAGTGCTTGTATGAAATCACCGATATACAGGTAATCTACACGAAAATCCTGTCCCCACGATGAAAAACAATGTGCTTCATCGATCACAAAACGCACGATTTTCCTGCATAGCAGCAGGCGTTCAATGGTTTTTGACCGCAGTGATTCGGGCGCGATATACAGCAATGATGACGATCCGTCTTCCACGCGCTGGAGAGCCTTGGCCCGTTCGATCGGATCCAGCAGTCCGTTGATAGTAACCGCCTCTGTGATCCCATGCTTTTCAAGGTTGTCAACCTGGTCTTTCATAAGTGATTGCAGGGGAGAAATAACAACGGTCAGTCCTTTCATGTTCTCACCGCTCATTAATGCCGGCAACTGAAAAGTGAGCGATTTTCCACCGCCTGTTGGGAATACCACAAGCATAGAAGCATTTTGCATGGCTGCATTTACGGCTTGTTCCTGTAAGGGTTCATTTCCATAGGTTTTGAATGATTCAAAACCAAAGAATCTTTTTAATCCCCGGTGTATATCAAGCGCTTTGTTGCAGTATACACATCCCAAAGGGCAGGATTTGTTTCGAAGCAGGAACATGATCCGGTCGACAGCAGGATAATTCTTTAATACCCAGGGCGGGGTAACGGAATACCTGTCCCTGCTTCTGATCAGCGCCAGCGCATATGCAAGCGCTACCGGTTGTTTTTGTATCATGGAAGTAAGATCCGCGTGTTCGCATATTTCATCCTGAAAAAAGGTCCTGATCAATTTTTCCGGTTCGAAAGAAGGGACATGGTATCCGGTAAAGTGAAAAAACGCTGAAAATTCCGGTTTATCTTTTAATAATTCGTAAAATAATTGTTGCAGGGGGTGGTCGAGTTGCTGAAAGGCCGTCAGTTCATCAAAGAACAGGTCCCTGGCCGTCTGTGCATCATTCATCGGGTTATTGACTTCCCCGGTTTGAAGTTTATCGTCTTTTAACAAGGCATGATAAGGCCTGGCGGGAAACAGGAGAGGGGAGAGGTACAGGGTATCAATGGCATGATCAGGCAGCTTGTGTTTTTCCTGCAGGTTTTTTAGCAGATAAGGTATATCATGGTGAATGATATTGTGTCCGCAGATATAGGGAATATCATCAAGGAAACGGATGAAATCCGGAAGCGATCCGGAGTGGAAAGGATAGCCGTTGTCACGTATACCCCCGATGTCAAGTATACGTCCGGTCTCCGGATCCACCTCCGTATCTATGAATGCAATTGGTTTCATGGTCTTTGTTCATGGCCCTCGCGCCAATTTTCGCTGTTGCTGCAAATCTATGTTTCTTCAGGTAGATATCCTAATGGAAGGTGATTTATTGATTATAGCGCTGTTCACTTTTAAAAAATGAGGGTTACGGAATAAGAAAAAATCAGATGGTCATGTTATTGTTATTTTATTAGTGTCTGTCCATAATGTCCCATTTGCTGCGTTACGCTTGTCCGGAAATTGCTCATTTACGACTGGTAAACTCCGCATTTCCGGACTGCGCGAGCCTTGCAAATGGAACCTTCTGAACAGACACATGACAGGCTATCATTTTGCTTATGCTCCATGCATTATATAAAATTAATCCGGGCCGGTGAGGATTTGTCAATGGCAGGATTACAAATTAATATCTAATGCTAATCTTCCTTGTTTTGCATAAAATCAGGAAAACCGCTTTCTGTCCATTGTACAACGCGTGCACGTGTTGCGCGGTTCGGGTCAGATAGTTCGTGTCCCTTAATTTCCTTATAATCGCGGGCGTGGTAGATCATAATCACTGTTTCTCCATCACCGGCAGTAGTAAAGGAATTGTGGCCGGGGCCGTATCTGTGCAGGTCTTCATTGGTATAAAAAACAGGTCCCGGAGATTTAGTCCAGTTCGATGCTTCCAGCAGGTCAGCCTCTTCACCGATCCATAATAATCCCAAACAATAATTGTGGTTGGTAGCGCTGGCTGAATAGGTCACAAAGATCTTCCCATTCTTTTTGATTACTGCCGGCCCCCTCGTTAACCATATATTTCATTTTTTCCCAGCTAAATTCCGGTTCCGAAATAATCACTTCCTCACCGGTAAGAGTAACAGGGTCTTTCATCTCAGACAATACCAATGCTGTACCACGCGCGCTTCCTTTTACATTTTGTGCCCATATCAGGTATCTTTTGCCTTTATGTTCAAATGTTGTGGCATCTAATGAAAAGGACTCCCGCGCGGTTTGTATTCATCCTTCCTCTTTCCATTCTCCTTCCGTCGGATCTTCTGACGGGTTAGACAATACCCACATCCTGATATTCTATATATTCTCCGCTTCACCCGCGGCAAAATAAATGTACCATTTCCCATCTATCTTATGTAACTCCGGAGCCCAGATGTGATGTCCCATTACACCTTTCTCATGCTTATACCATACTTCTTTTTCATTTGCATTTTTTAAACCATTTATGCTGTTTGCTTTCCTAATTACAATTCGATCATATTCCGGAACAGTAGCAATCAAGTAATATATACCGTCATCTGTTTTATACACCCAGGGATCAGCACGTTGTTCTGCAATCGGATTATCGAATTCAGGGGCTTGTGAAAAAACCCGGTTGGGAATTACAATCACTATGGTAAGCACTATAAAAATCCTAAACACGCTCATAATTATTTTTTTTAAAATCACAGTGAATATAAACAAAATGGCTCAACAACCAAAATATAGGGTAAGCAAGTACCGTCTTCAAATGTAATGGATTTGATTGTAAAAGTGTTTATTACCTAAAAAAATTCCAGGCAGATATAATAAACAGGCCGGAACCACCTGTAAATCTTTTATTGATTCGTTGATTATTCCTGAATCATTACCCGCAAATATCCTCAAGCTCTTTCATCAGGGCGTTGAATTTCTTTTCGCTCATGTCAATATGTTTTATTTGATCTGCAGATTGCGCCAGTTGAAAGCAGGTTACTATGCCACGGCCCATAAGATACTCTTTATCATTTTTCGTAATGTGGTTAAGTAAAGTTATGGGATATATCTTTTCCTTTTCAATGATATCCTTTAATGCATATCCGTTGGGATAATCCCATGCTAAAAGCGAAAGGCCGCTGCATTTGCCGTATTGGATCGAATCAGCTGAAAAACGGGTATTGGTTACCACCCAGCCTGAAAATGATACATCGTGATTTTCGGGCAATTCTTTTCTTTTTTTTATGATATCATCTACGCGTGACCGGACATACAAAGGTACCTGGACACTTACCTGCTTTCCCTGGTCTTTACTGTACTTACATTCAACCAGGTACTGGATATTATCCCTGGTTGCAATTACATCCATTTCATGTGTTACACAGTTTCCTGGAATTATCACACCAACCTCAATGCTGAATCCCTGCCGTTCGAATAACTTGCCGATTAAATGTTCAAAAGGATAACCCGTCGGGCCAAGTTCCAGTATTGCCTGTTTCAATTTATACCGCAAGGCAACATTATTTTTTTCGCGCCGCAGTAATGAAAATGCGCGCGAGTATATTTTCTTAGTTGTGACACCGGAATAAATCCAGCGCTCAATGTCGGCTACAATCCTTTCTACTGCCTTTTTACCTGCACCCGCGTTTCGCAATGAATGTTCCAATTTATCAACTATAAACGGTTCTTCATCGCCTGATGCCTTTTTTACCAGGATGATTTTATTATTTTGTATCATTTGATTTGCCATAATTTATTATTGGAATGATTTAAGTTATATATTACCGTCTTATCTTTTCAAAATATAAACAATTAAACTTTATGGCGGCATCACATATTAAGGGTGATCAATTATGAGGGTACAATTAATAATATATTATCAGGGGCCGGATTATCCGGTACTGATCCGGTCCTGGATTCTGTTTGAAACTGCATGAAAATATTTTTCTTAAAGATATTGTTTTATGCCAAAACAGAGATCGCTTAAACACCAAATTTGATAATTTTTAGGTATATATTATTATATTGCACGATGGGAAAAATGTTTAAACGGTCATTTGTCTGTTTATAAAGTTTAATTTGCAAGGCTCGCGCAGTCCGGAAATGCAAGAGCCACAAGTCACAGACTTGCGGCATATGGGAGCTCGCGAGCGTTTGTAACACGTGCGCATGATGCGGGTTTACGTGTTGTAAATGAGCAATTTCCGGACAAGCATAACGCGGCAAATGGGACTTTATGGACAGACACTATTTATAACTATGAGATTATCCCCTGGAGGTTAATAAAAAATTATAATCACCTGAATTAAAATTAATGATTTATTTTCACCGGCATAACATTGGTTCATATAAATAAATAAGTATGGCTGTATCTCTCAAATCAAAGTATTCACCAGTAACAAAATATGTTACCCTTATTGCTTCCTTTTTTATAATGTTATGTTTAGGGGGTATTTATGCGTGGAGTATCATTGCTGCCGAATTGATGATCACTTTCAATTTTTCATCATCCCAGACCCAGATCGTTTTTGGGACAGTCATCGCGGTTTTTCCGACAACCATGATATTGGCAGGTAAATTTGAAAAAAGGCTGGGAGCAAGGCTAATTGCAATACTATCGGCTGTTTTCGTGTGTTTTGGATATCTTCTTTCGGCGTATTCAAACGGTAATTTCCTGATAATACTGATCGGTATTGGCATTTTTACGGGCATAGGCACGGGTTTCGGGTATTTAATTGCACTTTCGGCGCCGGTTAAATGGTTCCCGCGAAAGAAAGGATTGATCACCGGTATTGCTGCCGCAGGTTTTGGTCTGGCTGCGATTGTTTTATCATTTATCATTGAGGTTTTGTTAAGATCAGGCAGAAATATTCTGGATGTGTTCATAATAATTGGAATTGCCTATGGTAGTGTCATACTTGTTTTTGCAAATTTTATTTCTCAGCCTGCTGCAAAATTACCGGTTAAAAATATCCCGGTGATCAGTTACCTTAAAACCCCTGATTTTTTAAGATTATTGTCAGGTATTTTTTTCGGCACGTTTGCAGGTTTGCTGATCATTGGAAGTCTAAAACATATTGGTGCAAAGCACTTTATTAGTAACCATACATTGATTCTCGGGATTTCTGTTTTTGCCATAGCTAATTTTTCGGGCAGGATCGTCTGGGGATTTATAAGTGATTATACGGGAGCTTCCATATCTGTCTTCCTGGCGCTTACCTTTCAGGCAATTGCAATTTTTTTGTTAGGTTACCTGCCACTGGAAAATGCTTCATACATTTTTCTTTCAGCATGCATCGGGTTTGGTTTCGGCAGCAATTTTGTTCTTTTTGCTAAAGAAACAGCACAGGTTTACGGGCTTGATAATTTTGGATTTGTTTATCCGTATGTTTTTATGGGGTATGCTATTGCCGGTATATTGGGCCCCCTGACCGGTGGTGCACTATATGATCATTTTAATAATTACACTATTGCAATTACGGTTGCCTCAATTATGAGTTTATCGGGAGCTGCACTTTTTCTGACCGATCATTTTCGTAAGCCCGGTCAGGGAACCGCTGAAAAGATTGATGCGGCATCTTAGGCAGGGCCTGTTGAAAAAGATTGTATTGCATCAGGTACAAGGCGGCAAAGCGAAGCTGTATAATAATACCGCGAGCTGCCCTCTACCGGCTCGAGGTTCCAGCCTTATGACCTGGCAGGACAGTTTTTTTCATCGATGGCCTTCCATATGATTCAACAGCATCATTAACAAGGGATGTTTGGGAAGGAAGGCATTCAGAAATAGAATACCAGAACGGTACGGTTGTCAGGCCCGGTATGAAATACGGTGTAGATGCGCCGGTAAACAGATTTGTGTATAATTGCATCCTTCCGATGGAATTAAAGGCGCGAAAATGAAATATCTTAACTATCTCATAAGCCCAAACCGTCCCTGATCCGTTTTTCCACCACAGCTACCAATTTTGCAGCATCATCTTGTCCGGGTTCAACAGGATCAAGGACCGAATATGTAAGGGTGCAGCCAATTGCCAGTGGAAAAATTCCTTTCCTGATTAACTTATAGTTGCCATCAATAGCGAATGGTACTATAAGGGCCGAAGGTGCTGCCTTCAATAATGTCCTTATACCCCCCGGCTGAAACTTTTTCACTTTTCCTGTTTTGCCGCGTGTACCTTCCGGGAAAATACAGGCCGAATAGTTGTTTTTTTCGATTATCTGTCCCAGCCTGAGAAGCTCCCGTATAGCCTGCTGGCCATTGTGCCTGTCAATTACTATTGAACCGCCGTGCCTCAGGTTGTAGGATATGCTTGGTATTCCCCTGGCGAGACTGCGTTTTGATATGAATTTTACATGATGCTTACGAAAACCCCAGACAATCGGGGGAATATCCCAGGCACTCTGATGGTTGGCAACAATGATCAAAGGCCTTTTTTCAGGGAGTTTTTCGAAACCCTTAAAACGTACCTTGCTACCGAGTATTACAAAGCTTTTTATTATGAGATAGTTGAGGATGACTACGGAACGCCTGTGACTTTCATAACCGAATATACGGTGGCAGACAAGCTGTACCGGATGGAAAACCAGTAACAGTATCCCAAATACCAGGTAAAACAATACGGATAATGGATAAGCCGGTATTTTTCTCACTTTGTTATCACTCAGCTATAATTTCAATATCTGCCGGTTGCAGTCCTTCAGCTTTTGCAGTTATCTTTATTTTTCCGCTTTCCCTTTTCGACCGCACTATCAAAAGGGCTTTCCCCTGAAAAGCTTTTCTTTGGTCTGCCACAAAGGGCTCATTGCTTAAAAGATCGGCGTTACCTACACCTGCATTGATCCCGGCTCCCGATACGCTAAAAGTTATGTTATGGGCGGCATCAGGTATTATTAAGTTATTCTCATCCACAACCTTTACGGTGATATAAGACAGGTCAAGCCCGTCAGCCCTTATTTTCTTCCTGTCAGCTTCAAGAACTATTTTACTGGCATCACCTGTTATTTTGAGCTCATGCCTTGCAACAACCTTGCCGTCAATTTTGCCCTCTGCCATTACCGTTCCCGCTTCGTAGGGGATTACCCATTCAAGCTTTTTGTGCATCTCAGGGCCGGTTAAAACAGGGTCATCGGGGTCAAATTCTTCGGCACTGTGTGCCTTGATGTCTTTGGTGTAGTATTCTTCCGGCACTTGTTTTATTCCGGCAGACTTTCCGTTTACAAACAGCTCAACTTCGTGGCAGTTGGTAAAGGTCAAGAGCCTTACGGAATCATTGTTTTCCCAGTTCCAATGGGAGAACATGGGTTGAAACCTCAGCTGTACCTCGTTCCAGTATTTGTTTGATTCCATCCCGGGGTCATAGACCGTAATATGCACCATCGGCTCTTTGCTGAATAAACTATTGATATAGTAACTGAATGGTTTCCAGTGATCGTTCCAGTCAATAATACCATTTGGCCATCCCTTTGAAGGCCAGCCGAAAGATTCGCCAATATAATCTGTACCTCCCCAGTAAAACAAACCAACCGAATTATCATGGTTGAAATTAAACCATTCGTTGCCAAGATTACCGGCTTGTGCCTCACTGAGAATAAATATCAGTTGCGGGTATCTGTCTTTGTCAACCGGCCAGAATTCTTCACGGTAATTGGTGCTTACCACATCCATGTAAAATTCCATCTCCGGAGGGCCCTCCCTGTAATAGTTCTTTGTGCCGTAAGCACCGCTTTTTCTTGAAGGATGAAGTCCGCAGGTGACTTTTCTAGAGGGTTCAAAATTATGCATAAAGTTAACCAATTCCTTTAGCCGGGGCACCCCGTATCCATGTTTAGCGCTTTTCTGCTGTTGGGTTTCGTTGCCTACACTCCAAAGGAAAATACAGGGATGGTTCCTGTCTCTCTTAACAAAAGCAGTGAGACTTGCTCTCCAGTGTTCGTCAAAATCATTTCCCTCGCCGAAAAACTGGTCTTCCCATTTATCAAATGCTTCATCCATCACAAGCATACCGTTTCTGTCACACCAGTCAAGAATAAATTTGTCATGCGGGTTATGACTTAACCTGATAGCATTGCACCCCAGTTTCTTTAATCCTTCGAGGCGCCTTTCAAACCCCCGTTCAAAAGCGGCAGCACCCAGGGGACCAAGGTCGTGGTGTATGTTTAAACCTTTTGCAATGACCTTCCGTCCATTTAGTAATAATCCTTTATCCCTGTGAAATTCAATGGTCCTGACCCCGAAAGCCGATTCATATTTGTCATAGATTTTATCATTGACTTTCACCGTTGTGATAACATTATATAGCTCAGGGCTTTCAATATCCCAGAATTGAGGATCTTCGATCTTCGCGTTTTGCCTGTAATGATATAACTCACCCGGCAGCAGGGGAGCCCTGTCCGTTATTTCATCGACCTTAATATTTTCCGGAGAGAAGACCCCTGATATAACAGTAACATCCAGCTCCTTATCTGTTTCATTGATCACCTCGGTCTGTATAAATACAGTCGAGAGTTCTTTTGTTACAGATGGGGTTGTTATGTATGTGCCGTGATAATCAACATGAACCATTTCTGTTATTAGCAGCCATGCATCACGGTAAATACCTTCTCCGTTATACCACCTTGAACTTTCCATATCGGTATTATCATAGCTTACAGCTAAGATGTTATCTCCCTGTTTGATAACATCCGTTACATCAACAAGGAACCCTTCATAACCATTTAGCTGGTGAGCTACTTCATTACCATTTACAAAAATATGAGCATCCCTGTAGATACCTTCAAATTCAATAAAAACTTTTTTGTTTTCAATATTATTCTCAACGTTCAATACTTTTCTGTACCAGCCTTTTTGTCGCGGCAGAAATCCGTTTTTACGGTCTGAGTTCAGGCTGTCCCTGACAAAGGGCCCTGAAATACTTGCATCATGGGGGAGGTGTACTGTCTGCCATTCCGAATCATCAAAATCTGCATTAGCAGCATTTTCAAATTCCCCTTTTGAAAATTTCCAGTCAAAGTTTATCAATTCCCGGCTTCTCTGTGCTGAAAGTGGTGCTAAAGCTGTTAAATACAGTAAAAACAAAGTAATAAACCGCATATCATATAATTTTTTTAATAAATCTCCTGTGAATATTAAAAATTTGAATTTTGAGTTAAAATACTTTCGCTTTGCAACCTTGCAGATGATGCACTACAGTCTTTTTCAGCAGAACATAATAAAAAGATAAAACCTGTCACTTAGTTTTTGGATGATTGTTCCATTTCTTTAATGTCAAGCCTGAGCGGATTGATCTCTTCGCCCCAGTATACAGTTGTGTGGGGGAAGGGGATCTCGATATTGTTCGCGTCGAATGCTTTTTTCAGTCGCCTGCGATATTCGCGCCCTGTGGACCACTGCTGAATGGGCCTTGTTTTCAGCCGGGCTTTGATCACCACTGCACTGTCGGCAAATTGATCCACGCCGAATATTTCTATCGGCTCAATTATCTTTTCACTGAAATCCGGGTCATTCTGCATTTCGTCGCCCACTTCCTTCATGATCTTTGATACCTTGTCCGTGTCTTCTTTATAAGCTACTCCTATGTCAAATACAACAGCCGACCATTCTTTTGTCATGTTGGATAAGGTATTGATCTTGCCGTGCTGGAAAATATGTATTACACCGGAAAAATCACGCAGGGTGATGGTCCTCATTTCAATTTTTTCTACAAGCCCCCCCGTACCATTTATTATAGCCACATCACCTGTCCTCACCTGATCCTCGAGCAGAACAAAAAAACCGGAAATAAAATCCCTTACCAGTTCCTGGGCGCCAAAACCTACGGCAAGTCCTATAATACCGGCACTTGCAATGATAGGGCCGATATCCACACCGAATTTTTTCATCAGGATCATGATGAAAATTGTCCATATGATTATGCTTATAACGCTTTGAACGATCCCAAGAAGGGTATTCACTCTTTTTTCAGTTTCAAATGTATCAATATTCTCATTTTTTTCCGCTCGGGCAATAAGGGTCTTTTTTAATCTGCGGATTGAGAAGCGGCTGATTCTCAGGATAATTAATACGATAATAGTAAAAATAACAATAGAAGGCAGTTCGGTGATAATCCAGTCGAGAGCTTTTGGATACACCTCGTTCCAGAAAGAGGAGTCAAATAATTGTTTCATGATTTTTGTATTTAAGTTTGTTTAATTTGATATATATTTTTAACATTATTATAAAGGATTGTGAATTATGTTATATGTAGAAAAATATTACATGTCTTCAAGGACTTACATTTGTTTCCAACCTGGCGCATTAATAATACAGACACTAAATACGGATAAATTATTTAACAATAATTAAAATTAATTGTTAATTATTATTTTATTTAACAAACTATTATAATTATTAAATATAAAGGTTTTTATGAATATTAGTCAAAACCCTTGCACTTTACAAACAATCAGTTGCCGTATTGAGTTGATTATAAATACATTTCGTGTTTTTCAGCAGATCCTGTTTAATTGTATGATAATATGACAATATCACAAATTGAAATGTTCAGTCAAACGGCATTTAAGGTGTCGAAACAGGTAATAAGGAATTACAGTACTTCCTTTTATTTATCTACCCGTTTGTTTGATAAAGAAACACGTATGGCAATATACAGCATATACGGATTTGTGCGTTTGGCTGATGAAATAGTGGATACCTTTCATTTATACGATAGGAAATTTCTACTGGAAAAATTTGAAAATGACTATTACGATGCCTGTAAACAGGGAATTAGCTTAAATCCGGTACTTCAGTCTTTTCAGCTGGTTGTAAAAAAATATGCTATTCCTGATGAACTTATTAATGATTTTCTTCAAAGTATGAAACATGACCTGGAGAAAAAGGAATACAACAGCATGGCTGAAATTAATAATTATATACATGGTTCGGCAGATGTGGTAGGTTTGATGTGCTTAAAAGTATTCTGCAATGGAAATGAGAAGCTGTTTTTTGAATTAAAAAAGCCTGCCATGAAATTAGGATCGGCCTATCAAAAGATCAATTTTTTGCGTGATTTAAGAAATGATATCGAGGATCTGGATCGACGGTATTTTCCTGATGTTTATAAGGATAATTTCAGTGAAGAAACCAAAATAATGATCATCAACAATATTCAAAATGATCTTGCCCAGGCATTTAAAGGAATTAGAAAGCTGCCGCATAATGCTAAACCGGCTGTACTGGTATCTTATTTATATTATTCAAAGCTTTTGAAAAAACTGAAAAGGACTCCGGCTGAAAAAATTATTAGTCGAAGAATCAGAATTTCGAATGCAATCAAGTTCTATTTGATGGCCAAAGGAATTATATTGATTAAATTAAATGTGATTTGATGAGGAAGGATCATGTTATTTTAGTTGACAGGAGCGATAACCAAATAGCTACAAAGGAAAAGCTGGAAGCTCATTTAAATGCCTTATTACACCGGGCCGTATCGGTATTTATTTTCAATACCCGTGGTGAATGGCTTCTCCAACAACGGGCGAAAGATAAATATCATTCCAGGGGATTATGGTCAAACACCTGTTGTACCCATCCTTACCCGGGGGAAAGAAATAGTGATGCGGCTTATCGAAGGTTAATGGAAGAAATGGGAATACAATGCGAACTGACCGAAATCTTTGATTTCATATATAAGGAAGCTCTTGACAATGAACTTACTGAGCATGAATTCGACCATGTTTTTGTAGGAATAACCGATCAATTGCCTGAAACAAACCCATGTGAGGTGATGAATTATAAATACATAGATTATAATGATCTGATTAATGACATTATACATAATTCTGATGATTATACTGTTTGGTTCAGGAAGATTATTGAAAGAGTTAATAAACATATTGAGGGGAATAATATTTTATAAACTATAAGATTTGGATTTTTCACTAACCAAAGAAAAAGAGGTAAAAAAGTTTTTTATCATATTTTACTGTGTCGGGGCTATTGGCATGTTGTTACCTGTGTCCCGGTTATTTTTTATAAAACTGATACCTTTCTCTTTATTGCTGAGTTATGGTTACTTGGCTTATTTTCATTGCGGGTCCCGTAATGCAAAATCAATATTGATCTTTTTGTTTTTATTGCTTGCCGGCTTCTTTATTGAAGTTATTGGTGTTAAATCAGGAAATGTTTTTGGTGCATACAAGTATGGTGAAAGCCTGGGGCTGAAAATTTATGAAACGCCAATATTAATAGGTTTTAACTGGTTGTTTTTAGTTTATGCAACCTCGTCCATAGTGCAAGAATTGAAAATTAATGCCCGGTTAAAAATCCTTATTGCTTCTTTACTAATGTTATTATACGATATTGTTTTGGAACAGGCAGCACCGAAGCTGGATATGTGGTTTTGGCAGAACGGCCGCGTTCCTTTGCAAAATTACGCGGCGTGGCTTATACTTGCATTATTTTTTCATTCGGTCATTAAAGCCGGCAGAGTCAATGCTTCTAACCCTTTATCTATTGTGATCTTAACAGGTCAGTTCCTGTTTTTTGTTGTTCTTTTAATCTTTCTGCCATGATCATAAAAGCGAAGCACCATTTTTTTATATACCCGTTTTTTAAGTATTATACCTTGCGGATCATTAAAAGGAATTTTCATGCAGTGAAGATTAACGGAAGGTATGAGGACAAGGATCTGCCTGTCCTGGTCGTGGCAAATCATATCAGCTGGTGGGACGGTTTCTGGTTGATGTATGTTAACCTGAAATTGCTGCACCGCCGGTTTCACTTTATGATGCTTGAAGATCAACTGCGCAAACACTGGTATTTCAACTATTCCGGTGGTTACTCAATACGAAAGAAATCACGCGGTATAATCGAATCCCTGCGCTATTCTGCCGAACTCCTGCAATCACCACGAAATATGGTACTTATGTTTCCCCAGGGTGAATTCCGGAGTTTATACGAGCAGAAGGCCCATTTTAACAAGGGGATAGAACGGATTTTACATTATTGTAAAAATAATATACAAATTATTTTTGTCGCTAATCTGGTAGATTATTTCTCACATCAAAAACCTGTACTTTTTATAAATATAGACGAATACCAGGGCGAAAGCAAAAAAATAAAAGATATCGAGATGTCTTATAATGATTTTTATACTAAGGCAATAAGTTCTCAGATAAAGAATGCACAGAGATGATATATATAGCATACCTCATATTATTTTTTGGTATTTACCAGATGACTACAGCAATAATAAATGTTGTGTTTATGCAAAAAACCCCGGTAACGAGCAATTTGCCAGGTAATGAATCAGTATCGGTATTAATACCTGCACGGAATGAAGAGAAAAATATAGGGAATTTGCTGAATGATTTACAACATTTAACTTATAGAAATCTTGAAATAATTGTATTCGATGATCTTTCTAAAGACAGGACTGCTGAAATAGTTGAAAAACATGCAACAGAAGACCGGAGGATTAAAATGATCAGATCCACAGGGCTTCCGGCAGGGTGGCTTGGAAAGAATTTTGCCTGCTATTCTCTTTCACAGGTTTCGACAGGTGATTTTTTGCTTTTTTTAGATGCCGATGTGAGGATCAATGGCAATATCATTGAAAATACCGTGAATGAGATGAATAGATACCATCTCGGGCTTTTATCTGTTTTTCCTAAACAAATAATGGCGACAAAAGGTGAACAAATTACAATACCTGTTATGAATTATATCCTTTTAACTTTATTGCCTTTGATCTTTGTCCGGATATCGCCATTCAGTCAACATGCTGCTGCCAATGGGCAATACATGTTGTTTAACAGAAATTATTATAAAGGGTTACAACCTCATGAAAAATTCAAAAACAGTGCTGTTGAAGATATTCTCACTGCTAGGTACTTTAAACGAAATAAAGTGAAAGTCTCCTGTATGGTTGGTGATGAGCGTATAAAATGCCGTATGTACAGCCGTTTTTCTGAGGCAGTTGAAGGTTTTTCAAAAAATGTACTTCAGTTTTTTGGCAATTCTGTAATTATCAGCTTATTGTTTTGGTCCTTTGCCACATTCGGGTTTATTCCGTTTTTGTTTTTAACTCCCGGATTTCTGGCAGTATATGTTTCGGTTAGTGTTCTGTCGGTTGTTTTAACATCGGTAATAAGTGAACAAAATGTTTTTCGGAACTTGCTTTACTTTTTCCCTCAACAATTTTGTTTATTGTTGCTTATCTATAAGGCAGCTATAAATAGAATAACAAAAAATTACGAATGGAAAAACAGAAATATATATTCATAGTGTTTTTTTCAATATGGTGCCATACTGCAGAGGCCGGTTTCAAAACCAGTATCTACCATGCCTATACTAATAATAAAATGGGTCTGTGGAAAGAGGTGATAGATAATATGCAGAAAAAACAGGACAAAACAGATTCTTTCATGCTTGAGCTTGTAAATTATCAATACGGGTATATTGGATGGTGCATTGGCAGTGAGAGGTATGATGAAGCAAAGAGATACCTTGATATTGCCGTAAAAAATCTTAATGTTTTAATTAAAAATAACTTTGCCCTGTCAATGGCATACGGGTATAAAGCGGCATTTATCGGTTACGAAATAGGTATTAACAATTATAAAGCACCCTTCATAGGGAAAAAAAGTTACGGTTATGTTAATAATTCTATTCATCTGAATCCGGAAAATTATTTTGCTTATTTGCAAAAGGCAAACATTGAGTTTTTTATGCCCGCGGTTTTTGGAGGGTCCAAACAAAAAGCAATTAATAATTACCTGAAAGCTTTGTCATTGTATGAAGAGAACCTGGAAATATCCGGCGACTGGAATTATCTGAATTTGCTAAGCATTATTATTAATGCTTACATTGATATGGAGAATTATCAAAAGGCGGTAGAATATTGTAAAAAGGCCTTACGCGTTGAATCCGGATTTCTGTGGGTTAAAGATGATTTGTATCCGAAAGCAATTGAAAAATTAAGCGAATAAAGAGTTTTAACTATAACATATTGATATGTCTTCAAAAGTACTAATTGCAGGGGCCGGACTTGGAGGTTTGGCCACTGCTTTAAGGCTGGTGAAAAGGGGGTATGATGTTCATATTATCGAAAAAAACGATAATGCAGGCGGCCGGCTGAATCAGCTGAAAAAAGACGGTTTTACATTTGATACAGGGCCGAGTTTTTTTAGTATGTCTTATGAGTTTGAAGAATTCGCGAAAGACTGCGGCATTCAAATACCTTTCGAATTTGCGCAGCTTGACCCGCTATATACAGTCTGTTTCAGGGGAACTGACAGGAAAATTTCCCTTTATAAAGATGAAGGCAAACTGGCTGAACAATTTTCCGGTCTTGAGCCTGATTTTAGTAAGAAGTTTGAAAAATACATCAGGAAATCGAAAGCATTGTTTGATGATACGGTGGATATTGTTATCAAACAGAATTTTAATAATATCCCTGCTTATCTGAAATCCTTAATGCAGGTTAACCCTGCCCATTTGCCGGTATTATACAAGTCTTTCTGGTCACAGGTAAAAAGCCATTTTATTTCAAAAGAAGCAAGGCAGGTGCTTTCTCTTGTAGCATTTTTCCTGGGACGGACACCTTTTGACACCAATGCCGTATATACATTACTTTCCTACACAGAATTCAAGCATGACGGGTACCATAATGTTAAGGGCGGAATGTATAAGATAGTAGAAGGGCTTGTCAGGGAACTACAAAAGGCGAACGTTACCATAAGCTATAATACCGAAATAGTTGGTTTTGCTGATAAAAGTGACAGTTTAACGGCATTTACCGATCAGAACGGTCATACATGGCCTGCTGATATTTTTGTTGTTAACTCTGATGCAGCTTATTTCAGGGGGAAAGTGCTTGGGCGGCCTCAATTTTCAGATACAGGATTAAGCAGAAAAAGCTGGACTATGGGCTATTTTACAATTTATCTCGGCATAAAAACAAAATTACCGCAAATTGAACATCACAATTATTATCTTGGCGATAATTTTCAGTTATACGCGAAAAATGTTATGAAAAATCCGGGTATCTTTGAAAAACCTTATTACTATGTGAATGTTTTATCTAAACATAATGCTGAATGTGCCCCTCCTGGCCATGAGGCCTTATTCTTCGTTTGCCCTGTTCCAAATTTATTGTTCAAAAAGAACTGGGATGATAAAGATCAGATAGCAGACAGTATTATTGATGATTTTTCAGAAAGGATTGGCCGGGACATACGTCCGGATATAGTCTCAAAAACTGTTTTCACACCGGAAACATGGCAAAATTCATTTAACCTTTATAAAGGTGCAGGACTTGGTCTTTCCCATAAGATGAATCAAATTGGTGCATTCAGACCTGCTAATTTTGATGAAAAATTCTCAAATGTATTTTATGTGGGTGCTTCGACTATTCCGGGTGCAGGATTGCCAATGTCAATTATCAGTTCACAACTGGTTACGGAAAGAATAGAAAAAAAATTCAGGTAAAGGGTAAAAGTTAAACATTTTGACTACTTTCGAGGTTATCAGGCACTTTCAGGTGCGAACCATATCCTAACTTTTTCACCTGCTTTATCCAGGTGTTCAGGTTTGGTATGCAGCCTTACGAGTTCATATGCTGTAAGCAGGGCGCCAAGATCATCAGTAAAGCCTACCAGTGGGGTGATATCAGGAATAACATCTGTTGGTAATATAAAATATCCCAGCGCTGTAATGATTATCAGTTTTATACGTAAGGGAGTATCTTTGTCCTTAAGGCAATAATACATTATAAGTGCAGGTTCCGTCACTTTTTGTCCTGCGATTTTTGCATAATTCCTGATTTTAACCCAAAATGACTTTTCGCTGTATACTTTGCTGTATTTATTGTTTATTTGATCCTGCATTTTAATGATCCCTTTTTATTAAAATAAACAAATGACAGAAAAAAAATGTTGCAGAACAGAATATTTCTTTTCTGATTTAACACAAATTTTTTTATCCTGATTATAATAATGCAGATTATTTATTAATGAATCCTGCAATTTTTAATTACAACAAATCTGCTATTTATTCATATCCCTTAGTTTTCTGAATAATTGTTTTTCCTCTTCTGACAGGTTTCCGGGAACAAGTACTTTCAACCTGATGAACAGGTCTCCGTACAGACCGGATTTTCCGTATAATGGCATTCCTTTGCCTTTTAGCCTCAATTTGTTGCCGGTCTGAGTCCCTTCAGGAATCGTAATATTCACCTTTCCGGCCATAGTGTCTGTCTGGACCCGTCCGCCCAGCACTGCCGTATACAGGTCTACCGGTTGTTCCTTGATGAGATTGTGGCCATCTATTGAATATTGCCTGTCGGGGATGACTTTCAGCTTAATATAAATATCACCGCTCTGGCCGCCCCCCATGCCTTTACCGCCTTTTCCACGGATACGCAGTTCCTGCCCGGTATAGGCACCCGGCTTGATCTGTACGCGCAGTTTTTCTCGATCCACATTCAGGATACGTGACGTTCCGTGGTAAGCCTCATATAATGAAATTTCCATATCTGCCTTCAGATCCTGTCCTTTAGAGGCAGGCTGCCGGAAAAAATCCCGTGAATCTCTTCCTGCACCTGTTCTGCCTGTTCCACCCATATCACCAAAGAATGCCTGGAAGAAATCAGAAAAGCCTCCACCCATTTCACTAAAAATATCCCCAGGATCACCTTCATACCGGTATGATCTTCTACGACCACCCCGGCCACCGGCAAACTGTGACCAGTCGAAACCACCTTCCGCACCGGCTCCAGCATGTTCGTATTTTTTCCAGTCAGCACCCAGCTGATCATATTTTTTCCTTTTTTCCGGATCCTTCAACACTTCAAAAGCTTCTGCAATTTCCTTGAAGCGTTCTTCTGCTTTTTTATCACCCGGGTTTTTATCAGGGTGATACTTCAGTGCCAGTTTCCGGTATGCCTTTTTTATTTCGTCCTGACTGGCATTCTTTGAAACACCTAATGTTTTATAGTAATCTTTATATTGCATATTTGATTAATCTGTTATTTTTTATTTAGTGTCTGTCCCTAATATACTATATCTGCATTGCTGCCAAAATTTTAAATCCTCGAATAACTTAGTATAATGAGGTTTAAAAATTTTGCGTGCTTATATCCAGAACATTTTAAACAAGCACATGGTCAGTTATACTATATAGACTCTATCTATCTAGTAGTTGGAACGCTTAATATTAAACAAATTATTTGCCAAACACGGAAAACCGGCATTTCCCGTCAAAAGTTCAGCAAAAAGGAGGATAGGAGGGGGGGATCGGTGACAAAATGACTATTCATCTGTTTTGGCACCTGCGGACGTTGGCGCCATGGTTTGTTCGCGACGATACGACAGATATTTGCGTCAAAGAGGGAACGCGCGACAGAGCCGCGCGTTACGTGTCATTCAAAGCCACAAGTCTATGCTTTGCGGCAGGATGTGGCACTATACACTCTGTTCGATATTCCAGACAAAAGCCCGGACGCCCACTTCTTTATTGATTTCGTCGAGTTTCCGGATCTTCTCCAGGAGTATTTGTACCTTGTCATCCGGTATCACGGTCATGGCCGCTGAATTCATCTCGGGCCAGGTATGGGTACCCATCCTGGGTTCACCGGTTTCCGAACCCCGGCCTTTTACGTTTTCCCACCATGTGAATCCCCGAATTCCCAGCCGGTCAAGCATGTATTCCACACGTTCGGTATTTGCCTGGTTAAAAATGATCATTACTGCTTTCATTATTTATTTATTTGGTATCTGTCGATAAAGTCCCACTTGCTGCGTTAAGCTTGTCCGAAAATTACTCATTAAGTAAACTATCATATGCCGCAAGTCTGTGACTTGTGGCTCTCGCATTTTCGGACTGCGCAATCCTTGCTGGATTTGCTGGTGCGGATTTGTAATCCGTGCCTGTATTATTTTGCTATTTAGTGTCTGCATATAAACTCGCGGTGTTTGTTCAGAGTGTTCGGGATCAAGGTGCGCGAACATTTTAAACCGCGGTATACTAAGGTATTCGAGGATTTAAAATGTGAGCAGCAACGCGGATATCGGACATTATGGACAGACACTATTTAGTTTTTATTATCATTATTCATAAATACAAACCGTTTCCTGATCTTTTCCTGCTTGTCCCTTTCCCCTCTTTTGGAAAAAACACCATAAACAACCGGCACTATGATCAGGGTAACGATCGTTGAGAATAACAGGCCGCCAATAAGGGTGATCCCCATCGGGCTCCATATCTCTGATCCTTCGCCGGTACTCAGGGCCATGGGTAGCATGGCAAGCATGGTTGTCATAGCAGTCATTAATACAGGACGGAGACGTGATTTACCCGAAAGGGCAATCGCCTCGTTCAGCTCATAGTCCCTGTCGCGCATCAGGTTGATATAATCTACCAGCACAATACCGTTTTTCACCACGATTCCAATAAGCAATACGGCACCCAGGGCTGCAATCACACTCAGGGTAGTGTTGGTAATCAACAGTGCCAGTATCACCCCTGTAAATGAGAATGGTATGGAGAACATAATGATAAAAGGCATGGTGAAAGATTCGAACTGGGAGGCCATGACCAGAAAGACCAGAATAAGGCTGATGACCATTAACAAGCCAAGATCCATGAAGGATTCCACCTGATCTTCGTATGCTCCCCCGATGTTTATCATAATGTTATCCGGTTTGTCTACCTGGTCAACCTTATCCTTGATACTTTGAGCAAGTTCGCCCAGTGAAATATCCGAGGGTACAGCTGACACGGTAACGACCCGCTCCCTTCTTTTTCGTTCAATATTCGGAGGGTTCCAGTATTCTTTTACTTCAGCAAGCTCTCCAAGTTTAATACTTTGTCCTGCAGGTGATGTGATGGTGAAATTTTCCAGATCGGTTATGCTTTGCCGGTATTTCTCGTCAAAACGTACGATGATATCATATTCTTCGCCTTCTTCCCTGAAAAGAGAAGCGAGCATGCCGTCCACCCGGTTTCTCACATGAGAGGAAACCATGGCCGTGTTCAGCCCGTGCATCGCTAGTTTTTTCTTATCAAACATTACACGTAGTTCGGGCCGGTCATCCTTGCGGCTGATCTGTATATCAGTGGCACCGGATATTTCTTCGATATGCTGCTTAATTTCATCGGCCAGCTTGTTGGTTACTTCAAAATCATATCCATAGATCTCTACATCAACCTGGTTACCACCCATACCCTGGTCGCCTGTTGAAACACTGAAATTGATGATCTCGGGAATTTTTTCCATTTGTTCCCGGAGATCATCCGTTATTTCCCATACCGAACGTTCACGTTCATCAATCGGTATAAGGCGGGCTGTAATGTTGATCATGTTCGACCCGGTCTGCCCGAATAATGATAACATTCC
>CAZBJH010000033.1:0-28101 GCA_964492185.1 uncultured Bacteroidales bacterium | reverse complement strand
GAGCTCTTGAACACCTTTAAAAATAATTAACGTTGTGAAAAAAATTTTAAACCGCAGTATACTAAAGTATTCGAGGATTTAAAATTTTGGCAGCAACGCGGATATCGGACATTATGGACAGACACTAAATAGTAATCAATGCATGCTAATAAACAACAAATACAGGTTGTTGAAGATCGTCATTAGTTTTTTACTGGTGTTCTTATTCATACCGGCATCATCTGTAGTTTTTAATTATCCTTCGGGGGCGCGTCAATCGGGGATGTCCAATGCAGGAGTAACATTGTTTGATGTATGGTCGGTATACCATAACCAGGCAGGTTTGGCGAAAATAACCGGGATTACTTTTGGTTTTCATTATGAAAATCGTTACGCGGTTGACGAATATGCACAGCAGTCATTTGCTATAGCAGTTCCTGTTGCAGGAGGAACGATCGGTGCAGCGTATACCTTTTTCGGGTATTCACATTATAATGAAAGCAAATTCGGGCTCTCATTCGGGAAGTCTTTTGGTGAGCGTTTGTCTGTCGGTATCCAGCTGGATGGTTTTTATGTTCAGTTAACTGATGCCTATTATAACGGATGGGCAATAACATTTGAAGCGGGCATCCTTGCCGAGCCGGTCGATAAATTGTTTATTGGCGCACATGTAACCAATCCTGCCGGGTCAAAATTTCATCGTTATGAGGAAGAAAAATTGCCCGTGATTTTTCAACTGGGAATGAGCTACCGTTTCACTGATAATTTTCTGCTATGCCTGGAATCTGAAAAAAGCCTGGATACACGGGTCATTATGAAGTCAGGTGCAGAATACAAGATTGTTGACAATGTTTATATCAGGGGAGGTGTGTCTACCTGCTATATGTCGACATATTCATTCGGGATGGGCTTTGTATATAAGGGTTTGCGGGCTGATCTGGCCTTCTCGGACCATTCCGTACTCGGGTTCACACCACACCTGTCATTAACCTATGCGTTTTAGGAAATGAAAATATAAACTGACAAGCGTTAAAGTTAAAATATAACATGTTACAAATGCAAAAATATTACCTTTTTGCAACACTGTT
Source organism: uncultured Bacteroidales bacterium (assembly GCA_964492185.1). Lineage (GTDB taxonomy): Bacteria > Bacteroidota > Bacteroidia > Bacteroidales > UBA10428 > JAFGSZ01. The sequence continues at coordinate 27,034 of CAZBJH010000033.1, read as the reverse complement.
TATGCTGGCATTTTTTTGTCGACTATCAGCCCAACAGGGGACAGTACAAATACATCAGCTTATAGAGGATTTGACAGAACATATACCTGTATCAGAAGAATCAGAAAATGATTACCAGATTCTTTTTGAAGATCTTATCCGTTATTATCAGAATCCACTTAATATCAATGAGGCATCAGACCAGGAACTAAGGAATCTCCATTTTTTAAATGATTTCCAAATAAGCAGCCTTCAACAGTATAAGAAAGAAAACGGATATCTTTTGTCAATTTATGAACTTACTTATATTTATGGATTTACAATTGAACTGGTTCGTAAGATCAGTCCGTTCATCACAGTTGAGGCAATAAAGGAATCAGGGTCGCTAAAATTCTCATCGGTCAGAAAATACGGGCGGCATGACATATTTATCAGGGGACAAGGGGTATTGCAGAAACAAAGAGGATACATACCTGTTGCCGATTCAATTTTAGATGCTGATCCTTATAAAAACAGGTTTCTTGGCAGTCCGGTTAAGTTATACACCACATACAGGTATCGTTATCAGGATAAATTATATGCCGGGCTGGTGGCTGAAAAAGATGCAGGTGAAGAATTCTTCAGGGGTTCCAATCCACAGGGGTTTGATTATTACTCCGGCCATTTGCAGCTCAACGACCAGGGTATGCTGAAACGGATCGTTGTGGGTGATTACCATATACAGGCCGGACAGGGGCTGGCAGTATGGAGCGGACTTTCGCCGGGTAAATCAGGATATGTTTCCGGCATAAAAAAGAACGCGGCACTACCTAAAAAGAATACATCGGTTAATGAATACGGTTTTTTGCGTGGTATGGCTGCAACACTGGAAATGAACAAACTTAATGTTACAGCATTTTTCTCAAAGAAAAAGATAGACGGGAATATACAGGACACCCTTCCGGGCGGTACCCTGAGGATCACCTCCTTTCAGCAGACCGGTCTGCATGCCACGCCGGGTGAGATTCATGATGAGAAGGCTGTGGATGAGACAGTTGCCGGAGGAAACATAAGCTGGAATGCAAACAATTACCGGCTGGGATTGTCATTGGCAAAATATTGGTATTCGGCATACTTATTACCCGGGAATGCACTTTATCAACAATATGATTTTTATGGCAGAGACGGATTAAATGCAGGTTTCGATTATCATGTGCATTGGAAAAAAACACAGTTTTTTGGCGAAACGGCATATGGTAATAATGCATTTGCCACTGTAAACGGAGCTATGTTCTATATCGACCCGCAAATACTCGCGGGTGTATTGTATCGCAACTACGACCGGTCTTATTATGCCCCATACAGCAGTGCTTTTTCCGAAGGTTCTGAGAATAGCAATGAGAAAGGTATTTATTTTGGAACTGAAATAATCCCGTTCAGCAATGTGAAAATTTCAGCGTATTATGACATATTTTCTTTCCCATGGCTCAGGTACCGTATATCGGCTCCTTCAGCCGGGAATGAAGGATTCTTCAGATTTGATTTCACGCCTGAAAATGGTATTAAAACACATCTGAGATGTGCTTTTCAAAAGAAAATGCTTGATGCTGCAGGAGAACAGCCTTTAGTTTCACCTTCTGAAAACAAACAAACCGGGATACGTTTTCATATAAGTTACCCGGTAAGTTCCGGCATCATTATGCAAAACCGTGTTGAATGGAAAAGTAACGAACATAACAATGTTGTTTCTCATGGATGGCTTTTATATCACGACATAATTTATCATATGAAAATTTTTCCCTTAAACCTGGCTTTCAGGTATGCTATTTTTGATACGGATGATTATTCTTCACGTATTTACAGTTATGAAAATGACCTCTTGTATGCTTATTCTGTGCCAGCATATTATTATAAAGGCACCAGGACCTATCTCATGTTGAAATATTCTTTTAGTAACCGGCTTGATATGTGGATTAAGTATTCACATACAGGTTTTATTGATCGTGATATTACGGGAACCGGTTTATATGAGATTGAAGGCAGCTGTAAATCGGAAATTAAAATGCAGTTAAGAATGCATTTTTAAACCCTTGTGTATTTTCGGTAAAATTACAGCTACAATCTGTAAAACTGAAGGGAGCAAAGCATGAATAATACATGGTACACAAAATAATTATCATTATTGAATTATAATGCCAAATCAGACAGTTTTAATATCTTTACTACAGGGAATCAATAAATATTAACATGAGAAAATTATTATTTATTTTATTGGCCGGGGTGATTACATTAATGTCCTGCGAAAAGGATGATCCTAAATCAAGAACAGAACTGCTTTGCGAGGTCCCCTGGTTATTATCATCAAGTAAGGTAAATCCGGCCATTTATATAGAAGAGATCGAAACATCTGTTACGGATTTCTATGCAATCTACGAATCCGTGGGTTTACAATGTGTGCTGGATGACATATGGAATTTTAACGAAAACGGAACTTATACCAAAGAGGAAGGGGAAACAAAATGTGATCCTTCCGACCCGGTCGTGTTTGAAACCGGTAACTGGGCATTTAATGCCGATGAAACGATCCTTACGACAACAACAGCTAATCAGTATGGGACATTTATGTCGGAATACACTATCCTTGATTTGTCATCCAAAAATTTGTCACTTGAATATACTGCTGTGGATTCGAATAATGTTGTATATACTTTCAAAAAAAGCTACAGGCATGAGTGATCCGAAATATAAAAACAAAAAAACATTAATTATATGGAATTTTACGATCTGATCAGGAAAAGAGAGAGTGTGCGCAGTTATGATCCTGACAGGGAGGTAGATCGGGGTATATTGGAAAAAATACTGGAAGCCGGCAGACTGGCACCGTCAGCTGCAAATAATCAGCCATGGAGGTTCCTGATGATTTCTTCTCCGGAGATGCTGAATAAGGTAAGAAAGTGTTATCAAAGGGAATGGTTTCATGATGCTCCTCATGTGCTTGTTGTAGCAGGAAATAAAAATGATGCCTGGGTGAGGGAACAGGACGGTTATAATGCCGTGGAAACCGACCTGACCATAGCTTTGGATTATATGATACTGGCAGCAACAAATGAAGGACTTGGTACATGCTGGATTGCTGCATTTGATCCACAATGTCTCCATTCAGCGCTTGGTCTGAATGCTGATGAAGTCGTTTATACCATTACGCCCATAGGTTATCCGCGAAGCGATTACAAAACCGGACGCGAGAAACAACGAAAATCTTTTGATGATGTAGCTGAGATAATCTGATAAGTTCAGTCTGTTTTTATATCTTTAATATTCAGCTGGACAGTTGCTTTTCCTCGATAATTGTTTTCTGTAAGTGTGTAGGCGATATCAAATCCATAGCCTTTACTGATCTTTTTATGCATGTTTGCCTGGTTAAACGCGATAGCCTCAAAAACGTTATATGGTTCTTCTTCCTGGATCAGGCTAAGTTTAAGATGTTCCGATGTATTTCCTACCACCCGCCCGTAACCATTGTCAACGACATTTTCTGCAAAAAATACCGGGTTCGTGTTTTCAGGCCCAAAGGGTTCAAATTGTTTTAGTATTCTGAAAAATTTCGGTGTGATGTCTTTCAGGTTCAGTTCAGCATTAACCTCAATCTGGGGGACAAGCATATCGGGTGTAATGGTTTCTGCTACAGCAGCTTCAAACTGTTCCTTAAATTTTGGTATATTATCTACCTTCATTGTTAGTCCGGCAGCGTACATATGGCCGCCAAAACTTTCAAGCAGGTCTGAACATGAAGATATCGCCTTGTAGAGGTCAAACCCGTATACCGATCTTGCCGATCCGGTAGCCAGGCCGTTAGATTTTGTAAGGATTATAGTGGGGCGGTAATGAGTTTCAATGAGCCGTGAGGCTACAATACCTACCACTCCTTTATGCCAGCCGGGATTATATAAAACAGTGCTGTATCGTTTTTTTTCAATATGATTCTCCATTTCACGGAGGGCTTCTACCGTGATATTCTTATCTATATTACGGCGGGTTATGTTGTACTGGTCTATATGGTCGCAATGAAGAGCTGCCTCTGATCTATCATTTGAGATCAACAGGTCAACCGATTTCTTCCCTGATTCTATTCTTCCTGCTGCATTGATCCGGGGGCCGATCCTGAATACAATATCTTCCATGGTGATGGGCTGCTTATCAATTCCTGCTTTGTTAATGATTGCCTTTAATCCTACCGAAGGATTCTCATTTAACCTGATCAGGCCATAATATGCCAGTATTCTGTTTTCGTCAATAAGCGGAACGATATCTGAAGCAATGCTCACAGCTACAAGGTCAAGATATTTCGTTATTTCGTCAAAAGGAATATTGTTTTTGAGGGCATATGCCTGTATCAGTTTAAACCCTACACCACAACCTGACAGATATTTAAAAGGATATGCCGAATCTGGTCTTTCGGGATCGACAACAGCAATGGCATCCGGTAATGTTTCACCAGGAGTATGATGATCACAAATTATAAAATCTATACCCCGGTCAGTGGCATACTTTACCTTATCAACTGCCTTGATCCCGCAATCCAGGGCGATGATCAGAGTGATACCATGGGCAGCGGCGTAATCAATACTTTTATATGAAACACCATATCCTTCATGGTAACGGTCGGGGATGTAATAGTCCAGATTATCGTAACGTTTCCTGAAAAATGAGTAGATCAGGGCAACCGAGGTGGTGCCATCCACATCGTAATCACCATATACAAGTATTTTTTCATTATTTAGTAAAGCTTTTTCAATGCGGTCAACTGCCTGCTGCATGTCGGGAAGTAGGTAGGGGTCATAAAGATCATCCAGGTTGGGCCGGAAAAAGGTTTTTGCCTGGCTGAAAGTGGTAATATTCCGCTGAACGAGCAGATTTGCCAAAACCGGGTGAATATTCAATTCTTTTACCAGTGTGTTTATGTGGTTTTCATTTCCCTTTTCCTGTATTTTCCAGACTTTACCCATAATACTGATAGAACTTGCTACTTTTGAATTGAACTTTTACAAAGGTAATATAAATTGTGTAAGCAGCGTAATCACTTTTTTAACCTGCACTATTAGCATTCACGGAATGCTATTGTACAGATTTTTTTAATTTGTCTTTCCGTGGGCTGGTTTTTCGAACTGCCCGCGAGGCAGTTCGACCTACTTTTTATCTTCCACGTAAAAAGTAGGCAAAAAGGTCACCGTTTCATAAAAATCGCTTGATTTACCACGGAAGGTTTTCTTCCCGCGGAACCTAAACTCACTCATCCCTCGTCGTCGCTCGGACAGGGTTCCTCCAGGGCTCCCGCGACGAAAACCTTCCTTGAAATCTTACTCCATTTTTCTGAGACGGCTCGCGCTATTGCATAACTATATGCTGATTATAAAGAAAGTGGGCTTCGCGGAACATCGTATCCCTTCTGCATAGTAAAGATTGAAATATACAATGTAAGTCCTTAGGGGAATATCCTTTTCAAATAAACTATTACAAGAACGGGACCCCGCCTTCAGGATTTTCCGTTAAGAAAAATCAAGGTGATCACCGTTAAAAAAATCGAGTTGTCCGACGTAAGGAGTTCTCGATTTTTAGGTGGCACCTTGATTTTTTAGGAAAATCCTGTCAGTGGCGGCGTTTTTTGCTTACTTTTTTTCGCTGTAGCAACTTAGCCGAAGGCGGTCTCACGACCCGCCAGGGGAGTAACAAAGTAAGTCGAACCGCTTGGGGAGCGGTTCGAAACAATTGGCCCTTTATAGGGTAGTTTTTAAGTTGCTAAGGCATATAGTATATGTTTCTTATAATTCCAGTCCCAGTTCTTTAACCAGATTATTCAAAAGAACTTTTTTAATATCATCAACCGGTACTTCTTTGCCTAATTCTTTCTGCATGGAGGTTACCCCCTTATCAATAAACCCGCAGGGGTTAATATAGGAAAAGTAATTCAGGTCGGTATTTACATTGAAGGCAAAGCCATGCATTGTGACTGAACGGCTTACACGCACGCCGATGGCACAAATTTTACGTGTTTTCCCGGGTGTTTTGGTGTCCAGCCATACACCGGTGGCACCCTTCAGGCGGTCCGCTTTTATTGAGTATTGATCCAGTGTGCTGATAATTGCATTTTCCAGCTTTTCAATATATGAACGTACTCCGATTGATAAAACATCCAGATCCAGCACAGGATAACCTACTATCTGGCCGGGACCGTGATAAGTAATATCACCGCCACGGTTGATTTTGTAATATGTTGCATTTATTGATCCCAGCAGGGTGTCATTTATAAGGAGGTTGTTTTCTTTTCCGCTCTTCCCCATAGTATACACGTGCGGATGTTCACAGAAAAGGACATAATTATTTCGCCTTTCCGGAGGCATTCCGCTTAATTTTTGAGAAACGATCCCGGAAAGTAATTTTTCCTGGTAATACCAGGCTTCCTTGTAATCAATTGTCCCAAGATCCTTGTAAATGGTCCTCATTGTTTAAATTTCCAAATGATCACTATTTAGAGTCTGTCAATTAACTCGTAGTGTTTGTTCAGAATGTTCGAGATCAAGGCGCGCAAAAATTTTAAACCGCAGCATACTAAGGGTATTCGAGGATTTAAAATTTTGGCAGCAACGCGGATATCGGACATTATGGACAGACACTATTTAACATGACGTTCAGCGTGGTAGGATGACCTGACCTGGGGGCCGCTTTCCACGTATCTGAATCCTTTTTTCAATCCTGCTTCACGGTATTTCTCAAAAATACGGGGGTGGACATATTCCACAACATCCAGGTGTTTTGATGAAGGTTGCAGGTACTGGCCGATAGTAAATACCTTAACACCAACATTCAGCAAGTCGTCCATGGTTTGATATACTTCATCTTCTGTTTCACCCAAACCTGCCATAATACCGGATTTTATCACAAGACCCGATGTGGAAATATACTCTAACAGATCGAGGCTGTCCTTATAACGTGCCACACTGCGAACATAAGGCGAAAGACGTTCAACGGTCTCCACGTTGTGGGAAATAACCTCAGGTCTTTCATTGATAATATCGTCCAGTGCCTTTGTTCCCCTTCTGAAATCAGGTATTAGAACTTCCATAGTAACAGAGGGATTCAGTTTTTTCACAGTCCGTATCGTATCTGCCCATAAACCGGCACCACCATCTGGCAGGTCATCACGGGCCACGGAGGTAATTACAGCATGTTTCAAATCCAGTTCATTAATAGTTTCTGCCAGCCTTTGTGGCTCGTCCCGGTCAACCGCATCGGGTTTCATCGTGTAAACCTGGCAAAATTTGCAGTTGCGTGTGCATTTTTCACCCAGTATCATGAAAGTAGCTGTGCCGGCATTCCAGCATTCTCCTTTGTTTGGGCAGTTGCCGCTGACACATATGGTGTGGAGTTCATTACGTGCAATGATGTTCTTAACTCTTGAATAGTTTTCTCCCTTTGGCATTTTTGCTTTCATCCAGTGGGGCAATCTTTTCTTTTCAACTGATCTTTCCACAACTTCTAGGTATTAATTTAAAATATTCATTATTTGACCTGTATGATTCATACGTCGGGTTTGGCAAGATGCACGGTGTTTAATGCTGACACATGAATAATCCATACTTCAGTCTGCCGAAGCCGGTTATAAAGTTAAGGCAAAGTTAGCTCAAAATGATGGAAACCCAATTGGAATTAAGTATAAAGTGTCTGTCCATAATGTCCGATATCCGCGTTGCTGCTCACATTTTAAATCCTCAAATACTATAGTATACCGCGGTTTAAAATGCTCACGCTCCTTGATCCCGAACATTCTGAACAAACACTACGAGTTTATAGACAGTCACTAAATAGAATCTGTCTATAAAGTGGGCAAAATAGTTAACTGGCCATGTGTCTGTTCAGAAAGTTCCATTTGCAAGGCTCGCGCGGTCCGAAAACGCGGAGTTTACTTGTCGTAAATGAGCAATTTCCGGACAAGCATAACGTGGCAAATGAGACTTTATATACAGACACTAAATAATCTTTTCCGTAAAACCTGCATTTATACTATCTTTGCAAAAATTTTTAAGCACATATTAATGAGTCAGTTTGAATTAAGCGAACAGGAACAGATAAGGCGTGAGGCTCTTGAACAACTCAGGGACGCAGGCATTAATCCTTATCCGGCAGATACCTTTCCGGTAAATACCAGCAGCAGGGAGATTAAGGATAACTATAATGAGGAAGAAAATGATTTCCCGGATGTTATTATTGCCGGCAGGCTTATGAGCAAAAGGATTATGGGAAGTGCCTCATTTGCTGAAATTCAGGATGCGAAAGGCAGGATACAGATATATATCCGTCGTGACGACCTGTGTCCGGATGAGGACAAATCCATGTATAATACCGTATTTAAAAGATTGCTTGATATCGGTGATTTTATCGGTGTGAGGGGATTTGTTTTTAAAACCCGTATGGGTGAAATATCCGTTCATGTAAAGGAACTCACTATTCTTAGTAAGTCTGTTCGTCCCCTGCCGATTGTGAAAGCAAAAGACGATAAGCTGTTCGATGCGGTAACCGATCCCGAGTTCAGGTATCGACAGCGCTATGCCGACCTGATCATTAATCCGAAAGTCAAGGATGTATTTGTTCAAAGGGCGCAGATTATAAATTCAATGCGCGAGCTGTTCAATTCCCGTGGATACCTGGAAGTCGAAACCCCCATTTTACAGTCCATTCCGGGAGGGGCGGCAGCCCGCCCTTTTATTACTCATCATAATGCCCTTGATATTCCTTTATATCTTCGTATAGCCAATGAGCTTTATCTGAAACGACTGATAGTGGGAGGTTATGAAGGGGTGTATGAATTTTCAAAGGATTTCCGCAATGAAGGAATGGACCGTTTTCATAATCCCGAGTTCACGATAATGGAAATATATGTGGCCTTTAGGGATTATTTATGGATGATGGATTTTACGGAAGAGATGATCGAAAAGGTTGCACTCGACCTTCATGGTACCACTAACGTTAAATACGGGGGCAGGGAAATTGATTTCAGCAGGCCCTTTAAGCGGCTGACAATGACCGATGCGATAAGGGAGTATACAGATACTGATATTTCTGTTCTCGATGAAAATGGTTTAAGAAAGGTATGCGGGAATATGAACATTGAAACAGGTCCTGCCATGGGAAAAGGAAAGCTGATAGATGAGATCTTTGGTGAAAAGGTGGAGCCGCACCTTATACAGCCTGTTTTTATCATGGATTATCCGGTTGAAATGTCACCTCTTTGTAAAAAGCACCGTTCCAATCCGGGGCTTACCGAACGGTTTGAACTTATAGTTAATGGTAAGGAATTATGTAATGCTTATTCCGAACTGAATGATCCTATCGATCAGCGGGAACGCTTTCAGGAACAACTGCAACTGATGGAAAAAGGTGATGATGAGGCAATGTTCATTGATCATGATTTTTTACGGGCCCTTGAATACGGGATGCCTCCTACTGCCGGACTGGGAATTGGTATTGACCGTTTAACAATGATAATGACTGATCAACCAAGTATTCAGGATGTATTGTTCTTCCCACAAATGCGGCCTGAGAAAAAGGAAAATGTTGATTCGAAAGAGAAGTTCGGGGAAGCCGGAATACCGGTCGAATGGGTGGCGGTTCTTCAGAATCTGGGTTTCAAATCCGTAAAGTCTCTGCAAACGGTCGAAAAACACACGAGACTTCATCAGGACCTTTGCGGATATAATAAAAAGAATAAGCTGGGATTAAGGAACCCCTCACCCGATGAGGTGAAGGCATGGCTTGAGGATAAGTCATAGTGATTACAGGCAGGTAAGCCGTAAGGTGATTTTATTAACAATAATTTACCGGGAACAGGTTTTCAACAAGCGTACAAATGTGTTGAAAGCCAGTTATATATATTATAAATCCCGTTTTACCCGGTTTATTTCTTTGTTGAAAAAGAATTTAACAATCAACCGTACTTTATTCTATATTTGCAGCGATTAATAAGGAGAGAAATGTCAGCAGCAAATTATTCTGAAGAAAGCATTCGCACGCTTGACTGGAAAGAGCATATTCGCAAGCGTCCGGGGATGTATATAGGAAAACTTGGAGACGGAACATCACAGGATGACGGTATCTATATATTGATAAAGGAGGTACTCGATAATTCCATTGACGAATTTATGATGGGATTCGGTAAAAGCGTGGAGATCACGATAAATGAAAATATTGTCAGGATCCGTGATTTCGGAAGGGGTATACCTTTGGGAAAAGTGAAGGATGTGGCATCTAAAATGAATACGGGAGCCAAATATGATTCAAAAGTCTTCAAAAAATCCGTCGGGCTGAATGGTGTTGGTATTAAAGCGGTAAATGCGCTGTCATCACAATTTGTGATCAAATCATACCGTGACGGCAAGGTTAAGAGGGTAGCCTTTAATCAGGGTGATATGCTTGAAGAAGACAATGAAAGATCTACCGATTCAAAAAATGGCACTCTTGTATCTTTTGTCCCGGATAGCGAGTTGTTCGGTAATTACCGTTTTATAATGGATTATGTAGAGTCCATGGTAAGAAATTATGTATACCTGAATGCAGGTTTAACAATTATCCTGAACGGGGAAAAATATTTTTCACGTAACGGATTACTCGATCTGCTCACGGAAAATATCAATGGTGACGGCTTGTATCCTATCATACATTTAAAGGATGAAGATATAGAACTGGCACTGACTCATGTAAATCAATACGGGGAAAATTACTATTCCTTTGTCAACGGTCAGCATACAGCCCAGGGCGGGACACATCTTACCGCGTTCAAAGAATCACTGATAAAAACGATCCGTGATTTTTACAAAAAGGATTTTGATCCGTCAGATATACGTGCATCCATAGCCACTGCCCTGAGTATAAAGATTGAAGAGCCCGTGTTTGAATCGCAAACAAAAACCAAGCTGGGTTCAAAAGACATGGGACCGGACGGGCCCTCACTGAGAAATTTTATAGCGGAGTTTGTCCGTACCCAACTTGATAATTATCTGCACCGGCATCCGGAGACTGCAGATATGCTTTTAAAGAAGATCATTGCTTCGGAAAAAGAAAGAAAGGCTATTTCAGGCATTAAGAAAATCGCACGCGAAAGGGCAAAAAAGGCCAGCCTCCATAACCGGAAACTGAGGGATTGCAGGGTGCATTATAATTCGAAAGATGATCTGCGGCTGAATACAACTATTTTTATAACTGAGGGGGATTCAGCAAGCGGTTCCATTACAAAATCAAGAGATGTAAATACCCAGGCAGTATTCAGTCTGAAAGGGAAACCACTTAATACTTTTGGGCTTACAAAGAAAATCGTGTATGAGAATGAGGAGTTTAACCTTTTGCAGGCAGCTCTTAGTATTGAAGACGGCCTTGAAAACCTTCGTTATAATAACGTGGTTATTGCAACCGATGCCGATGTGGACGGAATGCATATCCGTTTGTTATTGATGACTTTCTTTCTGCAGTTTTTCCCCGATCTGGTGCGTCAGGGACATTTGTATATTTTGCAGACACCTCTTTTCAGGGTAAGGAATAAGAAGGAAAGTATTTATTGTTACTCCGAAGAAGAACGGATTGCAGCAGTGAATAAACTGGGTGCAAATCCTGAAATAACAAGGTTTAAAGGATTAGGTGAAATATCTCCTGATGAGTTTAAGCACTTTATAGGAAAAAAGATACGTCTTGATCCTGTCCGTATTAAGAAGGGAGATAATGTGAATGAATTTCTTCCCTTCTTTATGGGGAAAAACACACCCGAGCGGCAGGAATTCATTATTGACCACCTCAGGATCGAAGAGGATCTGGTAGGAACCTAGAATTTCATTTTTTTGTAGACAGACAGGAATGAGTAAGGAAAATTTAGAAAATCAGGAAAACAGCCGGCAACCCGATGATGAAATAAATGGTATTGAGGCAACGGAAGAGCATTTTGCCGGATCAACCATGGTTACCAAGATATCGGGTATGTACAAAGACTGGTTTCTCGATTATGCTTCTTATGTCATACTCGAACGTGCAGTTCCTCATATTGTTGATGGCCTTAAACCTGTTCAGCGACGTATACTGCATGCAATGAGGAGAATTGATGACGGACGGTACAATAAGGTTGCGAACATCATAGGCCAAACGATGCAGTTTCATCCGCACGGTGATGCATCGATCGGTGATGCTCTTGTGCAGCTTGGGCAAAAAGACCTGCTGATCGATACCCAGGGAAACTGGGGAAATGTTCTTACCGGTGATGGTTCTGCTGCCCCCAGGTATATCGAAGCCCGTTTATCAAAATTTGCCCTTGAAGTGGTTTTTAATCCTAAAACCACCACCTGGAAATTATCTTATGACGGGAGGAATAAGGAACCCGTCACGTTGCCGGTAAAGTTTCCCCTGTTGTTGGCACAAGGCGTGGAAGGGATTGCCGTTGGCCTTGCCTCCAAGATCCTTCCTCATAATTTCAATGAATTGATCGATGCTTCAATTGCCCACCTCCAGGGAAAAAATTTTGAATTGTATCCTGACTTTCCTACAGGAGGGATGATAGACTGCTCAAGGTATAATGATGGTTCGCGGGGTGGCGCTGTGAGGATCAGGGCTAAGATAAATAAGCTTGATAAAAAAACATTGGTGATCACTGAGATCCCTTTTGGAAAAACCACCATCTCGCTTATTGACACCATCCTTAAGGCTAATGAAAAGGGTAAGATCAAGGTTAAAAAAATCGATGATAATACTGCCGAACATGTTGAGATCGTCATTCAATTGGCAGCAGGTGTATCTCCTGACAAAACTATAGACGCGCTTTATGCTTTCACTGATTGCGAGGTATCAGTTTCACCCAATGCTTGTGTGATCGAGGAGGAAAAACCGCGTTTTCTCGGTGTTACTGAAATTTTAAAAGAATCTGCTGACCACACGATAGACCTGCTCACGATGGAATTGCAGATCAGGCTGAATGAGCTTGAAGAATCATGGCACCAGACATCCCTGGAAAAGATATTCATTGAAAATGAGATTTATGAAGATATTAAAATATGTAAAACTGAGGAATCAATCATTGTTGCGATCGATAAAGGATTAAAGCCTTATGTTAAATACCTTAAACGTGAAGTAACCCGTGATGATCTGATAAGGTTGTCGAATATACCTATTAAACGAATATCAAAATACAGCTCGTTCAAGGCTGATGAATATATGAAGGGGCTGGAAACTGAGATGGATGAAATAAAGAATCATCTGGATAATATAATTCCTTTTACAATAAATTATTTCAGGCAGATCAAAAAGAAATACGGTAAGGGTAAAGCGCGGAAATCCGAGATCAGGAGTTTTGATACTATTGAAGCCACTAAGGTTGTGGCAGCCAATGAGAAATTATATGTTAACCGTGAAGAAGGATTCATAGGTACCTCACTGAAAAAGGATGAATTTGTATGTGATTGTTCCGATATAGATGATATCATTGTTATTAAAAAGGACGGTTCTTATCAGATAACAAAAGTATCTGAAAAGTCTTTTGTCGGGAAAGGAGTATTGCATGCAGCAGTGTTTAAGAAAAATGATACGCGGACTATTTATAACCTGATCTACCGTGACGGTAAAAACGGGGTGATAATGATGAAACGTTGTGCCATTACGGGAATGACAAGGGATAAGGAGTACAATTTGACAAAAAGAAAAGAGGGGTCAAGGATCCTTTATCTGAGCGTTAATCCAAACGGGGAAGCCGAAGTGGTGAAGGTTTTTCTTAAACCCCGCCCGCGATTAAGAAACCTGGTTTTTGAACTGGATTTCAGTGAGCTGGCAATAAAAGGGAAGGGGTCAATTGGGAATATCCTTACGCGGTATGCTGTTCATAAGATTGTAATGAAAGAGAAAGGCACTTCAACTCTCGGGGGAAGAAAAATATGGTTTGATGAAGATGTATTGCGCCTGAATGCAGATCAGCGGGGGAAATACCTGGGTGAGTTTTCCGGTGATGATAAATTACTTGTAATTACTAAATCAGGCCGTTTCAGGACTTGCAATTATGATCTGGCCAACCATTTTGAAGATGATCTTCTGATAATTGAAAAATTTGATCCGCAAAAGATTTGGTCAGCAGTATATTTTGATGCAGGACAAAACTATTACTATATTAAACGGTTTACTGTTGAACAGGCAGATAAGCCGATCAGTTTTATTGGTGAACATGATGATTCAAAATTGATACGGATCACGGAAGTGGACTATCCACGGCTGGAATTGAAGTTTGGAGGCGATAATTCGAATCGTGATGATGAGATCATTGAAGTAGCCGAGTTTATCGGGATAAAAAGCTTTAAAGCCAAAGGAAAACGTTTGAGTAATTATGAGGTGGAAGCGATAAGGGAGCTTGAGCCATTGAAATCAAAAACCGAAGAACTGCGTGATAAAGACGAAAAAAACCGAATTGCAGATGAGGATGAGGATAAACAAATGAAACTGGGTATTTAACCTGAAAAATTATATAACCGGGCTCATATCTCAGATCAAATATTGCAAACAATTCCTGAAAAATTAAAGCTGCGAATATCCGGCTTATGAAACAACCGGTATCTAAGGATTCAATCCGGAGTATGTTTAACAACATTGCCGGAAGTTATGATTTTCTCAATCATTTTTTGTCATTCGGCATTGACAGATATTGGAGAAAAAAAGTTGTGTCATTTCTCAGATCACATCAGCCAAAGGACATTCTTGACCTGGCATGTGGTACCGGGGATATGGGAATAGCACTAGTTACCTTGCATCCCCGTTCAGTTACAGGAATTGACATATCCCCGGAAATGATAAAGCTTGCCGGTAAAAAGATAAAACGCAGGGGTGTTGAACATATTTATTTTCCGCTTCAGGGAGATGCAGAAAAAATGTCTTTTAACAGTGATCATTTTGATGCGGTAACCATTGCATTTGGGATGCGGAATTTCACTAATCCTGAGAATTCACTCGGGGAGATTTATCGTGTACTAAAACCGGGTGGGTGTATAGCAGTGCTTGAGTTTGCACTTCCTGAAAAATTTCCGGTGCGGCAACTTTATCTCTTTTATTTCAAAACACTGGTTCCTTTTTTCGGACGGATAATATCGGGAAACAGGAATGCCTATACCTACCTGCCGGAATCAGTACAGAAATTTTCGAAGGGGCCCGAATTTATCGATATGCTGAATAATGCAGGATTTGAGAAGGCAGGTTACCAGGCTTTAACGTTTTCTGTCTGTAATATGTATTTTGGTTATAAACCCGGTTAGGCCTCCTTTGGGCTTACCTGGCAAACAGATGAATAATTCCTGACTTATTGTATAAACCCTGATTATCGCCCTCCGTTGCTTCAAGCACATAATAGTATACTCCGCTGCTTAACGGCACTCCGTTGTCTGTTCTACCGTCCCACATTATTACCGGGGCTTCCATAGACCATACCAGTATGCCGTTGCGATTGTATATATTAATGGAAAGTATGATATCATCAGATACAGGCCGGATGATGAAGTAGTCATTATGCCCGTCTTCATTTGGTGTGAAAACATTCGGCATCCTTATCTCATCAAAAACGAACACTTGCTGGGAGCGTTTGTCTGTACATCCATAGCTGTCATTTATTGTTAATGAAACTGAATAGATGCCTGTATCGGGAAACGTCCTGATCACTTCCCTCTGACCACTCCGTGTTTCGCCGTCACTAAACCACCATAAGAATTCGTAAGTAGCGTTTGTATCAAAAGGCTGATCAATATGTGTGAATGAGTAATTATACTCGCCTTCAAGATTGTTTACATCAAAGAAAGCCCTGATGCTCCTCCGGACAGTGATAAAATCATTTATAACAACAGGATCGGAGGTAATGCCATTGATCGTAAATTGCACGGTATACTGTCCGGGTTGTATGTAAGAAACAGTATCGGGGTTCAGCGAATTGCCGGTTTCACCGTTACCAAAATCCCATTCAACCGAAGTTATCGTGTCGGTATCACCGGTAAAGCTGAATTTTACTTTTAATGAATCACAACCTTCGGTTGCACTGGCAATAATGTACTGTTCACGGATGTCGCCTTCAATGGTGACAGTTTGTTGTTGCATATCAGAACAACCCAGGTCATCAGCAACAGTCAGGCTGACCTCAAATGTTCCGGGATATGGAAACTGATGGACCGGATGTCGTTCATCGGATGTTGTACCGTCATCAAAATCCCATAAAAAAGTATAATCTGCCCCGGGTGTGAATGATTGCTCCTGGTGCTCGAAAACCAGAGTATAGTCATTTTCATCAAGTGTATCACGAAAAGTGAAGTCAGCTGTAACTGTCCGGTAGACATTAATGAAATCCCGTTCAACAATAAGGTTTTCCACATCCCCGTT
This sequence comes from uncultured Bacteroidales bacterium, assembly GCA_964492185.1. Lineage (GTDB taxonomy): Bacteria > Bacteroidota > Bacteroidia > Bacteroidales > UBA10428 > JAFGSZ01. Next base: position 10,654 of record CAZBJH010000033.1, on the reverse strand, counting down.
AACCACAAGAGTAATATCATATGTGCCCGGTGAAACATATACTACCGGGTCAGGATCAAGAGAACTGCTTGTTTCTCCATTTCCAAAATCCCAGTAAAGGGTAGTTACTGTTATTCCTGAAGCAGAATAATCAAACTGCACTGTCACTGAATCACACCCTTCGGTCTGGTCAGCAATAATACTCACCTGGGCAGTCAGAGGCATTGCTGTCATTAATAAAAGAAGATAAGAGACATATGGTATTTTAGGTTTCATTTTTCTTTATACGTTAATCAATGTTTTGGGTCAGTTTTTTTACAACAGTAAATTGATTAAAGAATTCTTTTGCAAAAACCCTGATAATAGTATATAACGGAATGGCTACTATCATACCAAATATTCCCGCGAGATTTCCCCCGATCAATATCACCAGGAAAATTTCAAGCGGATGCGCATGCACACTGCTTGAATAGATCAGGGGTTGAAAAAGTATGTTATCAATAACCTGCACTATAATGAAAACAATGATCATATATCCTGCAAGCGGTAATAATTCCTGGTAAAAATCAAGATGCATATGGGTGACAATTCCCAGGATCACACCAATAGAAGCCCCGATTATCGGCCCCAGATATGGTATAATATTCATTAATCCTGCTACCAACCCAATAAGAAGGCTGTGCCTGAACCCCACACCAATGATGGTTAAACCGATAGTCACCAGGATAATGATCCCGGATATTTGTGCAACAATACCTATAAAATAACGCATAAGTAAGCCTCTTATTGAAAAAATTGCCCGGCGAAAGGCTTCTACATGCTTATTGGGTACAAGAAGGAGAATAGCTTCCGCGAACATTTTCTCATCCCGCAGAAAGAAAAATGTTATAAATGAGATAGCGAAAACTGCAATGAAAATGTTACCAAGCAGACTGGCAATTGATCCGAAAATACTGGAGAAAAAAGATATATTAAAAACGGACATGATCTTTTCAGTTAAAAAATCTTCTAGTGCAATCATATTACCGGATGAAACCATGAAAGAACTGATGAGATCTTCTGTCTTTTTTATAGGATCTTCCAGTGTGTCAAGCAGTCTCTGAATATCTAAGGCAGACAATGTATTTGCCTCCTGGACAATTAAAGGTATAAAAACCTTGAAAAAACTAAAAAACAATATCCATAATATAAGTAATGTCAATAGTGCCCGCGGTGACTTGGGTATTTTGATCCTGATCCTGCCGATTTTTATTTTTCCCATAATATCAACCAATGGTCTACCCATGAGTGAAAGAATAAGGGATATGATTATATACACGACAATGCTTCTGAAATACCAAAGGATATAAGCAGCCAGAATAACACCTATTGCAATGAAAATATATTTTGCCGTTTTGTTCACACTAATATTATTGTGAGTTTCAGTCAGCTAATGCAACCAAAAATACTAAAATTTGACAGGTAAGATATATCAATTGTTCAAAAGTAATTAACAGCTGTGAATAATCATTTTTCCTGAAAGCTTTCTATAAATGCAGGGTTTGGCTATTTTTACATATTAGTTATAGTTTTCTTTCATATGATTAACTAAGAGTAAATTATATTTTATGCAGCAATATCTTGATTTGCTTGGCCATGTTCTTGATAAAGGCACAAAAAAGGAAGACCGCACCGGTACGGGTACGATCAGTGTTTTCGGGTATCAGATGCGGTTTGATTTGTCAGGTGGTTTTCCTTTACTGACAACAAAGAAACTTCATTTGAGATCTATCATTTATGAACTATTATGGTTTTTAAAAGGAGATACTAATATTGAGTATCTTCAGCAACACGGAGTTCGTATATGGAATGATTGGGCGGATGAACAGGGTAACCTTGGCAAGATATACGGATATCAATGGCGATCATGGACTACAGGTAACAATCAGCATATTGACCAGATCAGCAGGGTAGTGGATTCGATTAAAAGCAATCCTGATTCCCGCAGGCATATTGTTAGTGCATGGAATGTCGGGGACCTCGAAGAGATGGCACTTCCTCCCTGTCATATATTATTTCAGTTTTATGTGGCTGACGGGAAGCTTTCCTGTCAGTTGTATCAACGCAGCGCTGATATCTTTCTCGGGGTTCCTTTTAATATTGCTTCTTATTCGCTTTTATTGCATATGATGTCACGTGCTACAGGCCTTGAACCCGGAGAATTTGTCCATACGCTGGGAGACGCGCATATTTATTCCAACCATATTGAACAGGTTAAATTGCAGCTTTCCCGTGATCCGCGTCCATTACCGAAAATAAGGATCAATCCGGCAAAAACAGATATATTTGACTTTGAATATGATGATTTTGAATTGGTGGATTATTATCCTCATCCGCATATAAAAGGTAAAATTGCTGTATAAGTGTCTGTCCATAAAGTCCTATTTGCTGTGTTACGCTTGTACGAAAATTGCTCATTTATGACAAGTAAACACCGCGTTTCCGGACCGCGCGAGCCTTGCAAATGGAACTTTATGAACAGACACATGACCGGTTAAATATATTGCCAGCTTTATTGACAGACACTATGAGTTTATTTACATATTCTAATTAAACTTTATGCATAACATTTCAATTATTGCAGCTATTGCCAAAAATTATGCTATTGGCAGGAATAACAAATTATTATGGCATATATCGGAAGACATGAAACGGTTTAAAAGCTTAACAACCGGACATACAGTGGTGATGGGAAAAAAAACCTACGGATCATTACCGGTAAGGCCCCTCCCAAACCGGCGTAACGTGGTGATCACAGATGATATGTCTGACAGATTTGAAGGATGTATTATGTCATATTCAATTGATGATGCCATACAAAAATTGCCCCGGAACGAAGAAAGTTTCATTATTGGCGGAGCCAGTATTTATAAACAATTTTTGCCTTTGGCAGATAAGCTTTATTTAACTGTACTGGATAAAGATTTTAAGGGGGATACATTTTTCCCGCGATATAATACAGATGAATGGAAAGAGACTGAGAATATTTCCCGTTTCTTTGATGAAAAGCTCGGATTTTCATATGCTTTCATTACTCTCACCAGGAAATAGCAGACTAAGCTAATATTTATGGTTTTTCATTAAGCAAAGTATATTTAATAAGTTGAAGGCATTTGCCCCGGATTTGCCGAAAGTTTGACTTATAAAAAATGCTGATTAGGAATTAAAGATAAAAAACTATATATTACAGCCAATATTAACCCAGAAACTTTCCGGCTATGAAACAATTATCATTTCTTTTTCTCATGCTAATGCTGGCTGCTTCAACAGCGTATTCCCAGGAAGATAAAATCAAAGGATATTGGCTGACGGACGAGGGTCGATCACAGATCCGTATTTTTAAAGCAACAAACGGTAAATATTATGGAGAGATTGCCTGGATGAAAGATGACCCTGATAAAAAGGATATTAATAATCCTGATAAATCTCTTCGTGACGCCAGGCTCCTTGGAATGAATATTTTGAAAGGTTTTAGTTATATTGAAGACAAAGACAGGTGGGAACAGGGTACTATATATGATCCTGATAGTGGAAAAACATATGATTGTTATATGTGGTTTGATAATTCCCCTGATGTTCTTAGGATAAAAGGATATGTACTGGGAATGAAATTTCTGGGCCGTGAGACGGAATGGACCAGGGATAAGAGCCCGCGGTAATAGATATCATTGATAATAAAAGGAAGGCCACATTGAATTTTCAATGCGGCCTTTTTTTTTACTTTATCCAAGCATAAGTGTCACTCATAATCCCAAAAAAAGTTTTGATCAAGAATTAAGAACCAATAAATATGTGATTTCGTTTATTAATCGTGTAAATCAACTTATGATTTTTTGAAAAGATTTTCAACATGAAAACGATCATTTATATAGCTTTCTCACTGATGGTATTTGCCTCATGTTCGAGCAATCAGGTAATTATTGCCGAGGAAGATATCAAAGAAGACTTATTTTATCTTGAAAATGATATTGATCCATACTCTGGCATATGTAAGATTGTTTATTCCGAAACCAATACTGTTAAGGAGGAATTGACATACAGGAAAGGGATACTCGAGGGGAAAGCGGTCAGCCGATATCCAAACGGAAATATAAAACGCAAAGGAACATATCATAAAGGCAATATTCACGGAACCTGGATTTTCTGGGATGAAAACGGGAATAAGGTTTTTGAGGTGAATTACAATGAGGATAAGCTAAACGGGTTGTTTGTATCTTATTTTCCTGATGGCCGGATAAAAGAAAAGGGAAACTACAAAAAGAACAAGAAAACAGGTAACTGGGTATGTTATAATGATAAGGGGATTATTGTAAATAAAAAATCCTATTGATATAAAATGCCAAAAAAGGGAGGATCAGTAATTTTCTCATGCTGGCTGACTTTAACAGATTCTGAAGTATGATGAAGATGATAAACGCGTGCCTGCATATTTATTGAAATAAATTGCGGATTAAAAGAGTTGATTGAATTGGGGTATAAATTTCATACCTCGATACTATTAGAATAAAAAAAAGCCCCGGGATCAGGGGCTTTAATCAAATTATCGGGTGGATAATGGGACTCGAACCCACGGCCCCCAGAACCACAATCTGGTGCTCTAACCAACTGAGCTACATCCACCGTTTAAAGGTGTGCAAAGATAAATATCTTTTTTTTTATTTAAAACAGGAATCGATTTTTTTACCGGTTCGTTTTTCTTTTTTTGTCCGAAGCTACCGCCTGGCCGTTAATTACAGTATTAATCAGGGACATATTAACGGGCAAATATAAATGCGGGTATCCCGCGATAGTTGAAAAAACATTATATTTATGTCCTCAAAACACAGGAAAAGATTAGAATTAGCCTGAAGTGCAGATTATTGACCGGTAGTTAGTTAGTGTCTGTCTATAAAGTTGTAAAAATGTTTAATTGACCATGTGTCTGTTCATAAAGTTTCAATTGCAAGGCTTGCACGGTCCGAAAATATGGAGTTTACCAGTCGTAAATGAGCAATTTTCGGATAAGCGTAACGCTGCAAATGGGACTTTATTGACAGACACTAGTTAAATATTGGCGCATTTATGATCATACAGGAAGTAAAAGATAAAAGATCAGCAAACAATTTTTTACAGGTGCCAAAATTATTGTACCGTAACGATCCCAACTGGGTTTGTCCGCTTGATGCTGAAATTGAAGGGATATTTGACCCGGCAAATAATACATATTTTAACAAGGGTGAAGCACTTCGATGGATATTGAAAGATGACAAAGGCAAACTGATCGGACGAATTGCTGCATTTTATGATAAACAAAAAAAGGATTTGTTTGGTTACCCTGCCGGAGGAGCTGGTTTTTTTGAATGTATTAATAGTCAGGAAGCTGCCGGCATGTTGTTTGATGCGGCACGCTGCTGGCTTGAAGAAAAAGGCCTGAAGGCAATGCAGGCACCGATTAATTTTGGTGAGAATTTTATTCACTGGGGTTTGCTGGTTGAAGGATTTATACAACAAGGTTACGGCATGCCATATAACTACCCTTATTATCATAAATTATTTGAGGATTATGGTTTTCAGGAATTTTTTAAGCAATATTCCTATCATGTTGATCTCGATAATCCTTTCCCCGAAAGAATGCTGAAATTTGCCGAATACATCGAAAGCCGGCCTAATTTTTCTTTTGAGCATTTTAGCTTTCAAAATTCTGAAAAATACATTAATGATCTTGTAACGACATATAATGATATATGGTCGGGCTATCACGATGGTTACAGTCCGCTTAAGCATAAGGAAATCCGGAAGATGATGGAGGATGCAAGGTCGATAATTGATGAAGAACTGATCTGGTTTGCATATGATAATGGAAAACCCGCTGCCCTGCTGGTGAATTATCCTGACGTAAACCAGATACTTAAGAAACTGGGGAACGGAAAACTTAGCTTGATCAATAGATTAAAATTTCTTTATTATAAGCGATTAAAGATTGTCAGTCGTTCTCGTTCACTGATAGCCGGTGTTTTGCCTGAATATCAGAATAGCGGAGTTATTGCTGCCCTGTATTATCAATATGTAAAGGAACTCTGGAAACGGCCTCAGCATAAACAGATCGAATTGTCATGGGTTGGTGATTATAACCCCAAAATGATTTCTGTATATGAAAAAATTGGAGGCTATAAGGTTAAAACACATGTTACTTATATGAAATTGTTCGATGAAACGATCCCGTTCAGGCGATTCACAAATGAATTTGAAGGGAAGAGATATACAAGCCGAAAAAATACATAACAGGCTTTTATTAAGTGAATAATTTAATTATCTTTGCCGGTCCAAAAATAAGTCGGATCAGAAATAATAACAGACATGAAAAAAGATATTCATCCTAAGAATTTCAGAATGGTTGCTTTCAGGGATATGTCAAACGGCAATACATTTCTTACCCGTTCAACTGCACCCTCAAAAGAAACGGTGAAGCTTGAAGACGGGAAAGAATATCCTCTTATTAAGCTTGAGATATCAGACACTTCACATCCCTTTTATACTGGTAAGATGAAACTTGTTGATACCGCGGGCCGTGTAGATAAATATATGAGCAGGTATAAGAATCATATGGATAAGAAAAAAAATAAGTAGAACAATTGTTCCTGAATAACGATATATTGAACTCCGGTTTTTCCATTTTGAGGATGAACCGGAGTTTTTTTTATGTAATTTTGTCAAGAGGCAACGGGCTTTAATCCGGCACATTCAATAATGAAGGCAAATAAACCACTACATTATTTATGGAATCAGTAAACTATAATTATGTTCTTTTTGATGATGCTGCATGGCAACAACTTTTACCACTTACCTATACGCGGCCGGTAGCAGAGATTCGTACCGGGATATTGACTATCAGGGAAAAGTGGGAGTTCTATCTGAAGGCGGGTCTTTCTTATCATACCATTGATTATTTGTCAAAGAAATTTCCTTTGACCTCCGGGGAGGATAATATATTGATAAATGGTTCTGTACTGCCGTCAACCGGGTTGACTAAAGCTATTAATGCTCTTCAACCCGGACAGGCATTACAAAAAGACAAGATAATCCTGGCAATCAGGGTAAACAATGAGCAACTGCGATCATTTGATCCGGATAATATAAGCATCTCTGATATTACCGAATATAGAGGTGATTGCGTTTATATCAGGAAGCCCTGGCATATTTTCGAATATAATTCCGAGGCAATTCGTCGTGATTTTGACATATTAACAAAAAACAGAGAATCGGATGATTTTATTCGAAATAATAATATACAGCATCCTGAAAACATTTTTGTGGAGAAAGGAGCAATTGTCGAGTTTGCAACGATAAATGCATCCCGCGGACCGGTATATATCGGGAAAAATGCTGAAGTTATGGAAGGAGCAGTGATCAGGGGTCCCTTTGCATTATGTGATCATTCAAAACTGAAAATAGGAGCCAAAATATACGGGCCTGTAACTATCGGGCCGTATTCCAAGGTTGGAGGTGAGATTCATGAATCAGTGATCTTCGGATATACGAATAAGGCACATGACGGGTATCTTGGTAATTCGGTGCTGGGTGAATGGTGTAATATTGGTGCCGATTCAAATGTTTCAAATCTTAAAAACAATTATGCCAATGTGAAACTATGGGAGTATAAAAGCGGGAGGTTTGAAAATACGGGACTGCAATTCTGTGGCCTGATCATGGGGGACCATTCCAAGTGCGGTATTAATACCATGTTTAATACAGGAACTGTGGTTGGTGTGAGTGCCAATATCTTTGGTTCCGGGTTTCCCCGTAATTTCATTCCTTCATTCTCATGGGGGGGTGCATCGGGTTTTACTTCATATGCGTTCAGCAAGGCGATGGATGTGGCAGGCAAGGTAATGGAAAGAAGAAATCTCGTTTTAAACGATATGGAACAAAAGATACTGGAGAGTGTTTGCCGCTTATCAAAGAAATACCGGAATTATTAAAGATATTCAACCTTCCCGGGATTTATTCTGGCACAAGTATTGACGGGTATTAACCCGTATTAATAATTTGTCACTTATGACAAATTGACAGGGTATTTGAAAAGCCTTAAGGGGAATTTATAAAGGAGAGATTTTATTATGAAGAATAGAACAAGGGATTATTTTTTAGCTGCCGGACCCATAAATGATGATGCTGATTTTATCCCGCTTATTTCGGAAGAAGATGAAGAAACTCTTGATAATTCGGAAGTACCTGAGACATTGCCTTTGTTGCCACTTCGGAATACCGTTCTGTTCCCGGGTGTGATCATTCCGATCACCGTGGGCAGGGAGAAATCGATGAAACTGATACGGGAATCATACAGTAAGGATAAGATTATAGGAACCATTGCACAAAATAATTCAAACGCTGATGAACCCGGCTTAGAAGATCTGTACCATACAGGCACACTGGCTCAGATACTCAGGATACTGGAGATGCCTGACGGGTCGACCTCAGTTATCATTCAGGGGAAAAAAAGAATACGTCTGGAACAACTCATCACAGATGAGCCCTATCATCTGGCGAAGGTGTCTGCTCTTCAGGATGCCAAACCAACATCAAAAAAACACGAGTTCGAGGCAATTGTCGGCTCATTGAAAGATCTTTCATTGCGTATTATTAAACTTTCCAGTAATATACCTCCTGAAGCGTCATTTGCAGTTAAGAACATTGAAAGTTCAACTTTTCTGATAAATTTTGTCAGTTCGAACAGTGACCTGAAAATTGAAGAAAAACAGCGTTTGCTTGAGTTGGATGATCTGAGAAAAAGAGGGGTTGCCCTACTTGAATACCTGACAAGGGAAGTTCAGCGTCTTGAACTGCAAAACGATATACAAACAAAAGTCAAATTGGATATTGACCAGCAACAACGTGAGTATATGCTTCATCAGCAGATGAAGACGATCCAGGATGAGCTGGGTGGTAATCCTCTTGAACAGGAAATTGAAGATCTTCGCAAAAAAGGTAAAAAGAAAAAGTGGAGTAAGGATGTGCATGACAGTTTCAATAAAGAAGTGGATAAGCTGTTAAGGATCAACCCTGCTTCCGGTGAATATTCCGTTCAGCTCAATTATCTGCAGACTTTGCTGGAACTCCCCTGGGGGCAATATACAAATGATAATTTTAACCTGAAACGTGCCCAGCGCGTATTGGACAGGGATCATTACGGCCTTGATAAGGTAAAAGACAGGATCATAGAGCATCTTGCCGTATTGAAATTGAAGGGTGACATGAAATCACCTATCCTTTGCCTTTACGGACCCCCGGGTGTGGGAAAAACCTCTCTTGGCAAGTCTGTTGCAAAAGCATTAGGCCGGAAATATGTACGTATGTCACTGGGTGGGTTGCACGATGAAGCTGAGATCAGGGGGCACCGAAAAACATATATTGGCGCTCTGCCTGGCAGGATAGTTCAAAACATCAGAAAAGCCAAATCATCAAATCCTGTTTTTGTACTGGATGAGATAGATAAGGTGGGTAATGACTTTCATGGTGATCCCTCTTCTGCATTGCTTGAAGTGCTTGATCCCGAACAAAATAATTCATTTTACGATAATTACCTTGAAATGGAATATGACCTTTCAAAGGTTTTATTCATAGCTACGGCCAATACTACAGGTAGTATTCATTCTGCACTTCGTGACAGAATGGAGATGATAGAGGTGAGCGGATATATCATAGAAGAAAAAGTTGAAATTGCAAAGCGGCACCTCATCCCTAAAGTATTGAATGAACATGGCATTAAAAAATCCCAGGTCCGGTTTTCCAAAAAGATCCTTGAATACATAATTGAGAATTATACTAAAGAATCGGGTGTCAGGCTGCTTGATAAAACACTTGCCAAGATCCTGCGCGTGCTGGCTAAAAAGGTGGCTATGGAAGAATCCTATAATACAAAACTTACTATCGAGGATATTCATGAAATCCTGGGCCCGCCGAGATATGTCAAGGAACTTTATAAGAGCAATGAAATTGCAGGTGTGGTTACCGGCCTTGCATGGACATCGGCGGGTGGAGAGATCCTGTATATAGAAACCAGTCTCAGTAAGGGTAAAGGAAAACTTACCCTTACAGGGAATCTTGGAGAGGTAATGAAAGAATCAGCTGTTATCGCCCTGGAATATATTAAATCTCATAGTGAAGAGTTGAACATTCCGATGGAAATATTTGATAACTGGAATATTCATATACATGTGCCTGAAGGAGCTATACCAAAAGACGGTCCTTCAGCAGGGATCACCATTGCCACTTCTGTCGCGTCTGCATTGACTCAGCGTAAGATTAGGCAAAATGTGGCCATGACAGGGGAGATCACCCTCCGCGGCAAGGTATTGCCGGTGGGCGGGATTAAAGAAAAGATACTGGCAGCCAGAAGAGTGGGCATAACCGATATAATAATATCAAAGGACAATAAGAATGATATTCTGCAGATCAAGGATATATATCTTAAAGGATTGCGTTTTCATTACGTTGATTATATCATCGATGTGCTCGATTATGTCCTGCTTAAACAAAAAGTGAAGAATCCGGTGCGTTTTACTTTCCCCGGGCAGGTTCCGGCAAGTGATAATGGTTCTTGATTAGTGTCTGTCCATAATGTCCGATATCCGCGTTGCTGCTCACATTTTAAATCCTC
>CAZBJH010000032.1:0-28568 GCA_964492185.1 uncultured Bacteroidales bacterium | reverse complement strand
CTTGATCTCGAACATTCTGAACAAACACTAAGAGTTTATTGACAAACACTAAATAAATGCAAAGGTTTTAATTAATAAATAGGTAAAAACCATGCGCCATACAAACAAACAGTCACCTTATCATGTTGATTATAAACTTATTTGATGGTTTTCAACTGGTTCTAAATAATTCAGGATATAAATTTGTTTTAGGACTTTCCGTATTTTCAACAAATTGTTTAATTAATAATTAAAGACATGAGGAAATATCTCTGTATCTTAATTGTTCTGGTTATAGCATGTGCATCACCCGGTAAATTGCTCCGAAAGGGAAATTATGATGCGGCAATTGATAAATCTGTTAAAAAGATAATGAAGAAGCCCGATGCTGAAGATGAGGCTATAGTTTTGGACAAAGCTTATAAACTGGCAAATGAACGTGACCGGGAAAGGATAAAATATCTGAAACTGGAAGGAAATCCCGATACATGGGATGAGATCTATTATTTATATTCTGCATTAAAAAACCGGCAATCAAAGGTTAGGCCCGTATTGCCGATACATGTTAAAGGAAGAACCATTAACTACGAGTATATTGATTATGACCGCGAGATTGTTGAAGCCAAAAACAATGCTGCCGATTATTACTTTGAACATGCCGTAAAATTAATGGATCAAAATACCAAAGAAGGATTCAGGCAGGCATATATTGAATTCGTACAGGCAAATCAGCTCGCGGGCACCAAATACGAAAATATTGATTTATTAATGGATGAAGCCCGCTATCTGGGTATAAGCAGGGCCCTGGTACAAGTGGCTAATCAATCAGGTACGCGGCTGCCTGAAGACTTTCTTGATCATATATTGCTGATCAATACTGACGGACTGGACAGCGAATGGGTAGAATATCATTTACGGCCGATGGATGATGAAATTGATTATGATTATATTATTAATATAAACCTTAATATTGTGGATGTTTCTCCGGAAATGATTGACAGAAATGAATTTATGCGAGAAAAGACGATGGAAGACGGATTTGATTATGTACTGGATGCCAGGGGAAATGTGATGAAGGATACACTTGGTAACGACATAAAGATTAAAAGATACAAGGATATCTCCTGTACAATGATAGAACAATATCAGCGAAAAACAGCAACTATTGAGGGTGAAGTGGAGTTTAACTCACTCCGGCCTTTTCGCCTTTTAAAAAAGGAACCGGTAGGTGCATCTTCACATTTCGAACATGTATCAGGCAGAGCAATAGGTGAAATAGAGGCTCTTGAAAAGAAAGACAGGCGACTTCTCGGAGTTGATCCCCTGCCATTTCCCGATGATATGGAGATGATCTACGAGTGCACCGAAGGATTACAGGCTGCGATAAGTGATGTGATACGGCGTAACCGGCAGATAATAAGGTAGGAGTTGAGATGAACAGTAAGCATTTAGGCTGCATAATTCATGCTTCAGCTTACAACGCACTTCATATGCATTATACCTGACAGATGATTAATACCTATGTATAAATGTATTCAGGGTTTTACAAAAGCAAAGACCTCGAATATCCGGTAATTATTTCCTCCGTCAGGATCCAGTTCTACCTTAATAAAGTTCATTTTAGTATTCCAGTCAATGCTATCAGGATCGTCGATTGTTGATCCTTCACCGATGTTCACGGTTGTTCTTCCCTGAAGATCAGTCTTTACAAGGTGTTTTTCGGAATAAACCGGTGATGTTTCGAAGCTTTCCTCCAAAATGCTGATCCTTAGTGCAATTTCTTTTTCTATAAGCAAATTGCCCTTATTATCCTTTGCAATGATTTCATATTTGAATGATGAATTTTGCTTACAGGATAAATATAAAATAAAAAAAACTGATAGCAGAAAAATAAATTTTCTTCGTTTCATGGTCAATCTGGTTTGGTTTTAGTGTTTGAACTATGATGTTGTTTAAGGTTGTTTAGTTGCTAACCGGTATAAACATAGAATATATACTATTTTATACTGAAAGTGTGGCATTCGCTGGCACTATAAGTAACTAATCCAGGGGTTAAACCGGCTTTTTGAACTATTTTAAATACATTTTTGTTTAAGAACCACAGGTCTCAGGCATACAGGCATGAGGAATATTATAAAACTATATCTCTCTTCTTTATACATCAAATAAAATAAAAATTGGTTAACATCCGGATAATTATTCATAATATCATATAATGCAGGGTATATCTATTCGCTAATAAAGTTGGTAATTTTTTTTATCAATTAATAATATCAGAAGATTTTTATAAATAATACAGGCACTAATACTGAACATATAATGCAGCATTTCAATGAAATTGTTATTTTTGGGAAATATTTTATTATGATGTTATGGATTTAAGGAATTATTGGGACGAGGAATGGAAACCTGTGCATTTTGAAGGGATCAATGAGCAGGAGTGTTACGAGATTTCAAATTACGGACGTATAAGAATTTATAAGCTGAACAATGATGAGTGGAAAGTTTTGAAACCTGCAAATGTTAATGGTTATCAGTATTTTTCTTTCAAGTCTAATATTGACTGGAAACATCGAAAAACGAAATGTGTGCACAGGCTTGTTGCCGAAGTATATCTAAAAAAACCTTCAGACAAGCATGATAATGTTATTCATTTGGATTTTAACAAATGGAATAATTATTACAAAAACCTGAAATGGGCTACAAAAGAGGAGTTGCTTAATCATAGTCAGCTTAGTCCGAAAACCAAAATTGCCAGGGAAAAAAGAAAAGGAACTATCACTAATTCAAAATTAACCGAAACCCAGGTTATACGTTTAAAAATGAAACTAAAAAGAGGGAAGAATCCTTTATATAAAATTGCCAGGGAATTTGGGATTACTCATACCCAGCTAAACAGGATACGGCGTGGAGAGAACTGGGGACATATTAAAATAGAATAATGAGGATATTTTCTGGCTGCTAATATCAACGGCAATTACCGGTTGCTTAATGAGAATTGTATGCTGCATACTGCCGGTTGATAAATTTTTGCTGTTCATGGTAGTACTTTTTCTCATTGTCAATAAAAATTTTCTTTCGGTTGCAAAAATATTCATGTGTAATTTGTAGGTTCGTATTACATAAGATAATTCGAATCATATGAACCTTGCAGTTGTTGACTGGGCTATTGTCATACTTTATTTCCTTATCAGCATTGGAATTGGAATTTACCTGACCCGCAGAGCCGGGAAAAGTACCAGTGATTTTTTTCTTACCGGCAGAAATCTGCCATGGTATATTGCAGGTACCAGCATGGTAGCTACTACTTTTGCTGCAGATACTCCCCTGGCGGTTACCGAACTGGTGGCACAAAACGGGATTGCCGGGAATTGGTTGTGGTGGAACATGCTGTTTGGAGGTATATTAACTGTGTTTTTCTTTGCGCGTTTGTGGCGACGGGCAAATATCCTTACAGACGCGGAGTTTGTAGCAATAAGATATTCAGGCAGAGCAGCCCGTTTTTTAAGGGCTTTCAGGGCGATCTATATTGGAATTTTCATGAATATTATAGTAATGGCCTGGGTAAACCTGGCGATGGTAAAGATACTTGAAGTTTTGTTTCCTGAATTGACTTTTCTTGGTTTGCAGCAGATTGAAGTACTGGGTATTCCTTTCGGTTCTCATTTGCTTATTGTTGGCCTGGTTATGCTTTTAATTGCCGTCTATTCTTCCTTATCGGGTTTATGGGGAGTATCTGTGACTGATACATTTCAGTTTATCATGGCCATGGGAGGTAGTATAGTGTTGGCTGTTTTTGCCGTGGATCATGTTGGGGGGATAAGCGGGATGAAAACACAATTGTCTGAAGTGAAATGGGTGTTTGATTTTGTTCCTGTTGTTGGTGCGAATGAAAGTTCTTCCGCAGGAGCAGGAGGATTACTTAAAATGTCAGTTACAGGCCTGATAGCATACCTGGGAATACAATGGTGGGCAAGCTGGTATCCCGGCTCTGAGCCTGGTGGCGGAGGATATGTAGCACAGCGTATGATGTCTGCAAAGGACGAGAGACATTCCCTGTTGGCCACCCTCTGGTTCCAGATCGCACATTATGCACTTCGCCCGTGGCCATGGATACTGGTTGCTTTGGCAGCCCTTATTGTATATCCTGATGTAGCCGATAAGGGTGCTACATATGTAATGCTTATAAGGGATTTGATGCCCGCCGGGTTACTTGGCTTACTGTTTGCTGCTTTTCTTGCCGCCTACATGTCTACTATTGCTTCGCAAACCGTATGGGGGACATCTTATATTGTCAATGATTTCTTTCGTCCTTTTATTAATTCAGATGCCAGTGAAAAATACTACGTACGCGTGTCAAGGATTACAACCTTTTTACTTATTTTGTTTTCGTTGTTTATGACCACCCAGTTTCAACGCATAAGTGATGCGTGGAAATTCATTCTTGCATGCAGCGGTGGCATTGGTTTGGTTTTGATATTACGGTGGTATTGGTGGCGAATTAACGCGTGGTCAGAGATTGCCTCGATGATCGCCCCCTATGCCATTTATCCGGTTCTTGTTTTCAAATATCATTTGCCATATGAAACCTCACTTATAATTATAGTTATATGGTCAACCCTGGTCTGGATGATAGTAACCATGGTTACCAGGCCAACAAGTGAGGCAAAGTTAAAGGAATTCTATGCAAGGATACATCCCGGCGGAGCGGGATGGAGACCTATTGCCCTGCAAATGCCTGAGGTTAGGGGAGATAGGGGATACCCGCGCTTATTCATGAATTATCTGGCCGGTTGCATATTGGTTATGTTCAGTTTATTTGGCTTTGGGAGATTGATCTTTGGTGAATATTTTGCAGCAGCCATATTTTTAAGTATTGCTCTGATTTCAGCAGCCATTATTTATTATAACCTCTCGGTTACAGGATGGGAAAGGGTTACAAAATAGTATGCGGTTGAAAGAGCTGTCAACGGTTTTTGAGATGTGGAACTTATTGCTATAGTTCCTTATACCTTTTTGTAAATTCGTTGATTTTATCTTTGTCGCTAAATACTTCTTCTGCAATTTTTATTATGCTTTGCTGTTTCCTGTGCATTTCTTCCTGGGTTGCTTGCATCTCTTCCATGTTTTGTCTCATTTCTTCCTCCTGGGCAGCCATTTCTTCAGCTTGTTGCTGTGATTGCTCGAGTAGCTGGGCTGTTTGCATTGAACTTTTCACTGAGGAGATGGTAGCCGCGATACTTTCAGCAATCCGTTCAATGAATTCAATCTGATAAGGTTCGTATTCATTGAATGAAGCGATCTCAATGATCCCGTGAATAACATCGTTATATACCAAAGGAACAAGCAGAAGGCTCTTAGGGTTATCATCACCCAGACCTGAGGTGATCCGGATATAGTTGTCGGGAATTTCGGTAAGGTATATTTTTTCTTTTTCCTGATAACATCTCCCAACAAGTCCTTCACCGACCTCAATCTTTTTTTGCATGAACTTTTGCCTGTCAAACGCGTAACAAGCTTTCATTTCAAGAAAAATGTGGTTTTTATCGTTATCATTTACAATAAAAATTCCGCCCTGGTTTGAATCGGTATAACTAACCAGATTACTGATAATATCATATGATAATTCATGAATATTATCCGTATTTTTTCGCAGTATATCACTGAATTGAGCAACACCGTGCGAAACCCAGTTGCGCTGACTGTTTTCAATTTTTCTCTTTTCTTCTTCTTCAGCAGCTTTCTTCAGTTCATCCCTCATCTCAACCAGGGAGTTGCCAAGAACATCATCGTCACTTAAAGGCTTAAAGTTACTGTTGAAGTTCCCTTTACCAATCTCAAGTGAGAAGTTAAATATTTCTTTCAGCCCTTTGATCAACATATTGAGAGCCTTGGCCATTTGTCCGATTTCATCAGTCCCCTCTTTTAATTCCTCTTCAGGAAGAATACCCCTGCTCATTTGCAGTAATATGTTTTTTGTATTATTTATAGGTCGCGTCAGTGACCTTATGGTGAAAAAGGCAATAAAGATCACGGCAATCACCATTCCTATGCCCATTAAGAATATGAAAGTTCTGAAGTTATTAAAGGATTTTACCATTTCACGACTTGCCTGTTCGGTTATTTCTTCAAGCTCGTTTTCAAGTGTTGATATTTTATTAAGCACCCGTTCGGTCAATACTATCACTTCACCACCTTCTTCAGTCATTGGGGTAACCTCAAAAACAATGAATGGATCATCATAGCTTTCAAATGTGCTCAATTGCCCCATAATATATTGATGATCGGGAAATAGTGAATCGGTGACCGTGATATGAATATCTTCGAGTAACTCCCTGTGATCTTCTTCCCAGAACTTGCTGAAATACTTCAGGGTGTCGTATAATTCGGGATATACGGAAGAATGTAATTCCTGCAGACGGATCTTATCATGAGTATCTGAAATTTTATCAATAAACACCCATGATTTGATCAACATTCGCGAATCGCTTATGCTTGAACTCAATTCACTGATATAGTCCAATGAAGGTGTATATACATTGGTGATGGCTTGATTGACCTCCCGGCTGTTCCTCAATGCATTTCCGGTAAGCAGGGCATTAACGATCAAAGCAATGGTCATTACTCCAAATCCAATTCCAATTTTTACAGCAATTTTAAAATTCATTGTTTTATTTTTTTATTATAACAGAATAATGGAATACCATGATCCGATTTTTCCATAAATCCATTTGTATTTTTTATTCAAAATCAGATTATCAAAGAATCAAAAAGATTTTCTATTTCTCATAAGTGCATTATATAGCCTGTCAAGCGCCTGGTGCAATGTGAATCGCGGACATCCGATATTCATTCTTACAAATCCTTGTCCTTCAGGCCCGAATAATGACCCGGCGCTTAGGCCCAGTCCGGCTTTCCGCGATAAAAGATCATTCAATTCCTTATCATTCATGCCCTGTTTACGACAATCGAGCCATAAAAGATACGTCGCTTCGGGTTTTATTGGATGAATTCCGGGAATTTTTTTTACCAGGTAGTGTATAGCGAAGTTGAGGTTATCCTGAAGATATTGAATCAACTGGTCCAGCCATTCATTACCATGATTATAAGCAGCCTCAAGCGCAACATTGCCAAAAATATTTCCCTGTGCTATATGCAAAGCATCAAGCATATTGTTGTATTTTTTTAAGAGAGCCGGATTTTGACATATTACAAAGGATGTTGATAAACCCGCGATATTAAAGGTTTTACTGGGAGCCATTAATGTGATTATTTGCTGTGTGATCTTGTCCGATAAGCCTGCTGCAGGAAGGTGTTTGTTACCACTGAATATAATATCGGAATGTATTTCATCCGATAATATAAGAATATTGTTTTTTATGCAAATTTCAATAAGCTTTTCAAGTTCATCTTTTTTCCATACATTGCCTGTGGGATTATGTGGACTGCATAATATAAGCATCTTAACCCTTTTATCGATCTTTCTTTCAAGATCTTCATAATCCATTTCGTACCGTTCGTTGTTAAGTACCAAAGGATTTCTCACCAGCAACCTGTTATGGTTTGTTACAGCAGAATAAAAAGGGAAGTACACGGGTGGTTGCACGATCACCTTATCGCCCGGTTGTGTAAAGGCCATGATAATCATATTTAATGCAGGCACAACCCCGGGTGAAAAACTGATCCATTCTTTTTTCACCGGCCAGTTATGACGGTGTTTGAGCCAGTTAATTATTGCCTCATAAAATGAATCAGGACGAAATGAATATCCAAAAACCTCATGCTCCAGTCTTTTCCTGATTGCATCAATAATAAAGGGTGGTGTATTAAAATCCATATCAGCAACCCACATTGGAATGATATCATCCCTGCCGAAGATTTTTTTTCTCAGGTCGTACTTGTAACAGGCAGTGCCCTCACGGTTTATGATCTCATCAAAATTGTATTGCATTGGTTTAAATTACGGAAATTAAAAAAATATATACCTGTTTATGAAATACACAAAAATAGATATTTATTGATACAGGTTGGGAAAACCTTTAGAATTATTCCTGATCTTTATCAGGGATTGGCTTTAAATACTTATTTTTACGGCGTTATGAGACTTACAGAATGATGGATCTGCAACCAAAAAAAAGTCTGGGACAGCACTTTCTTATTGATAAAAATATCGCGGGGAAAATTGTTGCCAGTTTCGGGATCGAAAGTACACCTCATGTAATTGAGATCGGACCCGGTACCGGGATACTGACGCGGTTACTTTTAAAAAAGAAGGGGATTGACCTGCATTGTATTGAAATTGACAACAGGGCTGTAGAAATGCTCAGGCAGGCATTCCCTGAAATCCATGGCAGAATTCACAAAGCAGACATTCTCAGATTTGATCCGGGAGAGATCATCGAAAAGCCGTTTTCTGTCATCGGTAATTTTCCATATAATATTTCAAGTCAGATTTTTTTCCGGATCCTGGATTTCAGAAATTCAGTCAGCCAGGTAGTTTGCATGATACAGAAAGAGGTTGCCGAAAGAATTGTTGCTGCTCCCGGATCAAAAACCTATGGTATTCTAAGCGTATTGTTACAGGCTTTTTTTAAAATAGAATATTTATTTACAGTGAACCCCGGCGTTTTTTATCCACCTCCGAATGTAGTTTCTTCGGTTATAAAACTGGCACGAAATGATATTAAAGAACTGGATTGTGATGAAAGTGCATTTTTCACGGTCGTGAAAGCAGGATTCAATCAACGAAGAAAAATGTTAAGAAACTCATTAAAACGAATTTTTATAAATTTGGAGGCTGATCATGAATTGCTGTCAAGACGGCCGGAACAATTATCGGTTGAAGAGTTTGTTTTATTAACCGGGCTGCTTGCACGGCTGAATAAGTAGTGTCCGTCTATAAAGTAGTCAAAATGTTTAACCGTACATGTGTCTGTTCAGAATGTTCGAGATCAAGGCGCGTGAACATTTTAAACCGCGGTATACTTAAGTATTTGAGGATTTAAAATGTGAGCGGCAACGCGGATATCGGACATTATGGACAGACACTAAATAACATCTTCAAAAATACATATCATGCAAATTGAACTCACACGCGAATTTCTCGATGATTTAAGGGATAAGATCGGGAGAAAGGATAAAGCTGCCATCTTTCAACTGGTTAAGGATTTACACCCGGCGGATGTGGCTGAGTTGTATCGTCAGCTAAGCACTGATGAGGCAAGGTATATTTATCTCACTCTTGATGGTGAAATGGCAGCTGATGTAATTATTGAGATGCATGAGGACGAAAGGGAAAGGATTTTAAAGACACTTCCCGGTGAGGTTATCGCGCGGCAACTGATTGATTATATGGATTCGGATGATGCGGCTGATATCATTGGCGTTTTGTCGGAAGAAAAACAGGAAGAAGTATTGCAAAATCTTGGAGATGTTGACAGGGCCGGTGATATTGTTGATCTATTGGGCTATGATGAGGATTCCGCGGGTGGGTTGATGGCGAAAGAGTTAATTAAGGTAAATGAAAACTGGGATATGGTCCAGTGTATTCGTGAAATGCGAAAGCAGGCTGAGGAAGTTGATGAGCTTTATTATGTTTATGTAGTGGATGATCAAAATGTATTAAAGGGTACTGTTTCATTAAAGCGAATGTTATTAAGCCGTTCAAATGCTCAGATTAAAAGCATTATTAACGAAGATGTTATTTCTGCACGGACAGAAATGAGAAGTGAAGAAGTAGCGGGCATTATGGAAAGATATGATCTGGTTGCTTTACCGGTTGTTGATCAGATAGGCAGGCTCGTTGGAAGGATCACCATTGATGATGTGGTTGATGTGATAAAAGAAGAAGCAGAGAAAGATTATCAGATGATATCGGGTATTACTGAAGATATTGAGCCATCCGACAGGGTTGGTGTTCTGACAAGAGCCCGTTTGCCCTGGTTGCTGATCGGCTTGTTTGGCGGATTATTCGGTGCCCAGGTTATCGGTTTGTACGAGGTTGACCTGAGAATTGATCCGAAAATGGCTTTTTTTATCCCACTTATTGCCGCTATGGCGGGTAATGTAGGTGTGCAATCATCATCCATTGTTGTGCAGGATATTGCCAGTAATTCACGAAATCTGCAATCTACCTGGAAGAAATTGTTGAAAGAATTGATGGTAGCAATTATTAACGGGATGTTTCTGTCCGCGCTGGTTCTTGTATATAATATTCTTTTTACCGATTCATTATCACTGACTATTGCTGTAAGCTCTGCTTTATTCCTGGTTATTTTGTTTGCATCACTGTTTGGCACACTAACACCTCTTGCACTAAAACGTTTCAATATTGATCCGGCTTTGGCTACAGGTCCGTTTATAACCACTGTCAATGATATAGCAGGACTGTTTATTTATCTCGGAATTGCAAGGCTTTTTTATGGGATGATGTAGGGAACCAGGAACAGTGAACAGTGAACAGTGAACAGTAAACAGTGAACGGGGAATAGTTATGAAAGTTGCGGTACCGGAAAAAATCCGGGACCGAATATTCCAATAACCAGTTAGAAGGTAGTGTGGATTGCTGTTACCGGATTTAACCGGGAGGCAAAAAATGCCGGAGCCAGGCCTGATATAATACCAACAACTGATGAGATTATCAAACCAAGAATGATATTTCCCAGGGTAAGCTGAACATGAAAATCGTACAAATAATCCACGATATGTGTTCCCGCAAATATCAGGACAAGACCCAGGATCCCGCCAAGCAGGGCAAGGGTCACCGATTCGTATAGTACTTCAAGGAGAATATAATAATTTTTCGCACCCACGGCTTTTTGAATACCAATAATGCTTGTTCGTTCTTTAACCGAAACAAACATAATATTTGCTATGCCAAAAGCTCCCACCAAAACAGAGAATATGCCAATAAATCCACCGGCAATATTGATCATTGAAAATATTTGATCAAATGCCCGCGATATAATGCTTGTCTGGTTAAGAGCAAAATTATCCTCTGCAGAGGGTTTGATTTTCCGGATGGATCTCATGGCTCCCCTGAGTTCTTCTTTTAGCTCTGGCATAGGGACGTTTTCAGATGCTTTTACCCAGATCATGGGACTGCTCCGGTCACTCCTCAGATCGGTCATTGTACCAAGAAAGTCAATAGGTACAAACGCGATATTATCCAGGCTGCCTCCACCAAAAAATGATTTACCTTCTTTTTGAAAAACTCCGATCACAATTGCTTTCTTTCCTTTTATCCGGATAGTTTTATCAACCGGATCAATATTCTGAAAGAGCTCTGATGCCAGAGTATTACCAAGAATAACCAGATTTTTGCCGGTCTGTATTTCATAAGGAGAGAAATACCTGCCCTTTTCAATATTAAAATTACGGATGTTGTCAAACCCTGCTTCTATTCCCCAAATCTCTATGTTATCAGCCGTATTGTTCTTGTATTTTAAATTGGCACCTGTTCCTGCAAAGAATACGATTTCGCCGGCTCTTTTTATCCTGCGCGACAGAAGAATTGCCTCAGTCCGGGTTGGTACCGGCCGGTTCAGGTATTTCCACCAGGCATATTCCTGCCCGTCTTCCGGTCCCCACGGCCATTTTTCAATATAAATGATGTCATCGCCCAGGGATTTAAGGCTTGTGCGTATATTTGATTCCAGTGAATCTATCATGGTGAAAACAGAAATAATGGCAAAAATACCAATCGTGATACCCAGCAAAGATAAAAATGTTCGCATTTTGTTACCGGTAACGGTCTTCATCGCGAAATACAAACTTTCCTTTAATATATACAGGAGTTGCATGTATAATTTTAATTTTTCACTTATTTTTGAAAGAATTATTAACAAATATACGAAACACTTTTACATTTTAAGTCCGGGGATCAAAGTACGAAGTTTGAAATCCGAAAGGCCGGAGTCCGCGGAACTAAAAACCGGAATGCAAAAAATGAAATGTGAATACCGGGTTTGGGAGTGCGGGAACCACGGACAAATAGCCGGTTTTTCACAATAGAAATGATATAAATAAAGTTTGTCAATAAACTCATATTGCTTGTTCAGAATGTTCGGGATCAAGGCGTGCAAACCGAACGAAGTGAGTTCTTGAACACATTTAATAATAAAACACGTTGTGAAAAACATTTTAAACTGCAGAATACTAAAGTATTTGAGGATTTAAAATGTGAGCAGCAACGCGGATATCGGACATTATGGACAAACACTAAATAAATAATATTTACAGGAATGAAAAAATCAAAGAAAATCAAAACAGCCTTATTGTCCGTTTTTCATAAGGATAATATTGATGAGATTGTTAAAAGGTTAAATTCACTGGAGGTAAAGATATATTCGACGGGAGGAACAAAAAGGTACATCGAAGAAACAGGTGTGCCGGTTACTTCTGTTGAAAGCATTACAGGTTATCCTTCCATACTGGGAGGCAGGGTAAAAACATTACATCCGAAAGTATTCGGCGGTATTCTGGCACGTCGTGAGAGTAAGGAAGACCTGTCACAGCTTGATGAATTTGATATTCCTGAAATAGATCTGGTGGTTGTTGATCTGTATCCCTTTGAGGAAACAGTCGCTTCGGGGGCTAATGAAGACGATATTATTGAGAAAATCGATATCGGGGGCATATCACTTATCAGGGCAGCCGCAAAAAATTATTCCGACGTAGTGATCATTCCTTCCCGGGCTCAATACTCCACGCTGCTCGGAATACTGGATTCAGGCGGAGATACCACCCTGCAGCAAAGAAAAGAACTTGCTGCATGGGCTTTTGCTGTTTCGTCGCATTATGATATTTCGATTTTCAATTATTTTAACAAAGATGACACGGTACAAGGTATAAGGTTGAGCTATTCGAATGGAAAGGCTTTGCGATATGGTGAGAATCCACATCAGAGAGGGATTTTTTACGGTGATCTTTCCGGGTTGTTTGACCAGGTCCATGGCAAGGAAATATCATATAATAACCTCCTTGATATTGAATCGGCTGTTTATCTTATTGATGAATTCTCTGAAACTACATTTGCTATTCTCAAGCATAACAATGCATGCGGACTTGCTTCACGGAACAATCTGAAAGATGCTTATAAAGATGCCCTCGCGGGTGATCCGGTATCGGCTTTCGGAGGTATCCTTATCACGAATACAGAGGTTGATAAAGATACAGCCGGGGAGATTAACAAGTTGTTTTTTGAAGTGATAATTGCACCTTCTTATGAGCCTGATGCCTTGGATGTTCTAAAACAAAAGAAGAACAGGATCATTCTTATACGTAAGGAAATGGCCCTGCCGGTTGTTCAGCATCGTACACTTCTTCACGGGGTGATCTGGCAGGACCGGGATACAAGCATTGAGAATGCTGACCGGATGAAGCCTGTAACAAAACGCGTTCCTACAGATCAGGAATATAATGATCTTGAATTCGCCAATAAAATTGTAAAACATTCCAAATCAAATACGATCGTGCTTGCCGGGAATAAGCAGCTATTGGCAAGCGGGGTCGGACAAACTTCCCGTGTGGATGCCCTTATCCATGCCATTGATAAAGCCCGGAATTTCGGGTTAAATATCAAAGGCGGAGTAATGGCTTCAGATGCTTTTTTCCCTTTCCCGGACAGTGTTCAGATTTCACATGAAGCCGGAGTTGATGTTGTTATCCAACCGGGTGGTTCTGTTCGTGATAAGGAATCGATTGATTATTGTGATAATCATAAAATGGCCATGGTTATGACAGGTGTACGGCATTTTAAACATTAAATCCTGCCTGAATAATACAGGGAATAAAAAATTATTGATAATCATAGAACTTAAGGGAATAATTCACGTTAAAACCGGGTACACATATTATTATAAAAATACTAAGCTGACGATAATGGGCATTTTTTCTTTTTTAACGCAGGAATTGGCAATTGATCTGGGCACGGCAAATACTATCATTATCAGTAATGATAAAATTGTGGTTGACGAACCTTCTATTGTTGCCATTGATCATAGTACGGGCAAATTAATAGCAATTGGTAACCAGGCCCGGCAGATGCATGGTAAAACACATGAAAATATCAGAACCATACGGCCCTTACGTGACGGTGTCATTGCTGATTTTAACGCGGCGGAACAGATGATAAGGGGAATGATAAAAATGATCAATCCCAGGCAAAAATTATTCACCCCTTCGTTAAAAATGGTGGTGTGTATACCCTCCGGAAGTACAGAGGTTGAGATCAGGGCAGTAAGGGATTCATCCGAACATGCCGGTGGACGTGATGTATATATGATCTATGAGCCCATGGCAGCTGCTATTGGTATAGGACTTGATGTGGAAGCACCGGATGGTTGTATGGTAGTGGATATCGGGGGAGGAACTACAGAAATTGCAGTGATCGCACTGGGAGGCATAGTTTGTAACCAGTCAATCAGGATTGCCGGCGATGGACTTACCGGTGATATCCAGGCTTATATGCGTCATCAGCACAATATAAAGATCGGAGAACGAACGGCTGAAGACATTAAGATCAATGTTGGTGCTGCTATGCCCGATATTGAAGATCCACCATCTGATTACGGAGTCAGGGGGCCGAACCTGATGACAGCGATGCCAATTGAGATTCCTATCTCTTACCAGGAAATCGCGCATTGTCTTGATAAATCAATATCCAAAATCGAGTCTGCAATATTATCCGTGCTTGAACAAACTCCTCCTGAATTGTATGCCGACATTGTAAGTCGCGGAATTTATCTCGCGGGTGGCGGAGCATTGTTACGTGGTCTTGATAAACGGTTTATAGATAAGATCAATATCCCCTTTCATGTAGCTGAGGATCCACTGCATGCAGTGGCAAGAGGTACCGGTATAGCTTTAAAAAATTGTGATAAGTTTTCGTTTCTTATGAGGTAAAGGGAGTTAATTAATAATGAAGAATCTTTTTAGGTTCATATTAAAGTATCATTACATAATATTATTTCTGGTAATTGAGTTTTTAAGTTTTGTTATCTTATACCAGCATAACGATTTTCATAAAGCCAGTTTTCTTAATTTTAAATATGCTGTATCCGGTAATATGTTCAGATCATTTACCGGCATCAAAGATTATATTGCACTCATAGAGCATAATAAACAGCTTGCAAGGGAAAATAACCGGTTGTATAATACCATTGACCGGTTAAGATCTGTCAGTTCGGAAAAAGAGACAGAAGTAATCGATACCTTTCTTAATCAGCATTATTTTTACATTCCGGCAAGAGTAATCAATAATTCGATTAATAAACAACGTAATTTCATTACCCTGAATAAAGGCAGCAATCATGGAATTGCACCGGAAATGGCTGTCATCAATAATGAGGGGCTGGTGGGAGTTGTAAAGGAAGTGTCTCCTAATTATGCATCTGTTATATCGGTCCTAAATCATGATTACGCGGTGAGTGCCAAAATAAAGAAAAATGGTTATTTCGGGCCGGTTACATGGGATGGTAAGAGCCATGAAAAAGTATTCCTGAGTGAAATCCCTCATCATGTTAATATTGATGAAGGAGATACAATAATTACAAGTGGATATTCCGAGATGTATCCCGAGGGTATATTGATCGGTACAGCCTTAGATTACGGCTTGAAAGGAGGTAATTTTCTGGAGATTGAAGTTGTTTTATCGACAGATTTTAAGAAATTAAACTATGTTCAGGTTGTAAGGAACACCCGGAAAAAGGAATTAAATCAACTGGAAAACGAGACTTTCAATGATTAAGGTATTACCCAGAAATATTTTAAGGTTTATAATCCTTGTCCTGGTGCAGGTAATGGTTTTTAACAATATACAGTTTAGTGGTTACATCAACCCCTACATTTACATATTGTTTATTCTTCTTTTACCTTTTGAAACACCGGGAGCAATTACACTTATCCTGGCATTCCTGCTGGGCTTCTCCGTTGATGTGTTCACCGAAACTTACGGGATGCATGCTATTGCCTGTGTGTTTATGGCCTTTACCCGTCCTTATGTTCTGCAAATGATTGCACCTCGTGACGGTTATGAGGCCGGGACATTTCCACGAGTATCCTATTACGGATTTACCTGGTTTATGAAATATTCGGCAATATTGATATTTGCACACCATTTGGTGCTTTTTTACGTTGAGGTATACAGGTTCTCGAATTTTTTTTCAACCTTTTTAAGAGTGATACTTAGTGCAGTTTTTTCACTGTTTTTTATTATTATAAGTCAGTATTTTGTGTTTCGTAAATAGATGGATCAGTTTACAGCGAGAAGGTTTATTATTGGTGGTATTGTATTGATTGCAGCGCTTGTCTTCATTATAAAGCTGTTTCATTTGCAGGTGGTCGATCCTACATACCGCTTGTCAGCCGAGAACAATTCAAGGCGCGTTGAATTATTATACCCTTCAAGGGGGCTTATCTATGACCGTAACGGAGAGTTGCTTGTTTATAATCAGCCGGCCTACGATTTAATGATAGCACCTTATGAGTTACAGGAGTTTGACACGGTTGAGCTATGTGAATTGCTTGAAATTGATAAAGCGGTATTGCAAAAAGGCATAAGCCGGGCATTTAACCCCAGACACCGTCGTGATCCTTTTATAAAGCAAATATCTCCGGAATCTTTTGCTGTGCTGAACGAAAAAATGTTTAAGTACAGAGGATTTTATTTCCGGTCCCGTTCACTACGAAGGTATAATAAGAAGATCGCTTCTCATATGCTTGGATACATTGGTGAGGTAAGTGAAAGGGCAATTGAAATAAATCCTTATTATGAGATGGGGGATTATATTGGCATTAGCGGATTGGAGAAAGCATATGAAGAAGAATTACGGGGTGAAAAGGGACGTAATCTTTTGCTTGTTGATGTACATAACAAGGTAATGGGTAAGTATCAGGGAGGAAGATATGATAAGGATGCAGTTGTGGGAAGAAATGTTGAATGTACCATTGATGGAAATTTACAGGAGTATGGCGAAAAAATAATGAAAAATTATATTGGCAGTATCGTGGCCATTGAACCGTCAACTGGTGAGATCCTGACTCTTATTTCCTCACCTTCTTATGATCCTTCCCTGCTGGTCGGACGCCAACGGTCAACCAACTATAATGTTTTAAAGAATGATACCCTGAATCCATTGTTCAACAGGGCCCTCATGGCTCAGTATCCTCCCGGATCAACCTTTAAGATCATAAATGCCCTGATCGCCCTTCAGGAAGGAACCGTTACTTATAATACGAAATATTACTGCGACATGGGATATTATGCAAGTGGTGTTCATGTAGCTTGCCATAACCACCCTTCCCCGCTTAATCTGCCCCAATCCATACAAATGTCATGTAATGCTTATTATTGCAATGTTTTCAGAAATATTATGGAAGACACTGATTTTGGTTCAGTAACTGAAGCTTTTAATAACTGGAGAGAGCATCTGTTATCTTTCGGGTTTGGCAATGTGCTAAATACTGATATGCCCAACGAATTAAAGGGTTTTGTCCCTGCATCAAGCTATTATGACCGGTATTATGGAGAGAACAGATGGAAAGCATTAACTATTATATCCATGGCTATCGGTCAGGGTGAACTGTTAATAACACCCCTGCAGATGGCAAATTATACGGCTGCTATTGCCAACCGGGGATATTATTATATTCCTCATACAGTGAGGTCAATACAGGAGATCGATACAATAGACCGGCGATTCATAACCCGGCATATTACATCAATAGATTCTTCCAATTATGTGCCAATTATTGAAGGTATGGAGCTGGCAGTGAACGGGGGAGAGGGAAGTACTGCCAGGATTGCGCGGCTGAAAGATATTATTATTTGTGGGAAAACCGGTACTGCAGAAAATCCTCATGGAGAGGATCATTCTGTTTTCATTGCTTTTGCACCGAAAGAGGATCCCCGGATCGCCCTGTCTGTTTATGTTGAACACGGAAAGTGGGGATCATCATACGCGGCACCTATAGCCAGCCTGATGATAGAAAAATATCTTACAGGAACCATATCTCCTTCCAGGAAATGGATTGAGAACAGGATGCTTAATGATAATTTATTATATGTTGATGAGTAGAAGAACAAATATTCTTACTAATACCGACTGGCTAACTGTTATTTTATATTTGTTGCTGGTATTTTTTGGCTGGCTGAATATATTTTCCGTTAATTATTATGATCAGCAGTATACCGGCATTTTTGATTTTGATCATCGCTATGGAATGCAGTTGATATGGATATTTATCGGGTTTATTCTTGCGGTCTTTGTATTTATAATCGACAGTAAATTTTATTCATATTTTGCATATTTGTTACATGGCCTGATCATTCTTTCATTGGTTGCTGTATTGATAATTGGCAATCAGGTGCACGGTGCCCGTTCGTGGATTACCATTGGGGGGTTTAATTTTCAGCCTTCCGAATTTGTAAAAATTACCACTGCGCTGGCTATTGCAAGATTTTTAAGTCACTATAGTGTTAAGATCAATCAGCCCAGGACTATACTGGTACTTTTCGGAATTATATTGTTGCCGGCGGCTCTTGTTATGCTTCAGCCCGACTGGGGTTCTTCACTGGTCTTTTTTGCATTTATCCTGGTATTATTCCGGGAAGGGTTGCCAGGATGGGTGTTGATGCTGATTGCAGGTATTGCATTGCTTTTCCTTGCTACACTTATATATCCTAAGATATATATCATTATTGTCCTTATTGGTCTTGCCGGTGCGGGATTTTATATTTTGAAACGCAGATTCGCATACTTATTTATTGCCGCCCTTATTTTTGCCCTTGCATATGCAGGTATTTATCTTTTCAACAGGTACCGCGAAGCTGGTCTCAGCAGTTTATCAAGTCTCTTATTAACACTTGCTTTTTCAAGTATTATTTATTTTATTATTGCTGTTCGTAAGAAGATACCGCAGATTACATTTATTTTGCTTTTCCTGCTCACATTCATCGCTTTCTCTTATTCTGTTGATTATGTTTTCCACAATGTATTAAAACCGCATCAGCAAACAAGGGTTAACATACTACTTGGCATTGAATCGGATCCTCTTGGTTATGGTTATAATGTCAATCAATCAAAAATTGCCATCGGATCGGGAGGATTCGGTGGGAAGGGTTTTTTACAGGGTACGCAGACTAAATTTGATTTTGTACCCGAGCAAAGTACCGATTTTATTTTTTGTACTGTAGGTGAAGAATGGGGATTTTTGGGAGCCGGCCTGGTTGTAATTATATTTTCCGGTTTATTGATCCGGCTGATTTTTCTTGCTGAACGTCAACGTTCAAAATTCAGCCGTATATATGGTTATGGTGTTTTTTCAATACTGTTTTTACATTTTTTCATTAATATCGGTATGACAGTTGGGTTGTTACCGGTTATCGGAATTCCGTTACCTTTTTTTAGTTATGGAGGATCATCATTTTTGGCATTTACACTATTATTGTTTATATTTGTAAAACTGGATGCATCACGGTTATCAGTTCTCCGTTAAAATTACACTAATTCCTGTCCGTCTATAAAGTAAGCAGGATGTTAGCCTGTCATGTGTGTTTCCAGAAGGTTCAATTTGCAAGGCTTGCGCAGTCCGAAAACGCGGAGTTTACCAGTCGTAAATGAGCAATTTTCGGACAAGCGTAACGCGGCAAATGGGACTTTATGGACAGACACTAATTCAACCGGCATAAGGGTATTTGCGAATTAGCTCGCACTATTTTCAATAATTTTTCTTAAAATTTTCATCTGAATGAAATATAAACACTACAATATTCATAATTACATTTCTATCCCCCAGATCAAAAAAATATCACCAAAGCAACGGCATGATCTTGAGGTTATCGCGAAGGTATTGCCTTTTAAAACCAATAATTATGTTGTAGAACAACTGATTGATTGGGATAACATTGAATTTGATCCCTTATACAGGATGAATTTTTTCCAGCGTGGTATGCTTACCGATAAACATTTCAATATGCTGGAATCTGAAATAAATGTGGGTGGTAGTAAAAAGTCATTGGATCGGCTTATTAAGGATATTCGTTATCAACTGAATCCGGATCCTTCAGGTCAGATGATGTACAATGTTCCTGAATTCAAAGGGGAGAAACTTATGGGAATTCAACACAAATACAAAGAAACCATTCTGTTCTTTCCTACACAGGGACAAAGCTGTCATGCTTATTGTACATTTTGTTTTCGCTGGCCACAGTTCAGTAATATGAAGTCTCAGAAATTTTTCATGAAGGAGACCGGTTTACTGACCGGCTATCTCAAAGAGCACCCTGAAGTTACTGACCTGCTTTTCACGGGAGGAGATCCTATGATAATGTCATCCCGGCATTTTGAAACATATGTCAATGCTGTTCTGGAGGCAGACCTGCCTAATTTAAAAAATATTCGTATCGGGACAAAAGCCTTATCATACTGGCCATATCGTTTTGTTTCTGATCCTGATAGTGATCATTTGCTTTCTTTGTTCAGGAAGATTGTCGATAGTGGTAAGCATCTGGCAGTAATGGCCAATTTTAATCACCCCAGGGAATTATATACTGATATTTTCAAAGTGGCGGTTAAAAATATTCAAAATACCGGTGCGATCATACGCGGCCAGTCACCCATTTTGAATAATATAAACGCGGATGCAGATGTTTGGGCAGATCTCTGGAAAAAGCAGGTTGAAAAGGGCATTATACCTTATTACATGTTCATGCCGCGTGATACCGGGGCACAGCATTACTTTGCCGTTCCGCTTATAGAAGCATGGAAGATATACACCAGGGCCTATTCAAAGGTAAGCGGTATAGCCAGAACTGTGAGGGGGCCGGTTATGTCAGCAAATCCGGGTAAAATAAAGGTTTTAGGTGTTAGTGATTTTTTTGACGAGAAGGTGATTACCCTTAATTTTATCCAGGCAAGAAACACTAATTGGATAAACAAGCCCTTTTTTGCAAGATATGATGAATCAGCTTTATGGCTTAATGATCTCAAGCCGGCTTTCGGTAAAAGAGAATTTTTCTTTGAACGTTCATTCAGGAGTTTGCAAACAGAGAAAAAACATCGTGTTGGAACGCTGGATAATTATTCCTCGCTCTGTTCCTGATCAGGATCATAATCAAGTTTGATATCAAATTTTGTTTCCACATAATATATTATCTGGGGAAAATACTCCAGAAAATCACTGTTGATCAGATCATATTTTTCTTTTAATATGCGAATGGCGAATTTTGTTTCGTGGGGGAGGCTTGTGCGCTTTGTCATTCTGAGCAATACATTAGCGACTCCTTCTATAGATTGATAGTGCTCCAGCCATTCCAGGCGAATGAACCAGGGAAAAAAATATTTTACACTTTTTGGGTATATATCATAGTATTTTGTCAGGATGGTACGGAGCTTTTCCGTAAACAGGTCAAAAGGGATTTTCGAAAATGTACTCCAATGTTGGGTAAGAAAGTGATCAAAAAAAATATCTATAATGATGCCCGAGTATTTATGGTATTTTTCTGTAAAGTGTAATTTACTTTTATTGATTATATCATGGTGGTCGGTATAATCGTCAATATGCCGGTGCAGGATGATCCCTTTTTTTATTTTTTCCGGGTATTCCCTGTATGCCTTGCCTTTAACGTAATCACCAATGAAATTCCCAATAATTATTTCTTCATCGTGACCTGATAAATATAAATGGGCCAGGTAATTCATTTATAATTTTGACTTGATAATTTTAGTTTCCTTCTCATAACCGGGTTTCTCAAGAAGAGCAAACATGTTTTTCTTATAAGCTTCCACTCCGGGTTGATCAAAGGGATTAATTCCCAGTAAATAACCGCTGATACCACAAGCCTTTTCAAAAAAATACATTATTTGACCCATATTATATTCATTTAATTCTGCTATTTCAATCAGGATATTTGGAACATTACCTTCAATATGAGCTATAGTTGTGCCCAGTGCCGCCATTTTATTAACTTCATCAATTCTTTTACCTTTCAGATAATTTAAATTATCAAGGTTATCCTCGTCATGGGGGACAGTCAGTTTTCGCTGAGGTGTTTTCACTGATATTACGGTTTCAAAAAGAATACGTTCACCTTCCTGAATATATTGACCCATAGAGTGCAGATCGGTTGTAAAATCGACACCTGCAGGAAAAATACCTTTTCCTTCTTTACCTTCACTTTCACCGAAAAGTTGTTTCCACCATTCTGTGAGATAATGTAATTTGGGGTCATAGTTCACCAGGATTTCAATTTTTTTGCCTTTGGAATAAAGGGCATGACGTGTAGCTGCATAAACAGCGGATGGGTTTTCCCAGAAGTTTGAAGTGTTTTTGGTCCTTTTTTCCATTTGCATAGCACCACGTACCAGTTCCCTGACAGAAAAACCTCCTATTGCCAGCGGGACCAGTCCCACGGGGGTTAACACCGAATACCGACCGCCCACATCACCGGGAATAACAAAACTTTTATAACCCTCGCGTTCAGCAAGGGTCCTTAAGGCTCCTTTTTCAGCATCCGTAATGGCTATTATATAATTTTTAACATTTTCTTTGCCAACCCTATTTTCCAGGTGTTCTCTCAAGATCCTGAATGCAATTGCAGGCTCGGTTGTAGTCCCGGATTTTGAGATAACCACAATGCCGTATTTTTTATTATCCAGCACTTCCAGAAGCTCCGACAGATAATCTTCACCAATGTTTTGTCCTGCAAATATCAGTCTGGGGAAGTCTTTTTTATCTTTCAAAAAAGAGAAGCTGTGTGAGAAGGCTTCGGATACTGCTTTCGCGCCCAGGTAGGATCCTCCTATACCTATTACTACCAGTATTTCGATCTTTTCCTTAAGCTGAGATGCCAATTGTTCTATTTCTGTAAGATGAGATTCCTCAACGGAAGATGGTAAATTGATCCATCCCAGGTAATCACTTCCTTTCCCGGTTTTTTCATGTAAAGCGGTAATGGCTTGTTTCACCTTGTTCTCATACTCTGACAGGGATTTCTTTGTGACCTCGTCATATATCTTTTCGAGATTGAGTGTAAGTGTACTCATTGGTTTTATTTAAGTTTCTCGGTTAATAATTTTATCTCAATTGCCGGTGATATTTTTTCATAAAGAATATTATACATTGCATCAGCTATAGGCAGTTTAACGTTAAATTCCCGGTTGATCTCCTTGATGCAATTCAGGGCATAGTACCCTTCCGCTACCATTCGCATTTCCAGTTGTGCGGTTTTTACAGAATACCCAGTGCCTATCATCGTACCAAAAGTACGGTTCCGGCTAAATTGCGAATATGAAGTAACCAGCAGGTCACCCAGGTATGCCGAACTGTTGATCCTGCGTTTGCTTTTGTTCGTGCGATCCAGAAAACGCTTTATTTCCTGGGTGGCATTTGATACCAGCACTGCCTGAAAATTATCACCGTAACCAAGGCCGTGACAGATCCCCGAGGCTATGGCGTAAATGTTTTTTAATACTGCTGAATATTCAGTACCGTAAACATCTTTTATGGTGTTTGTTTTAAGATAGTGACATTTTAACTTATCTGCAATGATTTCAGCTTTTTTCTGGATTTTGGATGCAATTGTCAGGTAGGATAACCGTTCCAGGGCAATTTCTTCGGCGTGGCAGGGACCGGAAAGAATGCCAATGGCAGAAAAGGGCACTTCGTAGTAACGGTTGAAAAATTCGGCAATAGTTATATTGTCATAGGGAATGATCCCCTTGATAGCTGAAACAATAAATTTTTCATGAAAATTTCCTTTATAGGACTCCAGTGATTTTTTCAGAAAAGGGGCCGGGACAGCAAAAATAAGGATCTCTGAACTATCTATCGCTTCGGTAATTGAACTGTGAAAACGAATCTTTTTAACAGGTAATTGAATTGAAGACAGGTAATTCGGATTATGCCCGTATTTCTTCAGGTAGCTGATATTATCAGGATTCCGGACATACCAGTTAAGGCTGTCAATATTGTTCAGCAATAGTTTTGCAAGAGCTGTTGCCCAGCTCCCTGCTCCCAGCAATGCAATTTTTGAGTTTTGATCCATATAGGCCGCTTATACCCGGCAAAATTAGCATATTAATGTTAATTCCACAATTAAACAACCTGCCGACTTTATAGACAGACTCTACTTAACATAATCCATACGGTGGACAAGTGCATAGTATTCATCATCAATGGCAAGGTAGCCCTGATCGTAACAAAAATAATAACAGTTACCGCTTTTGGTGGAGAAAATGTTGGTGTAGTAGTTAAAATTGAATCCCATATCAATAAGGCGGGATTTATGTATTGTTGATTTTCCGTCAGGATTGAACTGTTGAAGTATTCTTCGGTTTTTACGCAAGGTGTAATTGATCTTTCTTACAAAGTTCAGAACATCTTGTTTTAATGCATTATTATACGCGCTTCTGCATTGATCGGAACAAAATTTTTTATCAACGCGGCCCCTGATCTCTTCACCGCACTGAAGACAAAATTTCTTCATAATTAAAACATAAAATAGATGGTTTTACCGATAACATAGTACGAATATAGGAAAAATATTTATTGTGCTAAGGGCTGTTGAGGAGTTTATGAGATGGGGAGATTAATTGTTGAATCGTTTAATCGTTGAACTGTTGAACTGTTGAATTGTTGAATCGTTGAACTGTTGAATCGTTGAACTGTTGAACTGTTGAACCGATTAAACGATTAAACAATTCAACGATTAAACGATTAAACAATCACCTTCTACCACTTTCCTGCATAAATACAGCCGCCCGATTTTTCAATGTTCACTTTTACCGCTGCCTTCTAAAATTCCCATTTGTTGCATAAGAAGTGAAGCATTCATCTTTTTGGTTATACCGTCGATCAGTTTGTAATCAAAAAACATTTTACCTTCATGGATGCCAATTTCAAAACATTTATTAAGAATTGCTTCGGGATAATATTTCTCCATACCTGCCAGGTCAAGGTCATGTGTGGCTATTATACCGGTTCCGTTTTTTTCGATAATTTTTTTCAACACCGCCCTGGATCCGGTTTGTTTATCTTTTGAATTGGTGCCTTTTAATATTTCATCCAGCAATATGAAAATCTGATCACCTTTCCTCAGTTTGTCTATGATCTCTTTAAGCCTTTTCAACTCGGCATAAAAATAAGATTCGTGTTTTTGCAGTGAATCTGTTGTACGCATACTCGAAAACAAGGCCAGTGGTTTAAAGGTGAATTTGGAAGCGCAGACCGGGGCCCCGGTTTTTGCCAGCACGAAGTTTACTCCTGCTGATCGCAGAAATGTACTTTTCCCAGCCATATTGGCACCGGTTATAATAATGAACAATCCTTCATGGGGAATCGAGATCGAATTATCCACCCGCTCGTTTGCCATGATAAGGGGATGCCCCATTTTTTCGGCTTCAAATACCGTTTTTTCACTGATTTCCGGAAACACAAAACCGGGATGATTGAAATGAAAATTTGCCAGACTTAAGGCAGCATCAAATTTTCCCAGATCCGTCAGCCATTTATGAACGTTTTTTCCGAATTGTGATTTCCAGCTTTCGAGTCTGCTTACACATTGGATATCCCATAACAAAACGCCATTCAGCAAAAATCCGGCAAGAATGTTCAACCTGGTATCAAAAGCCGAAATGATATTCGAAAGTTTATTAATACTTTCGGTTGAGGTTTCCAGGTTTGTTTTCAGGTTTTCTTTCATACGCAGAAGGTAAGAAGAACTGTAATCTTCATGTTCAACATATGACAGAAGGCGGCTGTATTTTTTTAATATTTCCAGTCTTTTTCCTATAAGTTCATGAGTTCTGTTCGAGTGCCTGATCTGTGATCCTGAAATTGAAAGCTGGGTAAGGAACAGCAACAGGAAAAGATTGAAAAACCCCGTGTTCAATATTATGAGAAACATTGAAGTAATGGTGATAGCGGGTAATACTACCAGAATTAGCTGTATAAGTTTATTCCTGAAATATTTATCCTGCTCACTAAGCCATGCATTAATATTGTCAGTATCTTCTTCTGAATCCATATATTGTTTTCCGGTGGCAGTAAAATTCTGTCGCGTGTCAAGTTTTCGGGAAAGTTCTTTCACCATGTCCTGTTTTTCTCTGATTACAATTTTATTAATTGTTTCCGTAATCAGCCATTTTGCAAGTTGGTCCTTACCGTATTTTGTCGTGGTTCTGTTAAGGAACTGAAATACTGAGCCTTTTCCAAAAAGGTCAAGATCATAGCTGTAAGGATGGGCCGGGTCAGAATAATCCTTTCCATCAGGAAAGGCATTGTAATTATGATTCAGGGCTTTCAATTCAAGGTCGTTGATCTCAAGTAAAAGTTCTAAATGATTTTTTGCAGAACCGGTATTAGCATATTGCTTAACAAAAAATAAGAAAATCATTACAGACACAAATGAACCCGTGATACCTGGGAATGTACCAAAATAATTAGTCATCATCAGGAAAGCAATTGCAGCTATAAATGCCATAAGCCTGAATAAGGCAATTCTTTTCAACTGCTTTTTTTTTGTTTTTACCAAAAATGCAAAGTGTTTACTTCTTCCTGTATATACTTCTTCCGGTTTCAACATATATATTTTATTTGTGCCTGAAATTAATATTTTTGTTAATAATGCCGGTTAATACATTGTATTATATATTGCCTTACCTTTTCAGTGAGTTCGGGTATGGACTTATTTTTACAATAATCCGGTGACAACTCGTCAAGTACATGAAGTTTAACAATATGTTTTCCTCTCAGCAAAAACCCTTTCTTTGGCAGGGTTTTACCTGTCCCTGTCAGTATCAGCGGGAGAATAGGCAGCCCGCTTTCTTTGGCCAGCCTGAAGGCTCCCTCCTTAAATTCTCCCGGTTCACCGTTATCTGACCGCGTTCCCTCCGGGAAAATAAATATTGATATTCCCTTGCTGAGAAAATACTTACTTTTTTCCATCATACATATAACGCTTTCTTTATCTCCTCTTTTTACACCTATATGCTTATTCATTTTCATAATCTGGCCGATAACCGGGATACTGAAGTTCTCTAATTTCGAAACCCACTTAAAATGCATCTTTATTTTGTAAATAAGCAGAACATCAAGAATTGATTGATGATTGGAAATGATGATATACGTTCTGTCCCTCCTGATCTTATTTATTCCTGTTGTTTTTAACGATAAAAAAGGATTTATCGCGATAAAAAAAGATGCCAGGTATCCGGTAAGATAATGTAATATTGCCCGGTTTTTATCAAAGGGGAAAAGTAACAACCAAATAATACAGGCTAAAGGAAAAAAAATGATTAAACTAAAAATAAATGCCGACCATATCCAGATAGAATAAATTCGCGTTCTCATTCCGGGTCACTTTCTTTTGGACACAAATTTAACCGCATTTTTTTTACAGGCTAATTATATTTTCATAACTTGTTTTGGCTTTAATTAAATTTTTTATATTATGAAACCTTTCAGATCATTGCAGGGACTTTCCGGATGGTTGCTGCGTGCCGGACTGGTATTATTTATCATTGAGGCACATTATAAAACATTTATTGGTTTTAATTATAAAGTTTCCGGATTTTATTTTTCACTTCTTTTTTTGATGGCCGGGTTATTGTTATTTATTGGCGGATTTTTAAAAAATTCATCGCTCACAGTGGTTTCAGGCTTTGTCCTTTTTATTCTTTCAATTATAAATATCATCCTTGTCTTTAATGGTGTTATCGGAGAATACCTCTTGGATGAATATATCATTCTTTCTCTTGCACTTTTCTTTTTATCTAACGGGAATAAACGTTCATAAAAAATGTCTTTCATATATTAACCTGCAAAAAGATTTATCGTATATTTCACGGCCAGGATAAAATTTTTTGGTACCATATTTGAAATGGTATAAAACAGAAATAAAAAGCAGGTGTATTATGAAACGAATGAAACGAATGAAAAAAGTTATATTATGTGCGGCAATTGTGCTGTGTGGTATTTCTGTTGCAGGGCAAACAGGTAAACAGAATTTACAACCCCGGGATACTATATATAAAATAGGTGGTGATATTTTTCCTGTTGATGTTACCAAGGTAACAACAAAATATATAAGTTTTAAATTACCTGATGAACCTGAGGTGTATACAATTGAAAGGAAACAGGTTCAAAAGATCATTTATAAAAACGGCAGGATAGAGGAATACAATGAGCCTGCTGTTACTATGATTGACGATTATCAATGGGAAGCGGTATGGTTAACCGAAAAGAAAGAGGATGTGGCTGAAATGTATAAAAGAGGTAAGATTTCTGCTTCTTCTGCTCCCAGTTCAAGAAGCCCCAGGGCTGCTAAAAAGAGTGCCACCATACGCCTGCAGAAAAGGGCTGCGAATATGAAAGGTATTGTAGTGCTGGTTACCCACAGGGAAACAACAGGTGGATATGGCGAGTATCCGGGGTATTTCATTGAAGGCATTGTTTATGGATTTGAACCGCTTGAGGACGAAATGGAAGGTATTGAGGAAGAGCCGTTGAAAAGTGGGGTTGTTTTATAATGATCTAATTAGTGTCTGTCCATAATGTCCGATATCCGCGTTGCTGCCAAAATTTTAAAT
>CAZBJH010000031.1:4644-28597 GCA_964492185.1 uncultured Bacteroidales bacterium | reverse complement strand
CGCGCGAGCCTTGCAAATGGAACTTTCTGAACAAACACATGGTCGGTTAAATATTTTACCCACTTTATAGACAGACTCTAGTTATACTACTTAATCCATATTTTGTTGTATTCGGTTCTGTTTATACTTACCCGGTCGAAACAGAGGTTTTTATAATGTTGGATATCAAAAGGGGTAAGTATGTTATCAAACCTGCAGTTGATAAGCCTGATGTCCTGTAGAGGTGAGCGCTCGTATCCGATAAACTGAAGCCCGTAATCAGCCTGGCGGCAGGACATGTTTCTCACTTCCACATTACGCACAACCGGCTCAAACGATGCAATATCTCCCTCCCCGTAGAGGAAAT
Organism: uncultured Bacteroidales bacterium; assembly: GCA_964492185.1. Lineage (GTDB taxonomy): Bacteria > Bacteroidota > Bacteroidia > Bacteroidales > UBA10428 > JAFGSZ01. Next base: position 28,251 of record CAZBJH010000031.1, on the reverse strand, counting down.
TAACCCTAATGACAGCATTGGCTACCTGGCCCACTTCAATGTTTCTTAAAAAAATATTTTCGATGAGCCCGCCGCGAATGGAATTTGTTTTTACGCGAAGTGCCCTGTCAAGGTTGGGGCTGTCCATAATACAGTTTTCAGCAAATATATTGTTAGCACCACCGGTGACCTCACTACCTATAACCACACCCCCGTGACCGTCACGCATAACGCATTCCTGTATAACTACTTTAGAAACAGGAATGTTGATCCGGCGGCCATCTGCATTTCTGCCGGACTTCAAAGCTATACAGTCGTCACCTGTATCAAAAAAGCAATTTTTGATCCATACATTGGTGCAGGATTCCGGGTTGCAGCCGTCGTTATTCGGGCCATGTCCGATCACGGTCGTATTGCTTACGGTAACATTGGTACATAATACGGGGTGGATATGCCACATCGGGCTGTTCAGTATGGTCAGGCTGTCGATCAGAACGTTCATGCAGCGGTATGTTTGGATCATGCCTGGCCTTAAGTAGTGGCCTTCACCGAATACCCGCTCTTCAACCGGGATTCCTTTTTCTGCCATCTCACGCAGCGAGTCAATGTCATGCCGGGCTGAGCGTATCCAGTCCCACCAATTATCAAAACTTCCCGCGGCATCCAATGTCCCTGGCCCGGTGACGGCTATATTTTTTTGTTGAAAAGCATAAATGCACGGAGAATAATTATAACACTCCGTTCCTTCAAAACGGCTGTAAACTACCGGAAGGTAGGCCGAAGGATCAGTACTGAATAAGATTTTCGCATCTTTTGATATATACAGGTTAACATTACTGAGAAGGTGAACAGGGCCCGTATAATATTCTCCCGCCGGCACAATTACCCGGCCTCCTCCAGAATCGCAACACGCGCGGATAGCAGAAGCAAAAGCCGAAGAACAATCAGTAATTCCGTCTCCAACCGCACCAAAATCCGTAATATTAAAATCACGGTCAGGGAAGGAAGGTTGTTTGATCATTGCTATTATATCAGGTAGCTTGGCCCAGCCTGAATCGGGATGGCTTACGGTACGAACGTTAAAATAATGTGTCTGCCCGTCAATGTTGAGGACAGATGAAACAACAGAATCATATTCCGGGGGAGCCTGTAATTTAACCCTGATTTCATCATTATTGCTTACGGTATTGTCACTGTCTGTAAACAGGCCTCCGTTAATGGAGTATTCACCTCCTTTTATTCTTATATCAGTTGCCAGGGTAAGGCCGGTAATGGTAACGGGGTCGGATATTGCTTCAGCCCCCGGCTCAACATCAAACTTGTCTGTGAAGAGGATATGATCCGGATTTTGTTGTGCTTCGGATACCCGGGATCCATTATTCACCGGTGAAGTTGCAGATGCGGGAACCAATATCAGCAGGGCAATAATTGGTTTCAATATAATTTGAAATTTCATCTGGTGTAATAATTATGCCGTAATAATTATGCCGTAATAATTGTAAGGCAAATAATTAAATGGCAACAAAAATAACAAATCAATAGCATCAAATTACAATAAATTTCAATTAACACAAGGTTTTATATTCATGGAGGCCGGTAACACGGTATTTTATTATCAAACGCGGCAGATTTTTATTACCAATGAAACCCTCATCCTTATAAGGAATTTAATTTAAATTGCACAAAGACAATAAGACATGAATATTTACTAAGAACTTATTATGCAGCGATGAGGGTTCGCCGAACGCCTTAAAAATATAATAATTTGGTGAGGCAACAACCGATCCCGCCTAAGCGGGAGAGCTCGTGAACACTATTTAAAATAAACAACAGGTGAACAACTACCACCAGCTTTGATTAAATAAAATAACAACTTAATTACTAATAACTTAACTAAAATATATTCTTGGCTGTCCCGCCAGGATTCGAACCTAGACTGTGTGGACCAAAACCACAAGTGCTGCCATTACACCACGGGACAAAAATGCATTCTTTTTCAGGAAGTGCAAATTTATAAAAAAATAACGGACTTTAAGGTTTTTTTATGTTTTCTTGGATGGTTTATTTTTCCTTATTAAAATCAAGGCCGTGCGGGGTCATGATACATTTCCTCGCGATAAAATCATTGTTATTTGCAGGAATGGCTTTTTCCAGGTCGCCAAGAACATTCGTGAACCGTTTGGAGATCCAGACTGACTGGTTTTCAGGGATAAGGAGGGTGAGTTCCATCCGGGGCATACGCCAGCGCTGTTCCATGGCAGCAAGAAAAAATTCATCAAAAACCAGCACGGTGTCATAAAGATTCCAATCATATTCCATAAGGGCATATTCAGAATGAAGAGGTCTGAACTCTTTTATTTGCCTGTCAATGATCAATTTAGCTATAGTGTCATATGTTGATTCAATATTGATAGCAGGATTTTTAAGTGCGGTTTTTTGGTTCTTGTCGTACTGTATTGAATAGTCAAAAATTGTAAATACATTAAGGTTGTAATTATCGAATTTTCTTTCGTTTATGTCAATGTAAAGTGTTTTTTCAAGCCGTGTATCCAGAAAATGTTCTTCTTTTTCATAAGAACGCAGGGTATAGTTTCCGGAATCCATGACTGTCATTACAATGAGCAATATCAATGCCAGTATCCAGGCAGTAAAGGCGGTGGCGCCAAGCGCTCTATTGCGGGTTCTGATGTTGAATAACAGTTTAATACCACCGTAGATCAGGGCAATTACAGGGATTAGAATAACGATCAGCCAGCAAACAGATATAACGGTAACATTCTCCGGGTTAACAAACAAGTCGCTAAGCCATGGAAGATGAATATTCCAGTCGGGCCAGTGAAACCAGTTTATGAAGCCGCGGCCAAAAAAAAGTGTTGTCGATATACCTATCAGGAATATCAGTCCTGTAAGTATAAATACAATACCAATGGTCCATATGATTATTTTTAATAATACACCCAGTATGTTTAACAGTATGTTCCCGACATCATTAAGCGAATCCCTGGTTCGCTGGTAACCTTTTGATTTTGTCACCCGTCCCATGCTTTCTTTCACTTTATGGAATTCTTCGTTCACGGTTTTTTCTATATTGGAAATGTTCACCGGTTTGCCTTTCATCTGTAAGCGTTGGGCAGTAGTAACAGCCGGCGGAACAACAATCCATAAAATAATATAGAGAATGATACCTGCCCCGTTAACAAATACAAGGACGAAGAAGATTACCCTTACCCATAAGGGATCAATGCCAAAATAGGCACCCAGACCGGATGCTACCCCGCCTAAATAAGAATTGACAGTATCACGGTAAAGTTTCCGGTATGATTTACGTTGCTGATAGCTTTCTTCTTCAGCATGCGCATCACCGGTATCGGTTTCACGCTCAAAATCTTCAATTTTGCCCATGCGGCTGATAACACTTTTAACATCATCAATGGAAATAACCTCTTTACCCCCGGTAAGTTTTTCATGAAGGAGTTCGGATATTCTGATCTCAATATCTTCATAGATCTCCCTGCTGCCTTCCTTCTCTTTTGAAAAATATATCTCAAGCTCATCGAGGTAGTTTTTCAGCAGCAAATAAGCATCTTCATCGATAAAGAACAATTGGCCGCCAAGGTTGATTTTAAGTGCTTGTTTCATTTTTTGGGTTTGTATTTTTTTTGTAAAGATTAATTAATCGGGGAGTGACAGAGTGCCTGTTAATATTAGGGCCTTATAGAGTTTACCGCATCCACCAGCTCAGTCCATGAATTGTGCAGTTCATCCAGGAATCGCCTGCCTTCTTCGGTCAGCATATAATACTTGCGTGGAGGTCCCTGTGTGGATTCTTCCCAGCGGTAGTTTAACAGACCCGCGTTTTTTTGCCTCGTGAGGAGGGGATACAATGTACCTTCCACAACTATCAGTTTTACTTCTTTCAATTTGATGATAATATCCGATGCATAAGCATCACCCTTCGATAAAATCGAAAGAATACAATATTCAAGCACCCCCTTGCGCATTTGTGCTTTTGCGTTCTCCAGCTTCGTATCCATGCTAACTAATTGGTTTTGTAATTAAAGTGCATAGAATTTTTTACATTATTATATTCATTTTTTATGAAATCACGTATGCTGGACACATTGACAGGCTCTCCCCGCATCTCAAGTTTTTGTGCGACTGTCCTGGCCTCGGGCAGTACGATCCAGAGTATCAGGTAGATAAGGATACCGGCCATACCCACGATGGCCAATACTATAAATACTATACGGATCAGCGATGGATCAATGCTCCAGTATGCCCCAAGGCCGCTGCAAACACCTCCTATAATACGGTGATCAGGATCACGGTACATGCGCCGGTAGTTTCTTTGGGTGAATGTATGGGAAGCCTTTTCTTCTTCTTCTTTATCCCCGGCAAAATCATTGGGCTGTCCCATGACTGTGATGATCCCGTCAATATCGGACAGTGTTACCACCTGCCGGTTATCCTTTTTCTTGTTTGTCAGGATCTCTGCAATACGTGCTTCGACATCCCGGATAATCTCCCTGCTTTCATTTTCATCGCTGATATGACTTTCAATATTTTCGAGGTATTCCTTCAGTTTATTATAGGCATCTTCATCGATATGAAAGACAAGTCCCGCCAGGTTTATTGTAAGTGTTTTTTTCATGATAGTTATTAATTTTTTTAAGGTATCTGGTAAATGATTTTGTGTTGTACATTGATCAGGCCACCCATCTTATCAAGACTGGTGGCAGTCATATTTTTGTGAATAATATTTGCCGTATCGGCAGGGGTTGTTTTATAAGAAAGTTCATTAACGCCTGCCTGCTTTTGCCTGTATATTTCATTTGATAACTGCCCGTCGTTATTTTTGGTCTGTTTTGATGAGGCTATAATGATCCCTGTTGACAAAAGTACAATGAATAAAAACATACAGGGGGAAATAAAACAAACTTTCAGAATGATTTTAAAAGAGCATGCAAGCCTGTTAAAATGTTTTATTATTCCCCTGGACACTATATATGGTATGTTCCACATGATCATCAGAGTTTTCTTTTTATTTAGCACAAAGATATATAAAAAATTTGGTACTATGCAATACATAGTATTAATTTTTTTAGAGTAGACTTAAAATATTATATTATATATACTTTTGTTAAGTAAAAAAATACAAATGCAAATTGAAGGGAATATATTGAAAATGGCTGTTGAACACGGTGAGGTGGTTAAGTATTTCCTTCCAGTTGGAGAGCATTTGATATATATGAATAACTTGATCGGGAAAAGAATCAGCCTGCAATTTCTGAATAGAATAAATTGTATCAAATGCGGCAGGGAGACGCGCACTTCTTTTGCACAGGGTTATTGTTACCCGTGTTTTATTTCTGCCCCGGAAACAGAAGAATGTGTTTTGCGTCCTGAACTTTGCCGTGCGCATGAAGGCATAGCCAGGGATATGGATTTTGCAAAAAGAAATTGCCTGATAGATCATTATGTTTATCTGGCTGTTGGCAGCGGACTGAAGGTAGGTGTTACACGCCACACACAGATTCCTGCGCGTTGGATTGATCAGGGAGCCAGTTATGCAATTAAGCTGGCAAAAACCACTAACAGATATCTTGCCGGCATATTGGAGGTAGCCTTAAAGAGTGTTTATAATGATAAAACCAACTGGCGAAATATGCTGCTCGGTAAAGTGCCCGGAATTGATCTGGAAATGGAAAAAGGGAGGGCTGAAGATTATTTGCCTTTCGATATGCGTGAGATGATCTGTGATGATGACAGGATAACCAGGATCACTTACCCGGTGGAAAAGTATCCTGCAAAAGTAAAGAGCATAAACCTGGAAAAGCAGGATTCAGTTGCCGGGGTTCTTTCCGGCATTAAAGGCCAGTATCTTATTTTTGAGAGTGGTGAAGTGATCAATGTCCGAAGGCATGGGGGGTATCTGGTGAGGCTGCGCTATTGACTTCGCCGGTGAGGGTTCGTAAAAACTATTAAGAATTATGGGTTTTGTGCTTATGAATAATAAAGCCTACAATGTACGCAAATAATTATCGATGTTTTCTGCAGCTTTCCGGCCTGCGGCTATCGCGCGGACAACCAGACTGGCTCCGCTCACTGCATCACCAGCAGCAAATATTTTTTCCCGGCTGGTCAGACCCCCGGCATTAATTTTAATATTACCGCGTGAATCGTATTCCAGTCCAAGGCTGTCAGCCAATCCTTTATGTACAGGGTGTACAAATCCCATAGACAGTAATACCAGGTCGGCATCAATTATTCTTTTTGTTTCGGGTTTTTCAATCATTTTCATCCGGCCATCATCATTTACCCATTCAACATCAACAATTTCCATTTGTTTCACATGACCGTTTTCACCGATAAAGCGTTTGGTGGAAATATTCCATTGTCTTTCACAGCCTTCTTCATGTGAACTGGATGTGCGCAGGATATTTGCCCAGTATGGCCATGGATTGTCAGGAATTCGGTTAAGCGGAGGTTTTGGAAGGATTTCCATTTGGGATATTTTTTTGGCCTGGTACCTGTTGGATGTGCCGACACAATCGGAACCGGTATCTCCACCCCCAATAACCACTACATTTTTATTTTTTGCCGTGATAAGTTTCTCGTTAAGGATCTTTATCCCACGTAATATTTTATTTTGTTGTGTAAGGAATTCCATAGCAAAATGAATACCTTTCAGGTCACGGCCCCCGACGGGCAGGTCACGCGGTTGCATGGCTCCAATAGCAAGGCATACAGCATCAAAATTTTGAATGAGGTCCTTACCTGGCATATCCTTACCTGCCTCGGTATTGGTTTTTATGATCAATCCTTCATCAGTGAGTATATTTATTCTACGGTCAATCACCTGTTTGTTTAGTTTGAAGTCGGGTATGCCATAGCGAAGCAATCCGCCCACAGCATCATCTTTCTCAAAAAGAGTGACGGTATGCCCCCATTTATTCAGCAGGTCGGCGGCAGCCATTCCGGAGGGCCCGGAACCGATAACGGCAACTTTTTTACCGGTTCTTATTTCAGGAGGATCAGGCCTGATATAACCCAGTTCAAATCCTTTTTCTGCAACAGCGGCTTCATTATCACGAATTGTAACAGGTTCCTGATGAATGTTCAGGGTGCATGCATTTTCGCATGGTGCAGGGCAGATCCGCCCGGTAAATTCAGGAAAATTATTGGTTAAGTGAAGATTATCAATTGCATCTTTCCAGTCGCCACGAAAGATTGCATCCTGCCATTCGGGCATATTGTTCATAACCGGGCATCCCCACTGACAGAAAGGGATACCACAATCCATGCAGCGTGAAGCCTGATCTTTGCGGTCCTGATCATTCAGCGTTTGTTCCACTTCACTGTAATCATATATCCTTTCGGTTACAGGCCTGTAGCCTGCAATTTTTCTTTTCACCTGTATGAATCCTTTGGGATTTCCCATATTTCGGTTTTTAATTGTTTAAATTGATTTTTATATATTTCCCGGTAATTATAACCTGTATTATATTTTCGTACACATCCCGTAATCTTCATTTATTATTATGAACCCTTAGCTGCAAAACTAATAATGCAGGCTAAGCCCTATTTTATTAGTACTGGAAATGAGGTTCGTCTTCCGTTTTCCTGATCTTCCTTTTGAGTTCCCGGAGCTTAATCTCTTCCAGCACTTTTTTGTATTCAAACGGAATGACTTTAACAAACTTTGGCAGGTACTCGTCCCAGTTGACCAGTATCTTTTCAGCCAGTTCGCTTCGGGTATGAGTGTAATGATCATTGATTATTCCCTGCAACTCGAGCACATCATCACGGTCGCCGACAGGACCAAGCTCTACAAGTCCTTTATTACAGAAATAAGGGAAGTTGCCGGTTACATCCAGAACATAAGCTATGCCACCGCTCATCCCGGCTGCAAAATTACGTCCTGTAATACCCAAAACCACCGTGCGCCCTCCTGTCATATATTCGCAACAATGATCACCAACACCTTCAATTACAGCTTTGGCACCGCTGTTACGAACACAGAATCGTTCACCCGCTACACCGCGTACATATACTTCACCCCCGGTTGCACCATACAGCACAGTATTTCCGATAATTATATTCTCTTCGGGTCTGAAAGTTGATCCGTCAGGGGGAACAATAATGATCCGGCCTCCCGACAAGCCTTTACCGAGATAATCATTCGCATCACCTTCAAGCGTGAACTGCAGCCCTTTGCACAGGAAAGCGCCGAAGCTTTGACCTGCCGATCCGGTGAATTTGCAATTAATGGTGCCGTCAGGTAATCCTTTAGGACCGTATTTTTTCGTTATTTCTCCGGAAAGCATTGCTCCCGTGGTTCTGTCGGTATTACGGATGTTTTTGGCTATCCACACTTTTTCCTTGTTTTTTATTGCCCTGTTTGCCTGTTTGATAAGGCTGATGTCCATAACATCTTCAATTTTATGCTTTTGTAAACATATACAATGGCTTGCATTTTTTGAGGCTTCTTCCGGACGGTAAAGTATCTTTGAAAGGTCCAAATGCTTTGCTTTCCAGTGATCGATATCATTCCTCATCTCCAGAAGATCCGTGCGGCCTATGATATCTTCAAACTTCCGGAATCCCGTTTCTGCCAGAAATTCACGTACTTCCCGGGCAATAAAATGGAAAAAGTTAATAACAAATTCATGTTTTCCGGTGAAACGCTTTCGCAGTTCCCGGTCCTGGGTAGCCACTCCCACCGGACAGGTGTTCATATGGCATTTCCGCATCATTACACAGCCAAGTACGATCAATGCTGAAGTAGCAAAGCCAAATTCTTCCGCACCAAGAAGACCGGCATATATGACATCGCGGCCGGTTTTCAGCTGACCATCTGTTTGCAGCACTATCCTGTCGCGGAGGTTGTTCATTACCAGTGTTTGTTGTACTTCTGATATTCCCAGTTCCATAGGCAGCCCTGCATGTTTAATGGAGCTTGCAGGACTGGCACCGGTACCCCCTTCGGCCCCGCTTATGGTTATGCTGTCGGCATATGCTTTGGCTACACCTGCTGCAATAGTACCTACTCCTGTTTCAGATACAAGTTTTACATTGATCCTTGCCTTCGGATTGACACATTTAAGATCAAAGATCAATTGGGCAAGGTCTTCAATGGAATAGATATCATGATGGGGTGGTGGTGAGATAAGGGTTATCCCCGGTGTTGAGTTCCGGATCTTTGCTATGATTTTGTCTACCTTATGGCCGGGCAGCTGGCCGCCTTCACCGGGTTTTGCCCCCTGGGCCATTTTAATTTGTATTTCATCGGCATTCACAAGATAATTTGCCGAAACCCCAAAACGTCCTGAAGCTACTTGTTTGATAGCGCTTCTTGCAAGAGTGCCGTCAGGGCGTTTTTCAAACCTGGCGGGGTCTTCTCCCCCTTCTCCGGTATTGCTTTTCCCTCCGATCCTGTTCATGGCGATTGCCAGTGATTCATGTGCTTCTTTACTGATTGAACCAAATGACATAGCTCCTGTAACAAAACGTTTCATAATGGATGATACCGGCTCGACCTCGTCAACAGGTATGGGTTTATTCGCTTTTTTTATGTTTATACAACCTCTCAGAAATGTCGGCATTCGGTTTTCATGATTAATAAGGCCGCTGTATTCTTTAAATTTTTCGTAATTATTTGTTCGTGTTGCCCATTGCAGCAAACCTATGGTTTCAGGATTCCAGCCGTGTTTTTCACCATCGGTACGGTAATGATAGACACCCTGTGAATAAAGGCCCGGTGGCTGTTTAACATCAGGTTTGTATGCTCTCTCATGAGAAATAAGTACTTCTTTAGCAATCTCATCAAGGCCGATTCCGCCAATGTGTGAATCAGTTCCTGTAAAATATTTATTTACAATTCTTTCATTCAGCCCGAGAGCTTCGAAGATTTGGGCGCCATGATAACCGCGTAAAGTAGATATCCCCATTTTAGAAAGGATCTTTAACAAGCCTTTTGAAATTGCATATATGTAGTTTTCCCTTGATTTGACATAATCGAATTTCAGTTCTTTGTTTTTACTTAAAGTTTCCAGTATAGCAAAAGCAGCGTAAGGATTCACAACACTTGCACCGAATCCTAGAAGAAGCGCGAAATGATTTATTTCACGTGCTTCGCCGGTTTCCACTATCAGGCCTGCCTGCATACGTTTTTTGGTTTTGATCAGGTGGTGGTGAACAGCCGAAACTGCAAGTAATGACGGAATGGGGGCATATTCTTCGCTTATATCGCGGTCGGAGAGAATTATAAAATTACGGCCTTTGTCAACTGCAGCCTCTGCTTTTTTGCACAGGTCATCCAGGGCCATTTCAAGCGCTTTGCCCATTCCCTTTCCTTCGGATGGAAACAGCATGGGCAATTCTTCATAAGAGAATTCATTTTGATCCAGCATCTTGATTTTTCCCAGTTCTGTATTGGTAATTACCGGGCGCCGGAACTTGATCAGTTTGCAGAGGGAGGGTGATTCAATAAGAATATTCTTTGAAACAGAACCAATGTAATTAGTGAGGGCCATCACAAGGCCTTCACGAATAGGATCGATAGGAGGATTTGTAACCTGGGCAAATAGTTGTTTGAAGTAACTGAACAAACGCTGGGGTTTATCCGACATGACTGCCAGTGGTGTATCATTGCCCATTGAGTGAACAGGTTCCTGCCCTGTATCCGCCATTGGTTTCATGATCATATTTACGTCTTCCTTATTGTAGCCAAAGGTTTGCAGGTACTTGTCATAGTTAGCACCCAGTGATGTGGGTACCCTTTTCTTCACTTCAATGTCTTTGAGTTCGATACGGTTTTCTTTCAGCCAGTTGGCATAAGGGTTTCTTCCGGTGAGCTGCTGTTTCACCTCTTCATCGGGGACAATAATACCGAATCGGGTATCCACCAGCAATATTTTTCCGGGGCGTAAGCGTCCTTTCTCTTTTACCTGATCGGGAGAGAAGATCTGAACACCCACTTCGGATCCCATTACGATCACATCATCTTTTGTGATGACATACCGTGAAGGCCTTAGTCCGTTACGGTCAAGTGTGCCCCCGATATAACGCCCGTCGCTGAAAATTATGGATGCAGGCCCGTCCCATGGTTCCATTATAGTTGAGTGATATTCATAGTATGCTTTCAGACTGTCAGGTATTGGGTTTTTGTCATTCCATGATTCGGGGATAAGCATACTAAGGGCATGAGGGATGGATTTTCCTGTAAGGACAAGAAATTCAAGCGCGTTATCAAGTGATGACGAATCACTTTTGTCAGGTTCGATTATAGGGAACAACTTTTTCAGATCATCGCCAAACAATTCAGTTTTCATGAGTGATTCACGGGCGGCCATCCACATGCGGTTTCCCTTAATGGTGTTTATTTCGCCATTATGGGCTAAAAACCTGAACGGCTGGGCAAGGTCCCAGGTAGGAAAAGTATTGGTGCTGAAACGGGAATGCACCAGTGCAATGGCACTTTCCATATCAGGGTCTCCCAGGTCGGTAAAATATTTACCAACCTGGTCAGGAGTGAGCATCCCCTTATATATAAATACTTTTGAGGAAAGGCTGGGTATATAAAAAGCAGTTTTATCCGGAATTCCCGAATCCCTGACTTTCTTTTCGGTTTGTTTACGGGCAATATAAAGTTTGCGCTCAAGTTCATCCTGCTCGTAATTGCCGGTCACAAATATCTGCCGTATGAAGGGTTCCGTGTTTCCGGATATTTCACCCAGCACACTGCTGTCTGTTTCAACATCAGTAATGTCGATTACATCAAGGCCTTCTTCAATACATGTATCAATGAGGATTTTTTCACATTGTTTTCTTTCTTTTTCATCTTCGGGGAGGAAAACAAGCCCTGTTCCGTATTGACCGGGTTTCGGGACTTTGATTCCTTTTTTCAGGATAAATTTGTGAGGTATTTGAATAAGTATGCCTGCTCCGTCACCTGAAACATTATCAGCGCTTTCTGCTCCCCTGTGAGTCATATTAATAAGTACATCCAACCCTTTTATTACGATATCATGTGATTTTATTCCTTTGATCTGTGTTACAAACCCAATACCACAATTGTCGTGTTCATTTCCGGGATTGTACAATCCCTGTGCTTTTGGAAATCCTTTTACCATTTTTATTAAGATTTATTAATATATAAAATTTTGGCATAAAAAAAGCCATTCTTTTGTTTGGAATGGCTTTCCAGATCATTCAATATCTGCTATATACCATTCTGCCGGGCAATTTATTCTTTTTTGTCATGTAATCAGTATTAAAATTAATGAGAAGTAATATGCTAATTAAATGCATATTAACAAAACTGAACCGTGAAGTATTATTTTTATTCATTTTTATGTATAATGCAGCTTATAAACTTTTCAGCATATATTTTTTATCAGTCAAATTTAACAAATCCCATCCTGTTATATACAGTATAACCCGGTTTTAACAGATTGATAACATTTATTGTCCGCGATTTTCCAGAGGTTCATAATCCATTCTTCCAAATACGTTTTTATAAGCCGGCCGTATGATCCTTTTTGAAGAAAAGGTGATTTCTTCAAGTCTGTGAGCACACCATCCGGCTATTCTTGCAACAGCAAATATAGGAGTATATATTTCTCTTGGTATATCTATACATTTGTATACAAATCCTGAGTAGAAATCCACATTGGGTGTAATTACTTTAGGATTACCACCCTTAAATTTGCCAAATACTTCAGGGGCCAATTCTTCAATATTCTCGTACAGCTTGAATTCATCCAGTCTGCCTTTTTCTTCTGCCAGCTCACGTGCTTTTTCTTTTAACAATACAGCCCGGGGGTCAGACAAGGTGTAAATAGCATGGCCGATACCATATATTTTTCCTGATCCGTCACCAGCCTCTCCTTTTAATATTTTAAGCAGGTAGTCAGAAATCTCTTTTTTATCATCCCAGTCTTTCACGTTCTTTTTGATGTCATTCATCATATCCATAACACGAAGGTTGGCGCCCCCGTGCAGTGAACCTTTCAGGGAACCAAGAGCAGCTGAGATTGATGAATAGGTGTCGGTGCCGGCAGAACTGACTACCCGGGTGGTAAAGGTTGAATTGTTTCCGCCTCCGTGCTCCGCATGCAATACAAGGTTAAGATCAACAATGTCGGCTTCAAGCCTTGTATACTTATCGCCTTTTAACATATAGATGAAATTTTCCGCTGTACTCAATGAAGGATCAGGATGGCGGATTATAAGGGATTTTCTTTGATATGAATGCCTGAATCCAAAATATGAATATGCAGTGATAACAGGAAATTTGGCAATCAGGTTAAGTGATTGCTTTAGAAGGTTGATATGCTCAAAATCTTCTGCATTTTCATCCATTGTATAGAGTACCAGTACCGATCGTGCCAGCATATTCATGATGTTTTTGCCCCGGAGGGACAGTATCATATTTTTGGTGAAATACTGAGGCAGATCACGTAAACCTGTAAGATAGGATGAAAACCTGCTTAGTTCATCTTTGTTTGGTAACTTCCCCGACAGCAGTAAGAAGGTAATCTCATCAAAACCATGCCGTCCATCGTTCTGAAAACCATGTACAAGGTCATTAATTTTCAACCCCCTGTAATATAATTGTCCGTGTGCCGGAACTACATTACCGTTTTTCTTTTCATACCCGACAACATCACCTATGTTGGTAAGGCCCACAAGAACACCGGAACCGTCCTGGTTTCGTAAACCACGTTTCACATTATACTTGTTATAAAGATCTTTTTCGATTTCTGAGGCCGGTATTGATAAGCTTTCCAGTCTTTCTAAAATGTTCATCTTTCTAATGTTTTAAGTGGTCTAAAATAATGCTAAATATTTATTTACTATTAATATATTCAATATCATAGAATTGTATTATTATTCTCTGATCTGTCCGTTACCAAAAATAATGTATTTGGGCGATGTTAGTTCCTTCAGTCCCATTGGCCCCCTCACATGCAATTTTTGATTGCTGATGCCCATTTCGGCACCAAGCCCGAATTCATTACCGTCTGTAAACCTGGTGGAGGCATTGATAAAACATGCCGCCGAATCGACTTCGTTTAAAAAACGCATAGCGGTTGTATGATTTTCAGTTACAACAGCATCAGAATGATGTGATCCGTAACGGTTTATGTGATCAATGGCCTCCCCTGCGGATCCGACTGTTTTTACGGAAAGAATGAGCTCGAGGTATTCTGTGCTCCAGTCTTCTTCTGTAGCGTCCTTTGTATCAGGAAGGACTGATTTGGTATCGGGGCAGGACCGGATTTCCACTCCTGCTTTCACAAGCTTTTCAGCAATAAGAGGCAAAAACTTTTTTGCAACCATCTTATGCACCAGCATTGTTTCCATTGCATTACAAACGCCGGGGCGCTGTACTTTGGCATTAAAGGTAATGTCAAGTGCTTTTGTCATATCTGCATCCTTATCCACATAGGTGTGGCAAATGCCCAGATCATGGCGAATGACCGGTATAACCGAGTTTTCTTCAACAAAACGAATAAGATTCAAACTTCCGCGCGGAATTATTATATCAATATATTCCTTCATTTTCAACAGTTCTTTCACTGTTTCACGGTTAGTGTCTTCAATAATCTCTACAGCGTGTTCGGGCAGGCCGGCTTTTTTCAGCCCTTCCTTCACAATTTTTGTGAGACATATATTGGAATGTATGGCATCCGATCCTCCGCGCAGTATTACACCGTTTGCTGATTTTACAGTAAGTGCGGCCACTTCGATACATACATTAGGACGTGATTCGAAAATAATACCTATCACACCAAGCGGCACGCGCATTTGTCCCACTTTAAGGCCGTTGGGAAGGGTATTCATTCCAAGGATCTCCCCAACAGGGTCCTGTAACTTTATTACATCTTCCAGCACATTGATCATACCCCCGATCCGTTTGTCATTAAGTTCCAGCCTGTCAATAAAAGCCGGGGACAAACCTTTTGCCTTCCCGTTTTCAAGGTCTTTCAGGTTTTCTTTTTGTATTGTTTCTTTTTGTTTTCTGATCTCATCTGCTATAAACTGCAGTGCCTTGTTTTTAGCGGCCGTGTTGAGCTTAACCAGTTCATGTGCAGCGGCTTTTACCAGTTTTCCTTTTTTTGTGAGATATTCATTCATAATCAATGGTTTTTAACATGTTCAGAACCGGACACAAAGTGTGTTCCAATGTTTTTTCCTTCAAGTACACTGAAGATAATAGCAGGATCATCTCCGTTAATGATCACTGTATCAATATTTTTTGCCGAACATATTTTTGCAGCGGCAATTTTTGTGATCATACCTCCAGTGCCGAATGATGTTCCTGTTCCGGTGGCCAGTTTTTCGAGTGACGGAGTTATATTATCAACTGTACTTATTATCTCGGCATCCGGATTGATTTTTGGGTCGGCTGAATATAAACCATCGGTATCGGTGAGCATGATCAGCAGGTCCGCATCTGCCAGGATTGATACCATAGCAGAAAGAGAGTCATTATCACCAAATTCTATTTCAAATGTTGAAACCGTATCGTTTTCATTGATAATGGGAATGATATTTAATGACAATAATTTTTCGAGTGTGTTTTTTGTATTCTGATATTTTTGAGGATCAGTAATAACATCTTTGGTCAGCAATACCTGGGCAACTATCTGTTCACAATCATCAAAAAACTTTTGATAGATCTTTATCAGCTCGGCCTGGCCAATAGCAGCAAGTGCTTGTTTTGTGGAAAGACCGGCAGGTTTTTCGTACAAACCAAGTCTTCCTGATCCGACACCTATTGCTCCTGATGACACCAATAACAGATCTCTTCCCTGTTGGCTTAATGTGCTCAATACCTGGGCAAGCTGCTCGATAAGCCGGAAATTAAGTCTTCCGTTCGGATAGGACAAAGTTGATGTTCCCACCTTTATAACAATACGTTTCGCGTTTATCAGGCGTTTTCTTCTTAACATGATCGTGCTCCTCTATTGTATGATCTCCTTCATACTTGAAGGGAAACTTTTGTTTTTATATTCCTTCAGTACCTGTTTATTATATGAATTTTCCAGCTCGTGCAGCAATTCATTTTCATTATTTACAAGGAGTGATGATTGTTCACCCCTGTGAACGATAAGAAATTTTCCGTTATCATCATACTTGATCAGGATCATATCTGCTTCTACAATTGTAGCAACATTAAGTGCCAGCGGGTAATTGTCGTCAAGTTCAATATCCGATGTCGAAACCACATCATTCTCGTTGATAACAGGAATAATGTTCATTGAAAGCAGGGTGTCGAAGGTGTTTTTTGCATGCTCCATTCTGCCTGGGATATTTATGATATCGTTGGTAAGCAATACCTGGGCCACAATTTGGTTGTATGTGCCGAAATGATTCTGGTATACCCTGATCAGTTCGGCCTGTCCGGCAGCTGCAGCAGCCTGCATATCAGTAAAGTTTTTCAGGTCGGGCTTAAATCCGATTTTGGCCGTACCAAGGGCAATTGCTCCTGATGAAACAAGAAGGATCTGCTTTCCGCTGTTTTTCAGGTTAGATAATACCATAGCCAGCCGGTCCATTTTTTTTTCATCAAGCTTCCCGTTTTGCCCCAGTAAGGTGGCTATTTCTATCCGCACTACAATCCTATATTCCCTGTTTTTCATCTTCTTTCAAAAGTTTAACTGTTGCTTTGTGCATTGTTTCGAAATCAAATGCAGCACATACATTCTTCATCTTTCGCGATATTTTATCATTGCATAAATTGCCGATGCTTCCTTCATGAGTATGATTTATTGTTTTTTGGGGAGTGAATTTTCCTGATGATATTTTTTCCCCGGTTTTTTTATAGGCTTCCCTGAAGCTTACCCCTTTCAATACTTCTTTGTTTACTTCTTCCACGCTGAAGATATGGTCGTATTTTTTATCATCCAGAATGTGATGGTTAACGGTTATTTTTTCTATAATATAAGCGCCGGTCTCCAGGCAGTTTTCAAGTTTGTCAAATGCAGGCAGGTAAGATTCTTTTAACAATTGCATATCCCTGAAATATCCCGAAGGGAGATTATTGGTAATAAGAATTATTTCATTGGGCAATGATTGCAATTGATTACAGTTAGCCCGTATTAATTCAAATATATCCGGATTCTTTTTATGTGGCATAATGCTTGAACCGGTTGTAAATTCATCAGGCAGACTTATAAAACCAAAATTCTGATTCATATACATACAGGCATCGGCGGCAAATTTACCAAGTGTGCCGGCGATGGATGAAATGGCACAGGCAACACTCTTCTCCATTTTACCTCTTCCCATTTGAGCGTAAATAACGTTATAATTCAGTGATTCGAATCCGAGCAGATCCGATGTCATTTGCCGGTTGAGAGGAAAAGATGAGCCGTAACCTGCTGCAGATCCAAGCGGATTTTGGTTCGCGATATGATAGGCTGACTGCAGTATTCTCAGATCATCAACAAGGCTTTCCGCGTAGGCGCCAAACCATAAGCCAAAAGAGGATGGCATGGCAATTTGCAGGTGGGTATAACCGGGCATCAGTACCTTTTTATATTGTTCGCTTTTTGTTATAAAAACCTCAAACAGGAGTGTGATCTTTTCGACAAGACTTTCGATCCTGGCACGGGTAAATAGTTTCAAATCGAGTAAAACCTGATCATTGCGGGATCTTCCGCTGTGTACCTTTTTGCCTGTTTCGCCGCAATTCCTGGTAAGCAGGATCTCAATCTGTGAATGGATGTCTTCAATGTCTTTTTCAATACTGAAATCACCTTTTGAAATATCCTTGTAGATAAGAAGCAATTGTTTCCTGAGTGTTTGGAGTTCATCCCCGGATAAAAGCCCGATACTTTCAAGCATGGTAATATGGGCAAGTGACCCCAAAACATCATAAGGGGCAAGGTAAAGATCAAGCTCACGGTCCTTTCCGACTGTGAATTCTTCCAGTTTCTTATCTGTTGATATGCCTTTGTCCCACAGTTTCATGATAGTTCATATGTTAATTTAAATAGGGTTTGAATGAGATATTAGCCTTAATATACTGCCTTTAGCTTCCCATTCCGTTTCGTCTTCTTTGTTTAAGAATTGCATGATGAGCCATCAGGCGTATGGCATTGATCTTAATAAACCCTTCGCTGTCTTTCTGATCAAATCCGCCTTCGATATCCATGCTGGATAATTCCTGGTCATAAAGGGAACTGGGTGATTCCCTCCCGTCAATCATAATATTCCCTTTATACAGGGTAATATATACAATTCCATCAATAAGCTCCTGGCTCTTGTCTATTGACGCCCTCAGAAAGTCCATTTCGGGACTGAACCAGAATCCATTGTACACCAGTTCCGCAAATTTGGGAGAGAGCATGTCACGAAGCTTCATCACCTCGCGATCCATGGCAATTCCTTCAATGTCGCGATGGGCTGCGAATAAGATCGTTCCGCCGGGGGTTTCATAAACTCCGCGTGATTTAATGCCTACAAAACGATTTTCTACCATGTCAAGCAATCCAATGCCATTTTCTCCGCCAAGTTTATTCAGCATCATAAATAGTTCAAGTGGATCGGTGGCAATAGTTCCGTCCTGTTTGTTCACCACTTTAACAGGTGTACCATCCTTAAAATGAATTTCAATTTTTGTTTCTTTGTCAGGAGCATCCTGTGGAAGATTCATTTTGGTGTAGATATCTTTTTCAGGATGATATTTGGGATCTTCAAGTATGCCTGCTTCGTGACTGATATGCAGGAGATTATCATCCTCACTATATGGTTTTGACAGAGTTGCTTTAACAGGAATTTTCTTTTCTTCTGCATATTTCAGCATGTCGGTGCGTCCCTTGAATTCATTCAGGAATTCAGGCATTTTCCAGGGAGCCAGCACCTTGATGTCGGGATCAAGGGCATAAAAGGATAATTCAAAGCGCACCTGATCGTTTCCTTTCCCTGTTGCACCGTGAGATACATAAGTTGCCTTTTCTTTTTTCGCGATTTCAATATGGCGTTTGGCTATCAGGGGGCGGGCGAGCGAAGTGCCGAGTAAATACCGGTTCTCATAAACTGCATTTGCCTTAATTGCAGGGAAGATATAATCGGAAATAAACTCTGATTTAAGATCTTCGATATAAACCCGGGATGCCCCTATCTGAAGGGCTTTTTTTTCCACATCACTGAAATCATCGTCCTGACCCACATCAGCAACGTAGGCAACAACATCATATCCTTTATCGATCAGCCATTTTAAAATTACGGAGGTATCGAGACCTCCACTGTACGCTAGTATAACCTTTTCTTTCATATCGTGGTTTTTAATATGTTATTAGTCATATATTTTATTAAAACAAAGGAGGGCCGGCAATTAAAATAATCCTAAAATAAACCTATGAAGTGAAGTGATAGTTTAAGAGGCCAGCCTTCCTAATCAAGTTTGTCCTTTAATTCAGGTATAATTAATACAAGTGTATTGATCACATCCTTTTCAGTTACATTTTCATGCGGGATGATCAAAATGGTATCATCACCGGCTATGGTCCCTACTATTTCAAAAGGATTGGACTTGTCAATCAATGATGCAATACTGCTTGCATATCCCGGCATGGTTTTTATCACACCCAGTCTGTTGGAAAACTGGATGGACACAAATCCTTGTGCGGCATGACTCTCAGCCAGGTCGGAAGTTAAGTTTAAATGTTGGTCAGGCAATTCATAGATATATCCTTTTTCAGGATCTGCAATTTTATTTACCTTTAAAAATTTTAAATCTCTTGATAATGTAGCCTGGGTATAATTCAACCCCTGGTCTTCCAGAAGATTCAACAACTCATCCTGGCTGGATATTTTTTTTGAACCTATAATGTTCTTTATTGCCAAAAGCCGTTCCGTTTTGTTTTTCATAGAATGAATAATTATTCAAATACAATGCAAAAGTATGCAATAATTGTTAAAATCCAATTAAAAATAGTCAAATAATTTGTACTTTCGCGGTCATAAATGCATAAGCTGTGTAATAAAGATATATAGAGCCCCAGGGGATTAATTAGTGCCTGTCCATAAAGTCCCATTTGCCGCGTTACGCTTGTCCGAAAATTGCTCATTTACGATAAGTAAACCCCGCGTTTCCGGACCGCGCGAGCCTTGCAAATGGAACTTTCTGAACAGACACATGTACGGTTAATCATTTTTACTACTTTATAGACAGACTCTAATTATGGATAAATCGATAAAAAAGGTAATTGTTTTGGGCTCGGGTGCCCTGAAAATAGGTGAAGCCGGAGAATTTGACTATTCAGGATCACAGGCATTAAAGGCATTAAGTGAGGAGGGAGTAAGGACCATACTGATCAATCCTAACATTGCTACAGTGCAAACTACCGAAGGTATTGCCGATAAAATATACTTTCTTCCGGTCACACCTGATTTTGTTGAGAAAGTAATAGAAAAGGAAAGGCCGGATGGTATACTGTTATCCTTTGGGGGACAGACAGCGCTGAATTGCGGGATTGACCTGTTCACGGGCGGTGTGCTGGAAAAGTATAATGTGCGGGTATTGGGGACTCCTGTACAGGCTATATTAGATACTGAGGACCGGGATTTTTTTGTTAAGAAACTACAGGAGATTGATGTTAAAACCATTGAAAGCATAGCTGTAAATACAGTGGAGGCAGCTGTGGAAGCAGCAAAATCGCTCGGCTACCCGATCATTGTAAGGGCCGCGTATACGCTGGGCGGACAGGGAAGCGGTTTTTGCAACAATGAAAAAGAGTTGCGAAAGCTTGCCGGTAAGGGCTTTGCCTATTCAAAACAGTTATTGATAGAAAAATCACTGAAAGGATGGAAGGAAGTGGAATATGAAGTTGTTCGCGATGTATATGACAATTGTATCACGGTATGTAATATGGAAAACTTCGATCCGCTTGGCATACATACCGGTGAAAGTATAGTTGTTGCCCCGTCGCAAACACTTACAAATACAGAATATCACATGCTGAGGCAGTTAGCCATTAAGATAATACGGCACATCGGTATTGTGGGTGAGTGTAATATACAGTATGCACTTGATCCGTATTCGGAGGAGTATCGTGTGATAGAGGTAAATGCGCGGCTTTCCCGTTCCAGTGCACTGGCTTCAAAGGCTACGGGTTATCCTCTTGCTTTCATTGCTGCTAAACTTGCACTGGGATATGGTTTGCACGAATTAAAAAATTCGATCACAAAAACAACGTCGGCATTTTTTGAACCGGCACTTGATTATATAGTATGTAAAATACCACGTTGGGATCTGAATAAGTTTATTGGAGTTTCCAGGCAGATTGGCAGCAGTATGAAGAGCGTTGGAGAGGTAATGGCTATTGGCAAAAATTTTGAAGAGGCCATTCAGAAAGGCTTAAGGATGATAGGCCAGGGCATGCATGGTTTTGTAGGTAATCGTGACCTGAACTTCGGCGATATTGAAAGAGAGTTGGCCGAGCCTACAGATATGCGGATATTTGTCATTGCCAGTGCCATGAGCAAAGGTTATTCGGTTGAACATATACATGAGCTCACAAAGATCGATGCATGGTTTCTGTATAAACTGAAAAATATTTTTAATTTGAAAAATGAGCTTAAAAAATACAATACCTTGCATAAGGTACCTGTAGAAGTTATTAAACAGGCAAAAGTATATGGATTTTCCGATTTTCAAATTGCCAGGTTTGTATTGAAAGCTGCTAATGAGTATATAGATGACGGACTGATCGAGGTGCGAAACTTTCGTAAGCAAAATAATATTCTGCCTTATGTAAAACAGATTGATACTCTTGCCGCGGAATATCCGGCAAAGACCAATTACCTTTACATGACATACAGTGCCGGAAGTCATGATATTCAGTTTGCACATGATGATAAGTCGGTCATAGTGCTTGGTTCGGGGGCATACAGGATAGGAAGCAGCGTGGAATTTGACTGGTGCAGCGTAAGTGCCCTGAAAACGGTGAATGAACAGGGATATCGTTCCGTTATGATAAATTACAATCCTGAAACGGTTAGCACTGATTATGATATTTGTGACCGCCTCTATTTCGATGAGCTGTCCTTTGAACGTGTAATGGATATTGTTGAACTTGAAATGCCCAGGGGAGTGATCATTTCCATGGGAGGACAGATCCCGAACAACCTGGCGATGCGTTTGCACGGACAGAGCGTTAATATACTTGGTACTTCACCTAAATCTATAGATAATGCTGAGAACAGACATAAATTCAGCATGTTATTGGATAAGCTAAAAATTGATCAACCCCGTTGGAAAGAATTAACAAGTATTGATGATATCTATGGTTTTGTAAATGATGTGGGGTTTCCGGTACTTATTCGTCCCTCATATGTCCTGTCAGGAGCAGCCATGAATGTGGTATCCAATATTGATGAGATGGAGCATTTATTAAAACTTGCCGTTAAGGTTTCGAGACAATACCCGGTTGTTGTTTCTGAATTTATTCAGCAGGCAAAGGAAATTGAGATAGATGCGGTTGCCCGGGAAGGAGAGCTTGTAGCCTATGCTTTGTCGGAACATATTGAATTTGCCGGAGTTCATTCAGGTGATGCAACAATGGTTTTCCCTCCCCAAAAGCTTTATTTTGAGACTGTAAGAAGAATAAAGCGGATTTCAAGGGAGATTGCACATGCATTGAAAATAACCGGTCCTTTTAATATGCAGTTTCTTGCAAAAGACAATGATATTAAAGTTATTGAGTGCAATCTGAGAGCATCAAGAAGTTTTCCATTTGTATCCAAAGTATTGAAAATAAATCTTATAGATATTGCAACAAAAGTAATACTTGAAGTGCCGGTTGATAAACCCCATAAGTCGATATTTGATCTGGATTACATTGGAGTTAAAGCCCCTCAGTTTTCATTTTCGCGTTTACAAAGAGCAGATCCGGTACTTGGTGTGGACATGGCCTCAACAGGTGAGGTAGGTTGTATTGGTGAGAATTATTATGAGGCTGTACTTAAATCAATGCTTTCAGTGGGGTATATTATTCCTAAGAAAAACATTTTATTATCCACCGGGCCTGTAAGGTCAAAAGTAGAACTTGTAAACTCATGCAGGTTGCTGGCAGAAAAAGGGTATAACCTTTTTGCCACCCGGGGAACAGCACAATTTCTTGAAATGAACGGGATTTCGTCAACAGTGCTTTACTGGCCTGATGAAGATGAAAAGCCAAATACTATCGATTATTTGAGGAACAAATTGATCGACCTTGTGATAAATATCCCGAAAGATCTTTCATCCAAAGAGTTGAGCAATGATTACACTATTAGAAGGAGTGCTGTGGATTTTAATATACCATTGATAACCAATGCCAGGCTGGCAAGTGCTTTTCTGACTGCGGTATGTACAATCGGAAAGGAGGATATTGCTATTAGAAGCTGGGATGAGTATTGATAGTTGTTTCATTGAAAAAGGTTGAATCGTTTCATTGAAAAAGGTTGAATCGTTTAATCGTTTAATTGTTTAATCGATTCAACAATTCAACAATTCAACAATTCAACGATTCAACAGTTCAACAATTCAACAGTTCAACAGTTCAACAGTTCAACAAATCAAAAAATTAATAATTCAAATATGAAAAGCGAAAAGCTCCTCGAACTGAT
>CAZBJH010000031.1:0-4544 GCA_964492185.1 uncultured Bacteroidales bacterium | reverse complement strand
CATTCGCAACAAACACTTCGAGTTTATTGACAAACTTTAACTAAATTGTATATTTAACAGTAAATGATATTTATTCATTAATCAGGTTAAATTACCATGAAAAGAAATTATTTTACCCTTCCGGCCGGCTGCTTTATTTTAATTCTTCTGTTATTTTCACAGTGTAAAAGTAAGAAGCAAGGACCATCCGAGATTGATCCGGCTTTTACCGGCTATGTCACTGCCTTCACTTCAGGAGTAATATCCAATCAATCTGTAATTCGCGTTGAATTGCGTGAACCGGTATCAAATATTGAACCCGGCCAGGAAGCAGAAGAGAATTTATTTGATTTTTCCCCGCGCCTGAAAGGGACCACTTACTGGGTGGATCAGAAGACTATTGAATTTCATCCCGAAAACGCCCTGGATCCGGGGGAAGTGTATCGTGTAAAATTTTCTTTGTCAAAGCTTATCGAAGTACCTAAAAAATTGAGAACCCTTGAGTTTCAGTTTCAGGTTAAGCGACAAACCATCAGGCTTGATTTTAACGGGGTGGAGGCTTATGAACATGATGACCTTAGATGGCAGAGGCTCAAGGGTGTTCTTTCAACAGCTGATTATGCCGAAGAAGAAGAAGTTGAGGAATTGTTTTCTGCTAAACAGAATAAAGAGTTGCTTTCTGTTTCATGGCAGCATATGGATAACGGCACAGTGCATGAATTTGTAATTGACAGCATACGGCGCACCGAATCAAAAGGTGAAGCAGTTCTGCAATGGAGCGGGAAAGCTATCGGCTCTGAAGATGAGGGTGAATATATACTGGAAATACCGCCATTGGGTGATTTTAAGGTGTTAAACATGAATGTTACCCGGCAACCGGAACAGTGTATCAGCATTCATTTTTCCGATCCTTTGGATCGTGATCAGGAACTGGATGGTCTGATACATCTTGATAATGGTGCAGCTCTGAATCTTGTGGCCGGTGAAAATGAAGTCAGGGCATATCCCCGGCAGCGTCAGACCGGAACGATCAGGATAATGGTGGAGACAGGTATCCGCAATGTTATGAATTATCAGTTGTCGGAAAGGTATGAACAAACACTTACTTTCACTACTACAAAACCTGATGTTCAGCTTGTGGGTAACGGAGTGATATTGCCCGGGTCAAAAGGACTTATCTTTCCTTTTAAGGCAGTTAATCTGAACGGGGTAAATGTTAAGATCATAAAGATCTTTGAGGATAATGTAGCCCAGTTTCTCCAGGTGAACCAGTTTGACGGTACGCGTGAAATGAAGCGTGTAGGGAGGATAGTTTATAAAAAAGCAGTTCCTTTGATCAGCGATAAACCCGTTGATTACGGACAATGGAATATATTTTCCCTCGATCTTTCCAGTATTATTGAAACCGAACCCGGGGCCATATACCGGGTTCATATTAGCTTTGATCAGAGCCAGTCTCTTTATCCCTGTGATGATGAGGCAGATCAGGATACAAAGCTTATTGATCCTTATACTGAGGATAAGGAAATAGCTGATTTCGATGATCCTTCCAATTACCATTATTATAGTGATTATTATTATGAT
Organism: uncultured Bacteroidales bacterium; assembly: GCA_964492185.1. Lineage (GTDB taxonomy): Bacteria > Bacteroidota > Bacteroidia > Bacteroidales > UBA10428 > JAFGSZ01. Next base: position 2,981 of record CAZBJH010000031.1, on the reverse strand, counting down.
TATAATGATGGTTACCGCTGGAGCGACCGTAACGATCCCTGTAAAAAATCCTATTACCTGCGTAACAATCATGCTATTGTAAGTAATGTGCTGGCTTCTGATCTGGGAATAATTGCCAAAGGAGGAAATGCCGGTTCCCTTGTTGTGGCTGTGACCGACATAAAAACCACCGAACAGTTACCGGATGTTGATATTGAAATTTACAATTTTCAAAACCAGCTTGTAGCTTCCGGTAAAACCGATAGTAAAGGGCTGGCAAGTATTTTGCTTGAAAACAAACCTTATTTGCTTGTTGCACGAAAAGGCAGCCAGACAGGTTATCTGCGGCTTGATGACGGATCGGCACTCTCGCTCAGTATGTTTGATGTGGACGGGCGGGAGATCACAAAAGGCATAAAAGGATATATATATGGCGAGCGGGGTGTATGGAGACCCGGAGATTCATTGTTTGTTACTTTTGTTCTTGAAGATAAGGATGAAGTGATTCCCGGTGACCATCCGGTAATCTTTGAGTTATATACTCCCGAAAATCAATTATACTTAAACAAAGTGAAAACCGGCAGTGTAAACGGTTTTTATGATTTCAGGACGTCAACTGCAAAGGATGCCCCCAGCGGCAACTGGACAGCCAAAGTGAAAGTGGGAGGAGCTGTTTTCAAAGAAGTAATGAAAATTGAAACGATTAAACCCAACCGTTTAAAGATCAGGATTGATTTTGATACCGATATTTTAAGGAGCAACAGGACTGAAACTGCCCTTCTTGATGTAAAATGGCTGCATGGGGCCATTGCAAAAGGATTGAAAGCGGATGTAAATGTTAGATTATCGGAAGGGAAGACCACATTTGATGATTTCCCGGGATATGTGTTTGATGATCCGGTAAAAAAGTTCGATTCGGAAGAGAAGACCATTTTTGATGGCATGCTGAATGATAAGGGGGAGGCCAAAGTTAACGCCGGGTTTAAAGTGGATAAAAATGCTCCGGGTATGTTGCAGGCTCGTTTTGTTGTGCGGGCATTTGAAAAAGGAGGTGATTTCAGCATTGACCGGTTTACCATGCCGTATTCCCCTTTTCCCGGATATGTGGGCGTGAAAGTACCCGAAGGGAAAGGATGGAATGGTGCATTATACTCAAATGAGCCTAATTTGTTGCCCGTGGTAACAGTTGATGAGTATGGCAATCCTGTTGACCGCGATAGGGTGAAGATTGAAATTTATAATATTAGTTGGCGATGGTGGTGGGAGCGTTCGGAAGATGATGACCTGGCTGATTATATTGAAAACAGGAGTTCGAATCTTCTTCTTACCGATTACGTGGATACGAAGAATGGTAAAGCAATATATGAGATGAACCTGGAACGCAGGACATGGGGAAGGAAGCTTATCCGTGTCACAGATCCGGTAACGGGCCACAGTGCAGGTCAGTTGTTTTATACCAGTTATAAAGGTTGGTGGAACAATGCAGGACAGGATAGTCCCGGGGGAGCAGAAATGCTCACATTTACCACTGATAAGAAAAAGTACCGTACAGGTGAAGAGGTTAAGGTGGAATTGCCGGCAGCCGAAAAGGGCAGGGCCCTGGTCAGTATTGAATCCGGCTCAGATGTGATTAAAGCCTTTTGGATAGAAACAACCGCCGGTCAACATAGTTTTTCCTTCACTGCCACAGGGGATATGGCTCCCAACGTTTATATTCATGTTTCCTATATTCAGCCGCACATACGTGAAAACAATGACCTTCCCATCCGTATGTACGGAGTGCAGCCTGTCGCTGTTGAAGATCCGGAGACACATCTTTCGCCTGTTATTGAGATGGACGATGTTCTGGAGCCGGAAAAAGAGGTGACAATAAGGGTAAGTGAAGCCGGGGGTAAAAAGATGAGCTATACACTGGCTGTGGTTGATGAAGGACTGCTTGACCTTACCCGGTTCAAAACACCTGAAGCATGGAAATATTTCTATGCCCGGGAAGCCCTGGGAGTTAAAACCTGGGATATGTACAAGTATGTCATTGGGGCATTTACAGGTGAGATGTCAGGATTGCTTGCCATTGGCGGTGACGAAGAGCTTGTTGCCGAAGGCGGGAAGAAGGCCGAACGCTTTAAACCTGTAGTAAAGTTTTTCGGTCCCGTGGAATTAAAATCTTCAGGGGAAAACACCCATACATTCACTATGCCGAACTATGTCGGTTCCGTGAGGACAATGCTTGTTGCAGGTTACAGGGGTGCATACGGGTCCGCGGAGAAAGCGACACCGGTGAAAAAGCCTTTAATGGTGCTTGCCACTTTGCCAAGGGTGCTCGGACCAACTGAAAGAGTACAATTGCCGGTCACTGTTTTTGCAATGGACAGTAAAATAAAGAATGTATCGGTAGAGATACAAACAAACAAATTTTTTGAGGTCAATGGAAGTGCAAAAAAGTCGATCAGTTTTGAACAGGAAGGTGACCAGGTTGTAAATTTTGATCTTTCTGTAAATGAAATGACCGGTATAGGGAAGGTGAAAATTATTGCAACAAGTGGAAAAGAAAAGGCTGAATATGATGTGGAGATGGATATCAGGCTACCCAATCCGAGGATCACAAAAGTGATTGACGGGATTGTTGATCCCGGGGGAACATGGGAAAGTGATTATACTCCCGTTGGGATGGCCGGGACAAATAACGGGGTGGTTGAAGTATCAGGTATTCCGCCGCTAAACCTGGAAAAGCGCTTAAAGTTCCTTATCCGCTATCCTCACGGATGTATTGAACAAACCACTTCTTCTGTTTTTCCCCAGCTGCAGCTTTCATATCTGCTTGACCTGACTTCAGAACAAAAAATGGAAATCGAAAAGAACATCAGGGCGGGTATCGATAAGTTAAAAAGCTTTCAAACATTTGACGGCGGATTGTCATACTGGCCGGGTGAGTATGAGGCCAGCGACTGGGGTACAAATTATGCCGGACATTTTATGCTTGAAGCAAAAGCCCGGGGATATGA
>CAZBJH010000030.1:3611-28661 GCA_964492185.1 uncultured Bacteroidales bacterium | reverse complement strand
AATTGTAATATTTTATTCAAATATACAAAAATAAACGCTAATTTACACTAGAGCCTATATATTAATTAAGCAATTAGTAATTAATTTGTTATTTCGTTTAATCAAAGTTGGTGGTATTGGTTACCTCGCAAATTAATTATTTTATAAGGTGCCCGGTGAACCCTCACCAATAACCTGGTTATTAAAATCTTCATGTCCTGTTGTCTTTGTACTTCATATTTTAAACTCTCTTAATGTTGAGGGTTTTATAAATACAATTTTTGTTAAAAAATACGGCTTGCCCTGCTACAGGCATCGCGGGCAAAATCATTTCTGAATCCAGTTGTCACAAATTACAAAATAATCTTCTCTTATTACTATTTTGTAACCACAATACGAACGATACTGTTCAATTTTACTGGCAAATTCCAATAAAAATCCCGGCTGTTCTTTATCCTTCGGAGGATCATTATACAGCCGGGATTTACCAATACTACAGTATGAACTATTAACTACCGCGTCATTAACACAGCAACTAAAAACTATAAAAAAAACCTACTACCTCTCTAAACAATAATTAATGTCTGTCCATAAAGTCCCATTTGCCGCGTTACGCTTGTCCGGAAATTGCTCATTTACAACACGTAAACCCGCATCATGCGCACGCGCTACAAACGCGCGCGAACTCCCATATGCCGCAAGTCCGTGACTTGTGGCTCTCACATTTCCGGACTGCGCAAGCCTTGCAAATGGAACCTTCTGAACAGACACATGTCCCGTTAAATATTTTGACTACTTTATAGACGGACTCTAATTAAATTATTTGAACATTGTCATTCGGGTTTTACCTTAACAATCTTACATGATAGATACCGCCTGCTACGTATCCTTCCTTGGCGATAAATTTCACGGTTATGATCCCTTCTTTCATATTGCCAGTAACAACCGGCGGAATATCGTATTCCACTTCAAAAAACCGGCTGCCTGCAGAACCGTCGAGTGCCACCTCTGCAATTAAATGGCCGTTCAACAAAATATCGAACCTGCGGCCCTTATCACGGCCAAAATATGTTACCTGTAACTTTTTTGCTTCTTTCTTCTCATCGCTCAGTTCATAACTGAACCAGCCCCTTGCATCGCGCCAGGAATGGCCGTCATTATTACCTGTCTCCGTTCTTTCCCCTTTAAAATTATGCTCCGTTTCAGGCTGTTGTTCTCCGGTCGCCACCTGGTCTATTGTCCGGGCTTCCAGTGCCAGGAGTTTCTTCTCCCTTTCCCGGACAGCTTTCTTCTTCGTTTCCAGTTCCTCCCGTGTGGAAACCTGCCAGTAAACAATATATCTCGTATCATGAACCGTAAAAAACGGAACCAGTTCAAGGCCTTTATATTCATCAGGGTAAACAATTTCATCCAGGGTAAAAGACAAATGCTTATCCTCGATCTTTTTTACAGATCCTGAAAAATCCTTTTCCCCGGTAAGGATCACAGGTGATTCATCGATGGGATAAAGCTCACCCGCTGCCACGTGCCCCATACGGCTGCCATCGGCATAGAGCCCGTCCAGGTCAGTTGCCCCGGTAGCCGCTGCAAGCACTACCGGCCCGTACAAGACAGAAGCCCATGGTGAATCATCGGGCAGATATTCAACACTTGTATGCATAGGAAGGGAGACCGTAAGCTCATCACCCGGTTCCCACATACGCTCAACCTGCACGTACGAACCGGGCTTCCCCTGAACGGGTATTTCATTGCCATTGACACTGACCGCCAGACCGCCGGCTTCAACCCAGCCTGGATAACGGACATGCATGGTAAAACCTGCCGGATGCTCCATATCCATCACAATTCGTGTGGATTGTTCAAAGGGAAATGTTGTTTGCTGCCTGAGAGTGATACCTTTTTCTTTCCATTCAAGCACCGAGGGAATAAACAGGTTGACATAGATATCACTTCCGTCATGTGAATATATCAGCGCACCGTACTTACCATGGTTTTCAAGTCCGGCACCCACACAACACCAGAAACACTGCTGGGGTTGTGAATATACCCGGTAATGCCGGGGGCGCATGGGAGTAAAATATACAAACCCACCTTTTACAGGATGCTGGGAAGTAAGGATATGATTGTATAATGACCTCTCGTAATAATCCATATACCCTGCATCCCTGCCTGCTTCAAACAACATTTTCGTCAGCCTGAGCATATTATAGGTATTACAGGTCTCCGGGCCCTGCGGGGACTCGACCATGGAAGAAAAATCATCTACAGGATGGAAATGCTCCCTTACACTATTCCCTCCTATTGAAACAGAGCGCCTGTCAACTATGTTATGCCAGAAAAATCCTGCAGCTTCAGACCAGGCTGTATCATTGGCCAACTCAGCAATACGTTGATAACCGACAACCTTTGGTATTTGTGTATTGGCATGCAGGCCTGTCAATTCGTCCCTTCCGTTCAGCAGGGGATCAAGAATAGCCCTGTGTGAGAATCTACGGGCCAGCACCAAATATTTATCATTACCCGTGATATCAGCTACATCGGCCAACACTTCATTCATACCCCCGTGTTCACTTTGCAGCATTTGTTGGATCTGCTCATCCGACAGATCTTTCGTCATATCAAGGCACCAATCCGAAAGATTCACAAGAATATCCATTGCCTTTTGGTTTCCGGCTATCAGGTATGCATCCTTTAATCCGGCAAAAAGCTTATGAATATTATACAGGGGCACCCATTTACCGTTGAGTGAAAAATTGCCCGCATCGATCTTACCCTGCGCCACCTCCTGCCACATGGCCTTTCCCCCCGGGACACCGCCAACATATCCGTTGCCGTTTTTTTTCTGGCACTTCTCAAGCCAGTCAATCATATAATCAAGCCTTCTTATCAGTTCATCGTCCCCGGTAGCTGCATACATCATCGATAATGCCGATAAATAATGCCCGCCAATATGCCCGTCCAGGCCTGTATTTTCCCAATTGCCATATCGTTTGGCCCGGGGTTCAAAGCCGGCATCTATAAGATATGGAGCCAGCAGCCGGTCCGGATCAAGCTCAAGAATATAATTACGGTCGGCCTGCTGAGCATCATAAAAAGGCCCTTCAAGCAAGCTCACGGAAGATAAGGGAAAGCTCTGTAATGAACGGCCCTGCCCGGAAACAACAAAATTACCGGCCAGAAGAAAAAAGGTCAATACATACAAACTGATTTTCATAGCTGTAGGATGTTAAATAATGATCTCTGCAAAACAAAAGTCGGAATAAATAATTATAATCCACACAAAACAATATAAAAAAAGGCTGCCCGTCCGGGCAACCTTTGTATTTTAGTGTCTGTCAATAAACTCGTTACCTGTTGATACTGGTCATTCCCATCCCGGATTTTGTTCAAGTACCGCATCTAAATTTGCATCGATCGCAGTTTGTGGTATCGGCCAAAGATTCCAGCCTGAAGGCACGGCGCTGGCCCCTGTGAAATACGTATTTTCAGAACCAGCAAAATACGAATACCTGGCGATCTGATCGGTTGCTAAAGTCCCTCCCATACGCAATAAAGTACACCACCGCCTTTCTTCAACAAAAAGTTCCCGGGCACGTTCCGCGAGGATCAGATCCGGGTCGACATCACCCGGCCTTACCAGGTAAGAACATTGTGCACGGTTACGGAGTGTATTTATATCATCAGCGGCATTCCCGTTACTGTTTTTTCTCATATAGGCTTCCGCACGCAACAGATATGTTTCAGCAAGGCGGCATGCATAGTCATCACGGTATATAAACGTGCGCAGCTGCCCATCGGCATTGCCCCCGTTTTCAAGATCCTCATAACCCCAGTCATCTATAGGTGCGAATTTTGTCCATATAGGATACAAACGTTCAAGCGTGCTTTGATCCAACATATCGAGAGTAACGGTATCCCCGTAATAGGAAGAAGCCGTGTCGGTACAAACAAGTTCACGACGGATATTTGCAGGAGAGTTACGCATATCATCCCAAAAATCACCTTCCCATACAACATCCTGCACATAATCAGTGGGAGCATGAAACGAAACGCCGCGGCCTCCCACGTAGGCATCTATCTTACCCGGCCATGGAGAGGCATTGCCTTCTTTATAATCATCATTCCAGTTTGCATCGCGGGGAACAGGAGATAAATCACGCGGGTAATTCAGGAAATTGTCATCTTCAAACTCAAGATAAACATTGTAATCACACTGAAGGGTCCATAAGGCCTCCGTATTTCCTTCAGAATAATCGAGGTTACCACGCTGGAAAAGGTCAAAAAACACATCCCCGTCTTCATAATAATTATCCACACCGTTTATATCCGGGGCAGCACCCTGTGACGCACGGCTGCCAAACCGTTCGGTCATCAGTGAATGAAGCTCCATGGCTTTTGTTGCATTTTCAATCGACTTATCAAGATAATCCCGGTCATTCCCTAATTCCGTGGCCAGCGCCAGGTATGTCTCTGCCAGGTAGTGATAGGTGGCCCCTTTTGCTACGCGGCCTGCTTCTTCCGGATAATCAGGCATGCCGGCCAGGGCATCCTCCAGGTCCTGAATAGCAAAAAGATATGTTTGCTCCCGTGTTGAACGCTCAAAATCATATTTCGGTTCGGTAATTAATTCATCCACCAGGGGTACACCGCCATACAGCTCCCCTAAAGTCATAAATGCAAAACCCCGGAAAAATTTAGCCTGGGCAATCACATAATCACGGCGTGCTTCATCTGTCCATGTAATATTTCCTGATTCAACGCCAACCATGGTCGCGTTTGCATAAGCGACCAACTGGTAAAAAGCATCCCAGATATCCGAAACCGGGCCATAAGTGGGCGACCATAAACTAAAATTTGAATCCCCGTTACCACTGCTTCTCCAGTAAGGAACATCCAGTAAATCCGTACCTGATCCTTTCATTACATAATAATTTTTAAACCAGTAGCGTATATGCACGTACATATTAGTAACACTGGCATCTACCTGGGACAGTGTATTAAAGGAATTCTCAATAGTATAAAATGTGCCCGGGGTTTCTTCAAGAAACTCATCGTCGTTACAAGCGGTGAAAAAAACCATTAAACAAGTTATAACCGCTATTTTATATATTTTCATTTTCATTTTCATGCCTATAAAATTTTAGAATGTTAAATTGACACCCATTGAATAAACAGCTGATAAGGGATATCCATAACCGTAACCACTATAGTTAAGAGTCTGGCCTGTTTCAGGGTCGCCCCCTTCCCAATTGGTAAAAGTCAAAACATTGGTAGCAGCCACATACAGCTTTAACTTCGAAATATTTTGTTTTCTTATCCACGGCTGATTGAAGGTATAGGAAAGACTAATGTTTTGGAGCCTCACGAATGAACGGCTCTGAAGAGGCGTATAATCCGAATTGGCATATCTTAACCTTGGGAATACATTACTCTTATTTTCTTCGGTCCACCATATATGATCAAAGTTATTATCCCTGGTCACATCGGTCATTGTACGATATGCATACAGATTAATTGATTTATAATAATCATTACCCCCGAAAATACCTGTTATGAGAACATACAATTCAAAGTTCTTATATGACAAGGTATTGGATAATGATGCACGGAACAGGTCTTTGTTATAACCCAAAATAGTCCTGTCTTTAGTATTGATCGTATCATTGCCATCCGTATCCTGGAATTTGACATCCCCGGGAACACCCCCGTTAATGCTTACATAATCCTCGTCGCCTTCCTCCTGTATAATGCCAGCTTCCTTATAGCCGTAAATTGCCCCTAAGGATCTGCCCAGGAAAAGGCTGTTGGAAATATCATCCTCTCCGTCACCATAAAGCTCTACCAGCTCATTCCTGTTCATGTAAAAAATGAAGGATGAATTCCAGGTGAAATTGCTGTTTGTTACATTCCGGGTATTCAGGGTTGCTTCAATACCCCGGTTATCAACCCGACCCATAGTGGCATCAATTTCTGTTATACCCGCGCCCATTACAGGAATGTTCCTTTCAAATATCTGATCAATTGTTTTCGATTTATAAACATCCACATCCAGGCCTATGCGATTATCAAACATCTTTAACTCAAATCCGCCGTTAAATGAAGTCGTTTCTTCCCATTTCAGATATGTATTGCCCAGGCGGTCGATCCTCTGTCCCCATGATGCCTGTGATGTATTCCCGAAGGGATAACTGAATTCGCCCGTCTGGCCCAGCAACAGGGTGGATAAGGTTTGATACGGATCCAGGGACTGGTTCCCGTTCTTTCCGTAGGAAAGCTTTAATTTCAAATAACTGACCGGATTTACACTTCTCATAAAACCTTCTTCTGATATGGTCCATGCAACACCGGCAGAGGGAAATAACCCCCATTTATTATCTTCCCCGAATACAGAAGCACCATCGCGCCTGACAGAAGCCGATAAATGATATTTGTTATCAAAGTTGTAATTTACGCGCCCCAGGTAACCGATATTGGTTTTCTCTGTATTATTAAAATTGCTCATTAATTGAGTTTGAGCAAATGGCAATCCGTTATAGCTTAAAGCAGTATTACCAAGTTCTGAAAAATCAGATCCTTCCGCTCTTTTAAATTTATGTGCATAGGAATCACGGGTATACACACCGGTAAGTTCTATGCTATGCCTGCCGAACAGTCGTTTGAAGGTAATGATATTGTCCCATACCCAGCCCAGATCTTTTGTACGCTCACTATATCCGTTCGCGTTGGTTAAATAATTGGCAAGAGTGGCCGGTGAATAACGGTCATCGGAGATCCCCTCCGGTATATAATAACCTTCATGGGTAAAATAATCGCGTTCAATAGACCTGTATGTATATGAATAATTCATTCGGTAGCTTAAACCTTCTATCCCGGGGCACTTGATCAGGGTATGTCCGTTCAGGACAGTGGTATAAAAAACATCATGGTCGTCAATAGTACCGCTTTCTACATTCCACAGCGGGTTGGTCCTGTAAAGGCCTTCTGTTGCAGGAAACTTTTCCAGCAATCCATTTTCTTCGTCCCTGTATACCCTTCCATACGGGGTCATACGAATTGACTGGTAAATATCATATACTGTAGGCCCTGAATAATCATTATAACTAAAATTCACATGGCCACCCACTTCCAGCCAGTCTGTAATATCAGTTGATAAACGTGTGGTGACGGCCTTGCGGTCATAATCATCACCTATCAGCACACCTTCAGTTCTGGTGTATGAACCTGACAGGAAATAATTCATTTTTTCAGTTCCGCCGGATATGGATAAAGAGTGCTTTTGATTATGGCCGTTGCGTTCAGCAAAATCCTGCCAGTCAGTAGTTTTTCCGTTTGCATAATTCTCGTCCTCAAAATCCGACATCCAGCTTGTGGGATCAGCATCTTCTTCCAGTCCCTGCAGCAGGTTAACCTTTCTTATCCAGTCTTCGGGACTTAAAACATCAGCTTTATTAATAACTTTTGAGATACCGAAAGAACTATTAAAAGAAATAACAGGTTTGCCGATCTTACCTCTTTGGGTGGTTATCATAACCACCCCGTTGGATGCGCGTGAGCCGTAGGCAGCTACCGTAGCTGCATCTTTCAATACAGTGATACTTTCAATCGTTGAAGGATCAATATCGCGCATGGCTCCCATGAAGATAACCCCGTCCAGTACAATTAAGGGGCTGGTGGCACCGGACTCAATGGATTTCTGTCCCCGGATCAAAAGGGAGGGACTTTGTCCGGCACCCTGCTGCTGTGAAACATTCATCCCCGGAACAGTTCCCCTTAATACATCCATTGCATCGGTATTCGGGACCAGCGCTAAGGGTGAATCCTCCACTTTCGTAGTTATCGTTGAACCGGTGAAATTTCTCCGGGTGGTTGTTCCGTACCCTATCACAACAACTTCATCCAGTGCTTCAATGCTCTCGATCAGGTTAATATCAATGACAGATTGCCCCCCCACCGGGATCTCTTCGCTGAGATATCCCACGAAGGAAAAGACAAGGGCTGCATCTTCCGACATTAAGGTAAGTTCATACTCACCATCCAGGTTTGTAACCGTTCCGTTGGCGGTCCCTTTTTCAACCACATTCACCCCGGGCATCGGTTCTCCTTCACTGTCCGTAACTTTGCCCCGAACAGTCAGCTGTTGAACATCTTCAGCAAACAACCGGTCGTAATTCCCTGGTGAAAGTATGATCTGCCGGTCTTTTACAATATATTCAATATCATCATCACGAAAAAGTTCAGCAAGAATATCGGATATCTTCTCATCCTGGAAATTTACATTTACCTTGCGTTGAACATCAATCAGCTTACTGTTGTATAAAAAGAAAAATTCCGACCTTTCTTCAATTTGCATGAGTACATCCTCCACTGTGGCAGACTCCAGGCTGAGTGACAGCCCGGTTGCCTGGGGATAGGATTCTGTTGCCGCCAACTGAATGACAGACAACATTGTTAGAATAATAGTCATTTTCATAGTCAGGATTGTCTTTTTTAGCCGGCAACGTTCAATACCGGCGTCAGAGAATAGAAATTTTTTCATAGTTTTACATTGTTAATTAAGTACTCGGATTTGTGATTAAACAATCAGGGTATTATATGCGGAAGGTGTTGCAGTCACTTTCCGCATTTTTTATTAGTGTCTGTCCATAATGTCCGATATCTGCGTTATTGCAAAAATTTTAAAACTCCATATGCCGCAAGTCTGTGACTTGTGGCTGTAGAATTTTCAGACTGCTCAAGCCTTGCTGGATTTGCAAATTTTGGGGTCACATCATAGGCATGCAGGTTTATATTAATCATTATTATTTGTCCTTTGATAGTTTTATAGTTACGAGTCTTTTGGAATAGCTGTTATCGACCCCCGGCTCACGTTCTGAAATTGAATACCGCAGGGGTGCGCTTAATGTCAGCAGATCGAGCACCTGAACAAGTGTTTCATCAGTAAAGGTGGCGGTATAACAATAATCGTACAACAAGGAATCCTTCAGTACAATATCCACATTATACCAGCGTCCCAGGCGCTTTATAACATCTTCCATAGGATCGTTCCTGAAAACAAGTTTTCCTTTGATCCATGATGTATATTTATTATCCTTATAATTACCTGATAATTCGGGTGACTTTGCCGATAATGGTTTCAGCTGTTCACTATTTTTTTTGCTTTCCTTTACGTTATATTCTTCCTCGTAAAGTGCGATCTTTTTTTCTTCCCTGTCAAAAACCGAATGCTGGTTGGGCGTCATCTCACACACAACAATCTCCGAATTGTTCCCGGAAGTACGAACCAGGTTGACTTTCCCCGTTATTAAGGTTGTTTCATAAGTTTTTTCATCCGGATATGCAGTTACATTAAAGGATGTACCAAGTGCCTTGACCGACAGTTCACCGAGATTAACATAAAATGGTTTGACCCTGTCCCGTGCGACTTCAAAAAATGCTTCTCCGTTAAGAAATACTTCCCTCCTATTGTTTGAGAATTGTTCGGGAAACTTCAGGGAACTGCCTGAATTTAACCACACCAGTGTTCCATCCGGTAAATTCAGCTTTGTACGCACACCGTATGATGCTGTTATTTCCTTATATACCGGATCATTATCCTGAGAGCTGTGGATCATGTAATAATACACACCAACCGAAAGTGCAACAGGTATAGCAATTACGGCGGCTATCCTCTGCCAGTGAGATAAGACGCCGGAACGCTTATTCATGATCTTACTTTTAACTTTCTCTTTCGCACCGTCAATATCAATATCATGAAATTGCCTTATCCTTTTGCTCAATGCATGCGTTTCTGCTAACTGATTAAAATAATCACCGTTTGCATCATTTTCTGAAAGCCAGGTACTTAATAGTTGTTCTTCCGTATCAGAAGCCGTCCCTTCAAGATGCCTCAGAATGATCTGATCAATGTTTTGGTTATTTTCCATATTTATGTTTACATAAGATATGACGATCTGTGACTTCGCTACCCCTACGTCAACATAAATAAAACAGTTAAAAATTATTTTTGAAAATAATATCAATAACTAGAGTCTGTCTATAAACTCTGCAAAATGTTTCATTGGTTATGTGTCTGTTCATAAAGTTTTATTTGCAAGGCTTGCGCAGTCCGGAAATGCGGAGTTTACCAGTCGTAAATGAGCAATTTCCGGACAAGCGTAACGCAGCAAATGGGACTTTATGGACAGACACTAACTAGAGTCTGTCCATAAACTCGTAGTGTTTGTTCAGAATGTTCGAGATCAAGGCGCGTGAACATTTTAAACCGCAGTATACTAAAGTATTCGAGGATTTAAAATGTGAGCAGCAACGCAGATATCGGACATTATGGACAGACACTAACTAAGGCAGGTAATCCTTCAATTCAATCCTTAATCTTTTTAGTGCCTTTGCTATCTGGTTTTCAACTGTTTTTACCGATATCCCCAGTTTCTCACTAATATCTTTATAGCTGTAATTCCGTATTCTGCTGTAGCGGAATATCTTTTTGCACTCCGGCGGAAGCTTGTCCACTGCCTCCAGGATAAGAGCTGCCAGTTCGGTCTCGATATAAGTCTCCCAGGTTTCTTCCCGAACATTTTCAGCAGATCGCATCATTTCCAGGGTATGCTTATTCCTGACTTTTTTATGCTTCAGCATGTCAAGGCACTTGTTTTGCACCGAGCGAAAAAGATATGCTTTTACTGATGAATGAATATCCAGTGCCCTGCGGTCTTTCCATAACTTCATAAATACACTCTGCACAATTTCTTCAGCAAGGTGCAAATTATTTAAAAACCGGTCTGCATACAATACCAATCCGGGATAGTAATAATTAAAAAAATGATCAAAAGCATGCTCATCGCCGGTTTTCAACCGCGATAAAAAATACATGTCCTGATATTTGTTGTTGCCGGGCAAGATAGTACCTCTTATTTATCAACCTCTCTTCTTTCCGAACACAATCCTGGCCTGTATTATTCAAGCTTCAGGCTAACACATTCATGATCCTCATTCATTTTTATGAACCTTTAGCCCGGCGAAGTAAATAATGCAGGCTGAAGTCAAATGTAAAAACTTTATTCCATTAAATTTAAAAATCCGACAGGCTTATGTATAAATTTTCTCATCCCGGGGGGCATGGTTTTTTTTCATCATTAACCTGTTCAAGGTCCCCTTTCATATCTTTAGCTGGCATACTATTGACCTGCAAACTCTGTCATTCGATATACTCCTGGTGCCTGCTATTCTGGCCGGGGCATTTCCTGGTATTTATATCGTCCGGCTGATACCCGAAAAAGCATACAGAATATTCATTATCGCATCTACTGTTTTGTCCGCCTTATTTTTATTTTAAGCTGTATTATTCATGTATGGTTTTTCTTAAATGCACAGATTCTATTATGGTTGATAAATAATTATGATTTGATTATAACGATTGCTTAATTTTACAACCGCAACATTTCAACACTATCTGTTGTTTGATCAATTACCTAAACGACATTTAGAGTCTGACAATAAAGTGCGGCGTTTGGCACGGAATGTTCGAGATCAAGGCCCGTGAACCGAACGAAACACCTTTAAAAATTAAACACATTGTGAAAAAAATCCAAACCGCAGCATACCGGCGTATTCGAGGATTTGGATTTTGAGCAACAACACAGATATCGGACATTATGGACAAACACTATTTATAAAGAAAGCGGGAGGACGTTGAATATGGGCAATACAAAGATCAAGGAAAAAATGCTCAAACCCAGGCTAAAAATCAGCAGGCGAAAAAGAAGAATTCTGATCGAAGGAAGTTCACGCCCGGAGAATCCCGGATTATTTTACGGGCAAACCCTCAAACGAATAGAAGGTCTCCTGAGGGAAGATTTTAAAAATCAGATGACCATCGATTTCCGGCTCTTATATATGAATACCAGCTCTTCAAAGTGGATCATGTACATACTGAAAACGCTTCATGCGCTCAATCCGGATTCAAACCTTACTGTTAACTGGTATTATGATTCTGATGACGAAGCCATCGAAGAAGCCGGCGAGGTTTACCAGTCGCTTTTAAAAATTCCTTTCCACCTTATAGAAAAGTAACTGAAGACCGCTCACTTATTATTTCAGATATATACTTCCCATTATACGGCGATCACCGAATACCAGCCGCCGGACGCTATTCAGCCGCTCCTGGTCAGGGCATAGTGCTCAGCCCCTCCCAACGTACATTCCATGTTCCGTTTTTCGGAAACCCGGGGGTAATTGTATCGGTTTCATTGAAACCTGCTGTCATCATGGCAACAGCTGTAAGCAGTCCTCCATTCCCCGGGAGGTAAATGCGCAGGCGTTCATCCTGGTAATTATGCCCGTTCACCAGGTATGTATTGGTAGGAATATCCATAAATAATGCATCAATTGCTTTTTCGGGCATACCGAGCCGGGCAGCGGTCATTGCCGTCATGGGGAAATCCCATCCCCAGGTTCTTTTCCACTGCCATTCATCCCATACTTTATCAAAAGTATTACGCATTATCTTTTTATCCACCAGCGGGCTTTCAGGCAGCATGCCATAAGCTCCCAGAACGATCGGATGATCATGGGTATATCTTTCGGTATAAGATTCCGCTGCATTTTCTGCAAAAAGATACAGGCTGTCTTTCACGGATAAACCAGACAGCTTGTTCAGCACCCTGTCCCATTCCGGTTTCCTTGTCATCTCCATCCTTTCACGCCAGGCTTGTGCCGTTGACAAGCCCCAGTGCCAGTATGCCAGTTCGAAAGCAGGGTTAACAGTCTCCAGCGGATTATAACACTCCTGAGCCGGTATAAGCAGGGGGCCCAGCACATAGCGGTCATTCTCCGCGTCATAGTGTGCATATGACGCCATGAAATCCGCGGTTTCAAAAACCAGGTCAGCATATTTTTCCAGTGTCTCTTTATCCTGATGGTGCCGGAAGCACAGCTCAGCAAAATAAATAAAATGCGGTTGTTGCCAAATCAGAAATGACCCTATACTTGAAGGGCTGTCTATACCGCCCGGACCTGTCATCTTCGGCCACCTAAGGCCTTCGAATCCCTGCCGCTGTGCTATTATCCTTGCGCTCTCCCTGATATCATCATAGTAATCGAGGCTTTTTTCCAGCAGCTCTATCCTGTTCCAAAGGGCAAAATGCACCCCGTGCCACCAGTGCATCTCAAGATGAAACTTACCGTACCAGCTGTTAAAAGTCAGTCCGGTCTCCTGCGGAGGTAGTGAACCGGCACATTGTATCCGGGTAAGATATTGTGAAAGGATAACCCTCCTTTCCAGCTCTCCGGCCCGCGGATCGGTACTGCCGGAAAAATCTACCGCTCCCCCGCTTTCCCAGAAATCTTTCCAGGCTCCCTGCGAGCTGACCCTGGAAGCGTCAAACCCCGGTATTCCGCCTCCAACCTGTTCCTGTGAAAAAAGGCATGTAAACGAAAATGTATCCTTATCTTTTCCGGGGACAAGCATAAAACGATGAGCTTCCTGCTCGGAGAAAACAGCATCTCCCTTCCAGTTCATACTGACATAATACCTTGTGTTATCCATCTCACGGATAACCCGCGCCGAACCCTGCATTCCCGTAATTGGCCTTGAACTGTGCTTTTCAGGGTGCGACCAGTCGATACCGTCAGCTACATGCTCCCCGTCAGGATATGGAAAACGAACATCAATGTTCAGCAATCCTTTTTCAATCATCGGAGAGCTAAGGCGCACGGCTATCATATCCTTTTCCGGATGACACAGGGTGATCACCTCAACAGGATCCCCGTCAACTGAAAATGTGCTTTTAATTTCACCTGTCCACATATCAAGTTCCTGCCTGATATCACGGATATCATTAATGCTTGCCGGGCTCCCGTCCTGAAGCCTTATATTCAGCCCAAGAATACCCAAATGCAGACGGTGCGGATTCCTGCGAAAATAATCCATCGCCCGTCTTTTCCTTTCCGGGGTTCTCCACTGCACATCATAACTGATCTTACGCCCGTAAAAATCATATTCCTTAAGGGTCTCATCATAACCATACCGCTCAGTATTCGGAAAGCTATGCCAGCCCCATTGCGACTGTGTACCCAGGCATACTCCCTTTTCGTAATATCCCGGAAATGTTTGTAAACCTGTAGCATCTACCGTGAAGGCAAATTCACCGTTGCCAACGGTCAGTGAATTAAGCGTATCAAACTGTTGGATAACTATATTATGCCTTCTGACAAGGCTTTTCCTGTCAATGGATCCTGCCTCTTCCAGGGGTTGTTTACACTGAATAAAAAGAAATACTATTGATAATGGTAAATACTGAATAATTGTACGAAGCATAACAATTGTTTTAATTAGTGTCTGTCCATAATGTCCGATATCTGCGTTGCTGCTCAACCGAACGAAGTGAGTTCTAGAACACTTTTAAAAATGAGCTCTTGAACACCTTTAAAAATTAAACACGTTGTGAAAACTTTCTAAATCCTCGAATACCTTAGTATACTGCGGTTTAAAATTTTTGCACGCCTTGATCTCGAACATTATGAACAAACACTACGAGTTTATAGACAGACTCTAATTAGTGTCTGTCCATAAAGTCCCATTTGCTGCGTTACGCTTGTCCGAAAATTGCTCATTTACGAAAAGTAAACTCCACATTTTCGGCCTGCGCAAGCCTTGCAAATGAAACTTTCTGAACAGACAAATGGCCAATTAAACATTTTGACGACTTTATTGACAAACTCTAATTAGGATAGGGGTTTCGGCCGCATGAATGCTGTATAATATTAAAATTCATTATCTGTGCTTTTTTCGTGATCCTGTTTTTTACGTGCTTCTATCTTCCTGTTTCTTCTGAAGACCGCCGGCAGTGAAAAACACACTCCCATAACCCCTCCTAATAATAACACTATTACCATGATCAGCGCCAATGAACTTTCAAATTCCCAAAACCATAGCTTAACAACTATCGCCTGTGAATTCTGGAGCGCAAAAATGACTATCACAACAGCCAGAATAAGTCCGAAAATTAATGCCTTTTGCATAATATATAATTTAACCGTATAAATTCATAAAGATCATTTGTTACTCTTTCAACTATTACCCTGCTTTATCACATATAATTCAAAATCCATGAACCGGCCAGGTTAAAAATGGATCAGGCTTTGTTTTGTATACCGGCCAAGCCTGTCTTTTCCTTTCAGTTTATCAAGCTCAATAATAAAACTCAGCAATATATCCTTTACATGAAACATCTTTATCAGGTTAATGGCTGCCACTGAAGTTCCCCCGGTAGCCAGCAGGTCATCGTGCAACAGCACAACATCATTTTCATTAAGCGCATCATTATGTATCTCAAGTGCATCCTCACCATATTCAAGGGCATAATTGACGGAATATGTTGTGAAAGGCAGCTTACCCGGTTTACGAATGGGTATAAACCCCGCATTCAGTCGTGAAGCAACTGCCCCTCCTATAATAAAGCCTCTTGATTCAATTGCAACAACTTTTGTTATTCCTTTGTTCTCATAGCGGTCAACTATACTGTTCACAATAAAGGAAAAAAAACCGGCATTCTGGAGTGCACTGGTTATATCTTTAAACTGTATCCCGGGCTTGGGAAAATCAGGGATATTACGAATTGCCTTTTTTAACTCGTCATTTGTTATTGATGAATACATGTGAATAGTTTAATTTATAACAAAACTAAAATTTTTCCTGAAGTTTATATTCATTGTTAACCAAAAAAATAAATCATGTCCCCCATATGCCGCAAGTCTATGACTTGTGGCTCTATAATTTAACATTCGAACTGCCATCAGTCGCAGACTTGCGGTAGTATATTAATGTTGATGACCACAAGTCACAGACTTGCGGTAGTAGAAGAAATTTTAAAAAGATACTCCAAGCCTGAAATCAAAAAAGTCCGCTACATGCCTGTGAGCCTTCAGGTTTATCCCGCAGAACAACATGCCGGTAAAATGGTAGGAAATGCCATATCGCTGATATACCTCATCCATCCTGTCAAAAGGAGAATATACATACACCCCCAGCTGAACTGAAAAATTAAAATCTCCCAGCAGCAGATCGTGGCCTAACAGAAAAGCCGCATAACGATGATCAGCCGGCTTACCTCCTGTCATAATACCGTTTCGTTCTATTTCTTTTTTATCGGCACCGTCAGAGGCCCATTCCAGTCCCAGTGAAAGCGCGCTCAAACGTCCTGTCACCCGGCTGTATTTACCCATGAATCCATAAACCAGGTATCGCTCCTGCCCTTTAATATCTGTTTTTGCAGTTGAAAAAAAAGAAATTTCCGTTCTTTTTTTCCAGGGATTGATCAGTATGGAATCGTTTTTTGTTTTATTTGTATACGGCAGGGGCCGTAAGTTATAATCCACGCCAAGATTAAAAGTAGGAAAATTAATACCCTTATTGGGATTTTTTATCCCGCCATTTGAGATATGGTTAAAATTACCGGCCAGGCGAACATTCCAGAATTTATTTATCCTGTAGTTCAGTCCGGCATTAAGCATAACGATAAAGCTTACCGGCGAACTGTAAAACTTATTTTCCGGATTTGTTTCTTCATCATATACCTTGTCCAGATAATTCGGCCCCCCTCCAAACCGTACCGAACCGCTGATCCTGTTTTCGGCACCTATCATGGGTTCAACAAAAACATACAGTGCCCAGGAACTTCCAAGAACATCGGGATTATCAAAATTCGTGTAAAAAAAGGATACCCCTGCACGGGGATAACAATAACAGTATTGCCAGGCTTTATCTCCCATAAACTGCCATGCAAGCTCAGTTTCCACGCCCCACGGGAAAGTATGTGACACATCCTTAAGCTCCCTTGAATGGGCGATAATAAACCCATAGTGAGACCTTACTCCTGCCATAAGGGAATTTTTATAGCTTTCCTGGCATACGGCATTCTGAACTATTACGGTGATCAACAGGGCCGGAAGAAATTTACGGATTGCCATTCACATATATTTTTAAATAATATACATATAATAAAACCTGTGGCAAGAATAATACAGGCTAAATTATTAAATTGATATCATTCGGAAAAGTTTATTTTCACCAGAACCTGATTAGTGTCCGTCTATAAAGTTGGCAAAATGTTTAACGGGTCACATCACATAATAAAAAAGAGGGTAATAAAATAATATTACCCTCCCCTTTTGTGAAATCTGCTACTATCCTGCATTATTGGCTTCGCCGGGCTAAAGGGTCATAAAAATGAATGAGAATTATGAAAGTGTTAACCTGACGGGTGAATAATACAGGTTATCATGGCTATTTTATTTTAACCTTTAGCCCGGCGAAGCCAATAATGCAGGTTAAAAAGTCAAAGCATAGCCCAGCTTAAAAAACAGGCTTCTTTCCGTCTGTGTCAGGGGTACATCGAGGTTATCGATCTCACCTCCCAGGTAGCTGTCCGAATAACCCAGGAAAAAAACCGTTTGCGGGTTGAGCTTATACGAAAAGAGATATTGGGCGAACAGAGATGAGGTATGAGGATCGGGAAGGTTATCCTCATCCGTATAATAACCAACGTTGCGTTCGTAGTTTCTGTATTGTAAAATAGCCCTGACAAACAGCTGCCTGGTAAACTGGTAAACAAACTTTCCCTCCGATATATTGGCCGTGTATAACCTGCCCGGTTCAACATTAAGCTGTTCGTAAGTATGTTCAAGCGATATGCGGATGTGCCTGCCCACGTTCAGTTCCATACCCGGAGACAAACGAATACGATCTCCGGGACGGGTATTTGCATAGTCGATCCGGTCGCCAAGCCATATATTAAAATAATAAAACAGGCTTTTGGCAGGCCTCATACAATTATGCACGAAAACGGATGTGACCTGAAAACGCTCATCATTGTAGCTTTCTTCTGCTACATCTAATTCAGCGTGAAAATGGAACTGCCTGAACGCCCCTGTAAAATCAAAATAGGTTCCGGCTCCTCTTTTTAATAATTCCAGGCTTTGATCTGTATGGTAACGTGTATACAAGCCGGCTATAACCCGGCTCCACCAGCCGTTTTCTTTTTCATTTGTCCACATGTAATCGGAAGCCGCCTCGACTTTCTTATAATCTACCTTTGGCCTGAATCCCTGATCGGCCCTGAAATTCTTGCCATAATCCTCAATTGATAACCGCCAGTCCAGTTTGCTTGTATTATGAAAATAATAAAAATCAAAGCCATAATCACTGAAAGCCCCTTCAGGCTGATCAAACTCCCTAACAACAGTATCGGGATAAAGGGTGGATGATCCGCCGGCCGTCACCCTTATCTGGTCTTTATCGGTAATACGTATATCAGCATCAATAGCAGCCACACGGTTAAAATAATCCTTTCCCTCACGATCTGTAATAATGGCGCCAACCGTATATTTATTGCCTATATCATATTTATACCGCATCACTGAAGAAAAGGAGGATTGCTGCAATGATGTTTCATCTGACCCCTGGCTGCCCGGAAATATCAGGTTGGTCAGTTCATCCTGAACAAAATAAGCACCAATGGTATTCCCTTTTTCCTTACCTGTCAATTTAACGCCCCATAAGGGTTCCCTTATCGTACGGGTATAAACTGCATCGAACTGGGTATCGAAAAAATCTGAACCTTCCGTAAAAAAAGGCCTTTTTTCCGCGAAAAACAGAGCAAAAGGCTCATTAATGTCAAGCTGCGCCGCATCAGCTTCCACCTGGGAAAAATCCGGGTTCAGCGTTCCGCTGAATGTCATGTTGGGTGTTATGCCCCATTTTGCAGTTACCCCCGGTTCCAGCCGTTTGGTTTTCCAGTCGAAAGGCCCACTGGTTTCATCCTCCCTCTCCTGTCTGAGCTGAAAGGACAGAGTGGGGGCGATCTCAATATTTTTACCCGGCTCTGCATCTTCGAAGCCTTCAATTTTCAATGACTGGCAAAGATAACAATTATTGTTCCTGTCGCGCGGGAATGTTCCTATATGATGCCGTACTTCCCGCGGGTAACTCCTTACTGCATCAAATCCCCATATCTGTTTTCCCGTGTCGCGCTGAAACCTGAGCGAACTGAAGGGAATAGCCATTTCCACTGTAAAACCTGAATCATGAACACTACCATCGGAGTACCAGATAGCATCCCATGAATCATCAAAATTTGAGGATTCAATAGCATCAGCCTGCACTCCAAGCGGATTACAAATAAAATCAAATGCCCTGCGTTCATCATTCCAGGTATCCAGTATCACCCCGACCCAGTCATCATCATACATCTTGTCGCGGTCGGAATAGTTTGCCATTATCTTTTCCGCTTCAGGGTCATGAGCCTCAAAACCAATATAAAGCATCTCCTTATTGTGAGTAAGAAAAACTTCCGTCCTTACCGGTGGCGGGATATTTTCACCTGGGGCCACTTCATAATTGAGCTCAATTACCAGGGCATTCTTCCATGCATCTTCATCAAGCACGCCGTCAACTTCAATATCACTTTCATGGGAAGGAATTTTCAATGTCCTACTGAGGGTATCCGTTTTAAGGAAGATCTCACCATCCGCAAAGGCAAAAAAACGGAAAAGGATAATAAAAATAATTATAAATACTAACCGCAAGATATAGCTGTATCTGGTAAATAAATTGTTAATCTGCATTATTCACGCCCCGGGTTATCAAAAAATATTTTTCTTTAGAAAAAAACAAATATACCGGATTTTTTAAAACCCGCAACTATATAATAAAATCTTAGTTTAATGTAAACCTTTCCGGCCGGATCATGAGCCGTTATGGTGACACACCGGAAGGCATGGTTGAATCGGCCATGGAATTTCTGCGTATATGCAAAACTGAGGATTTCAGTGATGTTGTGGTTTCACTTAAATCCAGCAATACGCAGGTTATGGCAAAGTCCACCCGCCTCACTGGCGCAAGGCTCCTGCCTTGTGCCCAAAGTAAGCCGAAAGCCGGAAGAAAAAGAGCTCGAAGCGGGGATTCTACCAGATTCTGAAAAGTGAAAAAACATTCAACATACTACTAACATTCTTAGCGAGAGACTTGCAAGACTGGCAAGACCGCAGGACCGGCAAGACTTTTTCTTCTCAACTACTCAACTACATAACCACGTACTTCTAATCATCTTCCGGGAATAGTGTATTGTCATCAAAGTGTACATGACGGAGATCAGCACCGTCAATATCGGCTTCGCTGAAATCCACTCCTTCCATATGTGCACCTCTCAGGTCGGCTTTTCTCAGATTCGCTTCTTTCAGGTTAGCTCCCTCCAGTATAACATCACGCAGATCAGTGCCTGACAAATCGGCTTCTTTCAGATTAGCCCGGAAAAAATTAGCTTTCCGCAAATCCAGCCCGCTCAAATTTACTTCTTTCAGGTTGGCATTGGTAAAATCCGCACCGGCAACCCGTATTCCTGCCAATGAAGCTTCTTTCAGATTAGTCCTGAACAGCAGGGCATTTTCAAAATTGACTCCATCCAGTTCAGCTTCTTTCAGATGGGCATCCTGAAGATTAACATTATGCAGGTCAGCCCCGGAAAGATCACTTTCCTTAAAATAAGCTCCTGAAAGATCGGGACGGATCGTCGGGTTATTTTCCCGCCAGCGGTTCCATTGTCCCACCCCGCTTTTCAGTATGTGCAAATGCTCCGGATTTCCATAAAACCCGGTCTCCGGATCATCATATACCGGATCATGCAAACTTTCAACAATGATTGCTCCAACATCAATCTCATGCATTGCACTGTTCACACCCTGAAGCACTTCATTGATAATCGCGTTCAAATCCATCTGGCGCAAGGTTTCTTCAACACCATATATGATTTCATTTACCATGATATTGATATCTGCTTCATCCATTTCTTTAACTCCGGCCAAAGCTTCATCCACAATGTTATTAAAGTCAATTTCACGCATACCGGCCTCAACTCCTGTCAAAGCCTCATCAATAATCAAATCAATATCCATATCCTGTAATCCTTTTTCAACACCACGGATCACTTCTTCCTGCATACCCTCCTTATTCAACTCCCTTCGCAACTCAATCTCTATCTCCCTTTTCAATTCTTCAGAAATTTCGCGTGCAACTTCAGTTTTTATTTCTTCATCAATAATTTTTTCTTCCCGGCCTAAAGCATTTTCATCGGCAACTATTGTCTGCTTTCTTTCCTGTTCAATGGTTTGATCCATGTGCATGGCTCCAGGTTCTGATTCCGGTCCCGCTGATTCATCTTCTTTTGTACCTGCAGCAAGCAACGAATCCTGCAAAACCAATGCTGACTGATTATCCGGAGTATGTAAGTCCGTATCCGCTTCCGGTATTTCTCCCTTTTGGACCATGCGGGTTACTCCCGATTCTTCTGACTGAATCTTAAATGCTGAAGCAATACCAGGGTTCAGCATAATCATCACTATTCCAAAAAATACAATACATGAGGCTGTAACCCCTTCCATAAAATTTGTTTTCATTTTGGGTTGATTTAATAATCGTTTTATCCGTTTTAATAATTTGTTATTATGACTGATCGTCATGGCCAGTCCTTCCTGATGCAAAAGTTGTTCCTGGATACCTGCCAGTGCCTTCGCGTAGTTCAGTGTATCTCCTGTATATTCCAGTGCAATATCATCACAGCAATGCTCGCGTTCTTCTTTTATTACCGACGATATCCACCATACAGCCGGGTGATAAAATAATACAATTTCTATCAATGATTGAAACAAATTAATGATATAATCCCTGCGTATAATATGGGCCAGTTCGTGAACCAGTATACTTTCGAGTTGTTTTTCCGAAAGTCCTGTAAAGGCGCTTACCGGTAATAATACCACCGGTTTAATATAGCCAATAACGAGAGGGACCTTTGCCAGTGATGATTGTAATATGCTTACCGGTTGACTAATCCCCAGCTTCACAAGCAATTCTTTAAATTGCTTTCCCCATCGTGGCTCAACCGGCATAACACGGTAATATTTCATTCGTCGGGTATATGCCAGACCACCGATAAACCGCAACATGAGGATCAGCATTCCCATTAACCAGAATGTCACGATCAATGGAAAATGCCGGTAAAAGTAATTTTTAAAATCATTCAGGATCATGTTAATATTTCCTGCAGAATCCCCTGTTAAAACACTCCCGGTTGTTTTTGCAGGAGTAACTGAATAATCAACCGCATCATCCGGTCGTTCGATATCCTTCACAGTAACAACCTCTTCACTTCCCTGGCTTTCATAAACCCTTATAAAAGTAAAAAACACACTGAAAAGCATAAATAACAGGGCAATTACTGCGATGATATAACGTGTTACTGAAGTAAACCGTTTTGTAAAAAGCATGACCAGCGAAAAAATGAGGGCGATCAATGCTCCCTGCCACACGGAATGTATAATTGTCCATCCCAATGCTTCCATAACTCCGGACGGAAAAATATGATATATACTATCCATTATTTGCCTCCTTCCAGTTTACTGATCAATTTTTTTATCTTTTTCAACTCCTCAGCAGATGTTTCATGATGGTCAAGCAATTGCATGACGAGACTTGATGCGGAGCCTGCGAAAGCAATATCCAGAAAACGGTCGAGCAATTCATTTTGGGTATCCTCCATTTCGATTGCCGGAAAATAAACATGACCCCGGCCTTCCCGTTTACGCTTTACCATATTCTTTTCCGTCATATTTTGCATGATCTTCAGGGTAGTCGTATAGCCAACCCCCCTTTTTTCGTTCAACTGTTCATGTACAAATTTTACTGTCCCCGATCCATGTTCCCATAGCACCTGTAATATTTCCAGCTCAGCATTCGTGGGCTTTACTTTTTGTTTCCGGTTCTTCATTTTTACGTCTTTATTACGACAATTATCGTATAAATATATACGACAATTATCGTAATTGCAAATTTTATTACATTTTTTTCAAAAAAATCTGAAGAAATGCCATGACTGGCAAGACTGGCAAGACTTTTTCTTCTCAACTACTCAACTTTACCGACCCACCCCTGACCTCCCGTCCTTCGGTACGGGACAGGCTCCCCCAGGAGGGGACTACTCAACTATCTTTATCTACACTTTTCTATCCCGAAGAATCAGATTATCTTTGTATCCTTTAACATGCCGAAAAATAACAATGAATTATTGCGAAAGCCTCACCACATATCAACGACGCAAAACCCACGAGGTATATATTGGTAATATTCCGCTGGGCGGGGATCATCCCATTCGTATCCAGTCGATGACCAGCACTTCAACAGCAGATACCGGCAAAACCGTGGAACAGTGCATCCGGATCATTGAAGCCGGCGGTGAGTATGTACGGATCACCATACCCACCATAAAGGATGCCGGTCACCTGGCTGAAATAAAAAAACAGCTCCATGCCAGAGGCTATAATTATCCTTTGATCGCAGATGTGCATTTTAATCCGAAAGTAGCTGAACAAGTAACGGGCATTGCAGATAAAGTAAGGATTAATCCGGGTAATTACGTCAGTGCAAAAAAATTCAATAAATTCGATTATTCCGATGAAGAATTTCAGGCTGAATTAAACAAAATCAAAGTAAATTTTCTTCCCTTACTTGAAAAATGCAGAGCCACCCAAACAGCCTTACGCATAGGTGTTAATCACGGGTCGCTCTCTGACCGTATCATGAGCCGGCATGGAGACACACCGGAAGGTATGGCCGAATCGGCCATGGAATTTCTGCGCATATGCAAAAACGAAAATTTTACAGATGTGGTTGTTTCGCTCAAAGCCAGCAACACACAGGTGCTGGTAAAAACCAACCGCCTGCTGGCAGCTAAAATGAACAACGAGTCCATGACGTTCCCTTTGCACCTGGGAGTTACCGAAGCCGGTGAAGGAGAAGACGGCCGCATAAAATCAGCTGTGGGCATCGGGGCACTTTTAACAGACGGGCTTGGCGATACAATAAGGGTATCCCTCACCGAGGATCCCGAAAAAGAAATTCCTGTTGCCCGCGAACTGGTCAAATATTTTACCGGTAAAGCCGGGCATGCTGCCATTCCGCCGGTAACAAAAAATCCAATCGGCCCATACGGCTACCGGATCCGGCAAACTTTCCAGGCAGGTATCATTGGCAGTGACCATGTTCCTGTAGTGGTAACCGGCCTCTCATCGTCTTCCGGCAGCAATTATCCGGATTTGCAACAGGCCGGATGGAACTACCGGGACGGCCGGTGGAAATTTACTGATCAGGCTGCCGATATCATCTATTTGAAAAACATACCACCTCATACGGATATCCCGGAAAACAAACTGATCCTGACAGACTATGCTATCCGGGAAAAAATAAATGAACCGGCAAAGCAAATAATCCCCCTGTTAACAACTGATGAATACAAACAGGTATACAAGAAACTAACAGGCCTGAAATTTCTCCGGTTAACGCTACCTGAACTGCAAGGTAACCTCATCAGTATCATTAAAGATGACCCGTTGCTGGCCCTTGTCATTGACCCGCTCACAAAGAACAGCCTGGCTGAACAGCGCCGGTTTGTGATTGAACTGATGAACACGGGATGCCGGTGTCCTGTGGTCTTTCGGTGTAACTATACTGAAAAAACTGCAGAGCTGCTCCGGCTGAAAAGTGCAGCTGACCTGGGGGCCCTTTTTCTGGATGGTACAGGCAACGGAATATGGATCACAAACTCCCTGCCAGACATTACACCGGACATCATTAATCACACGGCATTTGGCATATTGCAGGCTGCACGTGTACGTACCACCAAAACAGAATATATCTCATGCCCCTCGTGCGGCCGTACTCTGTTTGACCTGCAAAAGACAACTGCCATGATACGTGCTAAAACACATCACCTCAAAGGATTGAAGATTGGCATTATGGGTTGTATAGTAAATGGTATTGGTGAAATGGCTGATGCAGATTACGGATATGTAGGTGCCGGGCCCGGCAAAGTCAGCTTATATAAATCACGCCGGTTGATCAAACGCAATATACCCGAAGATCAGGCAGTTGATGAACTCGTTAATGTGATCAAGGCATCCGGCGACTGGCAGGAACCGGAAAATCAATAATCCGTTATCTGACGGTTAATTTCCAAAGTGAGCCGGAAG
>CAZBJH010000030.1:0-3511 GCA_964492185.1 uncultured Bacteroidales bacterium | reverse complement strand
CTCACCATATCGATATCCTTAACCTCAACCGACTTTTCAACAATTTCTTCGGTAAGCGGGTTCATGATCTGCACTTTTATCCTGTTGTATTTATCCCCGGGGCCGTAGCATGACATAACCAGTTCAGCCTCTTCCAGTGATACTGTCACTCCGTTCTTCTTCGTGACATTAATAACGGCTTTCTCATTTCCGACACTTGCTACCGGGGGCTCAGTGAACCCTTTCATATCAATTGACCTTATATCATCATATTTCTTTATTTCAGTGACAAGACCGCTGTATTTTCCCCTTACAATAATGTAACTGTCGAGGTAGCGGTTATTCCCGCATACTTTCTGACCAAAATGGTAAACGCTGATTGTTGACCCGTCTTTCAGATATATCACGGCAGGTATCTTTTTACTCTGAGCCGATACCGAAAGGGCAAATACAAAAGCTGAAAAAAATACAAGTGCTGATTGTTTCATAATAGCGGTATAAAAAAACTATAAAATTATCATTAAAAGGGCAAGATATCAATTTTTTACAATACGGGGAAACATTCAATCCCAAAAAACCATTTCATATAATAAACCCTTTTTTTATTAAAATATTGCATATCAAAAATATCCTGCCTGTTTAAAACAATCTGCTATATCCATTCCGTCATTAATATGTAATGTCTTGATGCCCAAGCTTTCAGCAGTTTCAATATTATCACAGGTATCATCAACAAACAGGGTTTCCACGGGTTTAACAGAACAATCGGAAAGCACGTATTCAAAGATCTCCTTCCCCGGTTTCCGGTATCCCGCCTCATGCGAATAATAAACCTTTTCAAATAACTCGTTAAAATCACTTATCCCCGTGACGGCATGAAGATATCTCCTGTATCCTTCAACATGGATCGAATTGGTATTGCTAAGCAGAAAAGTCCGGTACCTTTCCTTAAGCTGCCGAAGCAGTTCCAGCCGGTCAGCAGGTGTATCAAGCAGCATGGCCGACCATGCCTTGTCTATTTCTTCATCGGATACGGGTATGCCGATACTTTTCCGCAGCTCCTGCCTGAAGGCAAAGGCTGTGATCTTCCCTGTTTCCAGTTGAATGAACAATTCACTCTGATTGAACTTTGTGTACAATTTATCAAAATCATCCAGACCGTATTTTTTAAACGCATCAATTGTTGCCTGGTAATTAATATTTGTGATCACCCCGCCCCAGTCAAAGATGATATTCTTAATTTGTCCTGAAGTTTTGTTTCCGGCGTCGGATAATTTCATTATTTTTAGTTTTTCAAATTGTAAAGAAACAAAATTCTTTCATTTTTTGCCGATGATCGTAGAAGGGAAACAACTTCAAAGCATATGGCTGGATGACGAAGATAAGGGCTTAGTCCGGATCATTGACCAGCGTTATCTTCCTTTTCAGCTGGTGACAGAGGAGCTGAGAACACCTGAAGAAACCTACAGGGCAATTCAGGAGATGCATGTTCGCGGGGCGCCGTTGATCGGAGTTACCGCTGCCCTGGGCATGTATCTTGCCTTAATGAATATCCCTTATGATATTATTCCGAACACCTACATCAGGCAGACTGCAAATTACTTAAAATCAGCACGTCCCACAGCCGTAAACCTGGGTTATGCCGTTGACCTGGTGCAGGATGCCATTTCATCAGCCCGAAGTATAAAAGAAAAAACCACAAAGGCGCTGGAAGAGGCAAAAAAACTTATGAACAGTGAAACTGAAAACTGCCGTAATATCGGCCTCAACGGCCTGCCCCTGATCAGGCAGATCAGCGAAGCCAAAAAGGGTGAACCGGTAAATATCCTTACCCATTGCAATGCCGGTTGGCTGGCCTGTGTTGATTACGGTACGGCAACAGCCCCGATCTATATGGCACATGACCAAGGTATTAAGGTTCATGTATGGATAGATGAAACAAGGCCCCGCAACCAGGGGGCAAAGCTCACCGCCTGGGAACTTGCCCAACATGGTGTTCCCTGCACCCTGATCACCGACAATGCCGGGGGACACCTGATGCAGCAGGGCATGGTAGACATAGTGCTGGTCGGGAGTGACCGGACAAGCATATCGGGTGATGTTACGAACAAGATAGGTACATACTTAAAAGCCCTGGCTGCAAAAGATAATAAGGTCCCTTTTTATGCTGCACTGCCTTCCTCGTCCATCGACTGGGGGTCAGCCAGGGGATCAAAGGATATTGTGATCGAAGAGAGGGACAAAAATGAAGTAAGGTATACCGAAGGGCTGCATAACGGAAAGATCAAAAAAATACTGATCACCGGTGAAAATATTCCGGTAAGCAATCCGGGATTCGATGTAACACCCTCAGGGCTGGTTACAGGACTGATCACGGAAAGAGGCATTTGCAAAGCATCTGAAAAAGATATTAAACACTTATTTCCCGAAAAAACTTAACTTCCCGTAATATGACAATGAAAAAATTAGCAATAATCGGCGGAAAGGGATTTGAAGATCCCGAAACTTTTTTGGAAGATTATAAAAAGATCACTACGGAAACACCTTTTGGTGATAACCTGTCCGACTTTTACACCGGCCGCCTGGCAGGTAAAGAATTAGTGCTGCTGTTCAGGCATGGTATAAAACACGATATCCCTTCCTTTAAGATCAACTACCAGGCCAATATTTATGCCCTTAAGCAGCTTGGCGTTACCCATATTATAGCCACCTCCCTCTGCGGCAGCCTGCAGGAAGAGGTATGCCCCGAAGAGATAGTGGTTATCGACCAGTTTATCGATCAGACCAAATACATGGGATTGAGCTTTCTCGACAAGATACCCGAAGCGGAACTCAGCCATGAACCCATGATCCATCCCTTCAGTCCCGAATTACGTGATATCATTATTGAATCGGCGGTAAAAAAGGGTATCACCGTACACACCAAAGGCACCGTTGTGTCAGTTGAAGGCCCGCGTTACACCACCCGGGCAGAATCGAACATGTACCGCCACTGGAAAGCCGACATTGTAAATATGACATCAGCCCCCGAGGCCATCCTCACCAATGAGATCGGTATCCAATATTCTGTGGTATCCCTTTGCACCAATTATGAATCATGGCGCACCGATATCAGGCCCGCCACCACAAAGGAAAAAAATGAAGTCATTGCCTCACGCCGCAGCACCATGACGACCCTGATAAAAGAAAGTGTCGCGAGATTCTGAAGGCTCTTATATAGAGTTTGTCAATAAAGTCATAGTGTTTGTTCAGAATGTTCGAGATCAAGGCGCGTGAACATTTTAAACCGCAGAATACTAAAGTATTTGAGGATTTAAAATGTGAGCAGCAACGCAGATATCGGACATTATGGACAGACACTATATAGTGTCCGTCTATAAAGTTGGCAAAATGTTTAACCGGACATGTGTCTGTTCAGAAGGTTCCATTTGCAAGGCTTGCGCAGTCCGAAAATGCGGAGTTTACTTGTCGTAAATGAGCAATTTTCGGACAAGCGTAACGCAGCAAATGGGACTTTATGGACAGACACTAT
>CAZBJH010000029.1:0-29097 GCA_964492185.1 uncultured Bacteroidales bacterium | reverse complement strand
GCTGCCAAAATTTTAAATCCTCGAATTCATTAGTATACCGCGGTTTAAAATTTTTTTCACAACGTTAATTATTTTTAAAGGTGTTCAAGAGCTCACTTCGTTCGGTTTGCGCGCCTTGATCTCGAACATTCTGAACAAACACTATAAGTTTTTTGACAAACTATAATTAGGGACCGTCTATAAATTAGTAAAAATGTTTAACCGTACATGTGTCTGTTTAGAATGAATCTTCCTAAATACGCCATTCATAATTACCAGTTTGCAGTGGTATTGTTCATTTTAATCTCCATTGCCGGGATCTTCTCTTTTTTTTCCATGCCGCGGACAGAAAACCCTGCCATATATATTCCCGGCGGGTCTGTGGTGGTGGTTTATCCGGGAGCCAATCCCAATGATCTTGAAAACCTTGTGGCCGTCCCTATAGAAGAATCCATCAATGAGATGGATGATATCAGACAAATGAACACCTCAATAAAAGACGGATTTGTTACAGTAGGGGTTGAATTTGACTTCGATACCGATGCAAAAGCGAAATATGATGAAATGGTTACCAGGGTAAACAGCGTCAAAAACCAATTGCCAAAGGATATTTACAGTATGGAAACCTTTCAGTATACCAGTTCTGATGTAAATATTCTTCAACTGGCTGTTGTTGCCGACAGCACTGAATATAATGTATTGGAGGATATCGCCGGCAACATAAAGGAGGATCTTGAAAAAATATCCGGGATGCGCGGGGTAGAGATACTCGCGTGCCCTGAACGGGAAATACGTGTTTCTTTCGATCCTGACAAGATGAGCCTGATGAACATTACTCTTGATCAGGTAGCCGGTGCAATAAAAGGAAGCAATGCAAATATTCCCGGGGGATCGATCCGTGTTGGTGATCGTTCATTTAACATAAAAACCTCCGGCGCATATAAAAACCTTGAAGAGATTGAAAATACAGTTGTCCATTCGTTCAATGGCAGGTTGATATACCTGAAAAACATCGCTAAAGTAGAATTTGCATACGCCGATACGGATTATATTGGCCGTTATAACGGAAGAAGGGGGATATTCATTGTTGCCCGGCAAAAGGAAGATTTTAATCTTTTTGATATTACTGATGAGATATACCCTGTTGTTGAGGGGTATAAGAACGATCTGCCCGATGATATCGAGATCCATTATGTTTTTGATCAGAAAGAGATAGTGGAAAGCAGGATCAACGGTTTTCTGAAAAATCTTTTACAGGGTATCCTGCTGGTGGGTATAATTATCCTGTTATCCCTGGGTATCAGGTCGGCATTGATCGTTATTTTCGCTATTCCCCTTTCCATTGTGATAGGTCTATGGTTTGTCGATCTTTCAGGTTTCGGTCTTCAGCAGATATCTATAGCCGGTCTTGTTGTGGCATTGGGATTACTTGTGGATAATTCCATAGTTATTATAGAGAATATAAACAGGTTTATGGGACAGGGATTATCAGGGAAGGAAGCTGCTGTTAAGGGTGCCGGCCAGATAGCGGGGCCGGTAATTGCAGCAACTGTTACCACTATACTTGCATTTATTCCTTTGATCATGATGCCGGATAAAGCAGGGGATTTCATAGAAAGCCTTCCGGTTACCATCATTGCCACATTGCTGGTTTCATTACTGATTGCCCTGACTATCACCCCTCTTGCTGCAGGAAGAATACTCAGCCCCTGGAAAGAAAATAAAAAAACCGGTTTTGGTAGTTACTTATCCCGTATTATCGAAGGGCCTTACCGGAAGTCTCTCGATTATGCACTGAAACATAGTGTGCTGACAGTTACTGTTTCTGTATTTATTCTGGTTGTTTCCATAATTGCATTCCGGTTTGTCGGGATCAGCTTCTTTCCCAAGGCAGAGTTACCCCAGTTCCTTATAAGGGCCGAGCTGCCGGAGGGGACCGATATACACAAAACAGATGCCATTGCCCGTCAGATTGAAGCTGTGCTTGATACTATACCCCGGGTAAAAAAATACGCATCAAATGTAGGGCACGGTAATCCCAGAATTTATTATAATACTTTTCCGAAAAGTAATAGTAAGAATTTTGCAGAGTTTTTTGTGGGGCTTGAAGAATATGATGTAGAGGAATTTGACAGGCTGATAGGAAGCCTGAGGAAAACCTTCTCTGATTTTCCGGGTACGAGGATAAATATCAAAGAATTTGAACAGGGGATACCTATACAGGCCCCCATAGAGATACATATTCTGGGTGATGATTCAGAGATATTACAACGGATATCACGGGATATTGAGAAAATAGTGGCTGAAGCAGAAGGTTCATTGAATATTCAAAATCAGCTTGACAGGGTACAAACAGACCTTTTTTTTGATATCAATAAAGACAAGGCCGCTATGTTAGGTGTGCCTGCATATGAGATCGATAAAACCATTCGTACCAGCATAAACGGAATGACTGTTTCCAAATACCGCGATAAGGAGGGTGAAGAATATGACATTGTCATGCGGCTTCCTTATGACGAAAAGATAAGCCTGGGCGACCTTGACAGGGTTAATGTTGCTTCCCTCACCGGATGCCAGATACCTTTAAAACAACTGGTCACATTAGGATTCAGGGAATCACCGGGACTGGTAACCCGGTATAATATGAAAAGAAACGCGACAATCCTGGCAGATATAGAAAAGGATTATACATTGGATGATGTTCTTCAACCAATAATTGAAAAATTATCCGCGTATCGTTTCCCGGCCGGTTATTCGTATCATATAGCGGGTGAACTTGAGAACCGGGAAGAATCATATGGTGGTATGACCAGGGCAATTTTGCTGGCTATGATCGCTATTTTTGCTGTTCTTGTGTTACAGTTCCGGTCATTCATTAAACCCTGGATCATTTTTGCCGCTATCCCCCTGGCTTTTATCGGGTCGGTATGGGCATGGCTGATCACGGGAAATACCTTTTCTTTTACGGCTTTTGTCGGACTGATAAGCCTGGTGGGAATTGTAGTGAACAATGCCATTATCCTTGTCGATTATACCAATAAGCTGATCGATTCGGGGATGAGCCGCCTGGAAGCATTAAAACAAGCCGGGGAAACGCGGTTTACCCCCATAATACTTACCTCACTTACTACTGTCGGGGGACTGCTGCCCCTCACCCTGGGTGGCGGTACATTATGGGCGCCAATGGGCTGGGGGATTATAGGGGGATTACTGACATCAACCTTTCTGACCCTTATTGTTGTCCCCGTGATGTATAATTTGTTTTGTGTGGATGAAAGGACATGAATATATACTAAGAACTTATTATTTGGGATGAGGGTTCGCCGAACGCCTTAAAAAATATAAAAATTTGGTGAGGCAACAACCGATCCCGCGTAAGCGGGAGAGCTCGTGAACACCATTTAAAATAAATAACAGGTGAACAACTACCACCAACTTTGATTAAACGAAATAACAAATTAATTACTAATAACTTAAATAAAATATATTCTTGTGAAAATACTAAAACGTTTATTGCTGGTTCTTTTTGTTTTGATAGTGCTTGCCATCACAGGCAGCCTTGTATTTCTTAACCATATTGCAAAAAGGGGATTGCCTGATTATAATGAAAGCATTGTGCTGGAAGGGGCAACAGATACGGTTCATATTTCACGTGACCGGTATGCTGTGGCTCATATTGATGCCGTGAATGAACATGACCTGTATATGACAACCGGTTATGTGATGGCTCAGGACCGCTTATGGCAAATGGATCTGCTGCGCAGGATAACCCTGGGCAGGTTATCCGAAATTTTCGGAAAGGAGTACGCGGATACGGATATCCTTATGCGGTCCCTGCGTTATTCGGAGAAATCCAAAATGATACTCGATTCGGCGGATGCAGATATTATTAATGCCCTTGAAGCCTATAGCAGGGGGATCAACCTTTATATCGACAAACACCAAAAAAAGCTGCCTCCCGAGTTTGCTGTTTTGAAGTACAAACCCGAAGAATGGAAACCCATTCACACGGTAAACCTTATAGGTTATATGGCGTGGGACCTTAAAGCAGGCTGGAGTGAACTTATCCTCGAAAAAATAATGAACGTGGTAAGTGCAGATCAGCTGGCTGATATATTACCCGATATTGGCTCAAGAACATCGGTTGTGTTCCCCGGCTACGGGAATGAATATGATACACATACTGCTTTTGCAGGATTGGTGGCTACGAATAAAAAGCTTAATGCCCTGGGGGCTGATGTGTTCTGTGGCAGTAATAACTGGGCGGTTTCGGGCAGAAAGAGTGCTACAGGAAAACCTGTACTGGCTAATGATATGCACCTCGGTCTGAATATTCCCGGGATATGGTATCAGATACACCAATCGGTGAATGGTGAAGTGAACGTCAGCGGTCTGGCATTGCCGGGAGCACCGTTTGTCATAGTTGGCCATAATGAGAACATTGCCTGGGGAATGACCAATACATACGTGGATAATATGGATTTCTACGAGGAAAAGATGCATCCTGAAGATTCCGGACTTTATGAATATATGGGGGAATGGAGAAATATCGAATACCGGGATGAGGTGATCAAAACCAGTGATGGTGATGAGATCAGTATGCAATACAGGATGACTCACAGGGGGACAATTATTTCACCGTTCAAAGGTTTCACAAACAGCGTTGTTTCCATGCACTGGGTGGGCGATGAATACAGCAATGAGTTGCGATCAGTATACCTTTTGAACAAGGCCGCGAACTGGGAAGATTTTAAGGATGCACTTACAAGTTTTACGTCGATAAGCCAGAATATTGTGTATGCCGATAAGGAAGGAAACATAGGATTGTATTGTGCTGCCGGTGTACCGGTCAGAAAGCGGACAGCCGTTTTCGGGTTGCTTCCCGGGTGGACCGATGAATATGATTGGCAGGGATATGTACCTTTTGATGAACTTCCTCATTCCTTTAATCCCGAAGAGGGATATGTATGCTCGGCCAACAATAAAACGGCGGGTAATGATTATCCTTACCATATAGGAACATGGTATGCTTTACCATACCGCTATGACAGGATAAAGGAAATGCTTGAGGAAAAAGAAAAATTTTCGGCAGAGGATATGAAGAAGATGCAGCTCGACCAAAAATCAAAGCTTGCTGAACATGTATTACCGCGCACGCTTGAAATTCTTTCTCAAAAGGGTTTTGAAGATACAACGCGTTCGGATATGGTCAGTATGTTAAAAAGTTGGGATATGGTTTTAGGAAAGAATAGCATGGAGGGAGCAGTGTTTGAAAATTATTATTACAGACTGGCTGAGAATCTTTTTGCCGATGAGCTGGGGGATGAGCTCTTCAACAGTTTCAAGTATCATTCAAAATTCTTGCGGATTGGTATTCACCGCTTGTTTGAGCAGGATACCCTGAGCTGGCTGAATAATGTCAATACTCCGGACCGTGACGAAAGCTTTTCCGATATTGTAATTAAAAGTTTTAATGATGCTGCAGACAGCCTGATAGCGAATTATGGTAATGACATGTCAGCATGGCACTGGGGAAATATGCACAGGCTGACACTGGCACATCCGCTTTCATCGGTGAACGTACTCGACAGGGCATTCAAACTCCATCGTGGTGCTTATGTTGTGGGCGGGGATTTTCACACGGTATCACCATTTTCTTTTCCCTTTGACTCTTTTGATGAGATACAACATGGCTCTTCACACCGGCATATATATACCCCCGGCAACTGGGATCAGACACAGGCAATAATTCCAACCGGCAGTTCAGGTATTCCTGCAAGTGATCATTATTGCGATCAAACGGATGACTATATAAGGGGTAATTATCATACCTCTTATTTTTCCGCCGGGAAAGTTATTGAGCATGCGAAATATACCATGATGATCTTACCCGAAAGGAATTAATACCGGGTTCACTTTACTACTGGTACTTAAGCCAGGCATCAGACTGTACATTATCCCTGATGTTTTCCAGTTCCCGTATGGCTTTTGACCTGCTGGTGAAGGATTCGTAAGATACAGCATGCAGTTCACCGATCTTGCCGAATTTTTCGGCATTGAATCCCTGCTGGCGTAATTCGCCAACAAGGTTATCCGCGTTCAGCTCATCGCTGAAACAACCGGCTACGATATAATATTTGTTCCTGGCATTCAGGGGTTGCGGCATTTGCGGGTCCTGTTCCTGTTGTTGAGCTAATTCATTATCCCTGATTTCTGCAGTGGCATTTTCACCGTCAGATTGTTCTTCAGACGGACCCATATCAGATCCATCGTCCGTTTCCCTTGTAAGGCCTTCTTCTTCACCGGAAACAATTTCAACAGGAGTTTTATCCCTGTTTTTTCCAATAAGGCCCGATATTTCATCATTAAAAAAGAACCATGCGATAATGGCCCCGTTGACAAGGAGTATCAATATGATCCATATGATTATCTGAACATGATTTCTTTTTCGTTTTTCCTCACGGGTATTGTAATTATAAACTGGTTGAGGCCGCTTTTCCATGGGTGGAGGAGTATCTTTCCGGTGCTGCGAACCTGTGAATTTTTGCTTTGATTCAAGAGGAGTGGCATGTGCAGATTTAATGTTTTCGTGAACAGTTTTTTGTTTGGGAAGTTCTTTCTGTTCTTCTTTTCCGGCAGGTCCTTTATCTGTCTTTTCTTCTTTATCTGCTTTTACCTCAGGCTTTTCCGGTTCTTTTTTAGTTTCTTTCTTTTCTGCTTCTTTTGAAGTGGCGTCTGTTTTTGCCGGTTCCTGCCGGGATGTTTTAGCAGCACCGGATACCTGCTTTTCGGAAGCCCGGGTGTTTGGAGCAGGTTTTTCGGATTTGGATTCTTTATCATTCCTAACTTCCGGTGTATCGCCTTTCCCAACGAAGCTTATTTTACCGGTTTCTTCTTTAACCAGTGAACCAAGCCCCTCAATATTAAATGCTTGTTTATTCCCGAAGGTATCTCCTATACGATCAACATAATCACTGATCCTTTTTTTCGCCAGCTCTTTATCAATATTCTCTTCCTTTGCCAAATGATCTATCAACAAACCGTCATTATAGCGTAGGAATTCATTGAATACAATTATCTTCGGATTCTTTTGTTTTACAATGAATGCCCCGAAATCGGGAATAATAACCCTGTTGTTTGAAGCCAGCAATTGAATGATATATTTATTCATCTGAATATGAGTTTTTGTCTGACAGTAGTTTAGTGTTGAGCGTTATTGTATTATCTTTATGTTTGTTATTCTGTTTGATTCAAATTATTTGCCTGATAATTAATTTTTCAAGTTTAAAGAAAAATATGCAATTGAGTATGATTATGTTGCATAATCTTTCCACAATATGAAAAAAAACACTGTAAATCTGTTAAAATTACATTAAACGAATGAAATTTAAAAAAAAATTGGGTATTGATATTGGTGCGTCCGGAATTAAGGGGGCTCCCGTGAACACTAAAAAGGGCAAGCTGATCAAGTCCAGGAAACGAATTATAACACCCGAGCCATCATCACCTGAAGCTGTTTCTGATGCTATTGAAAAGATAATTATTCATTTCAAATGGAAGGGACCAGCGGGAGGCAATATAAACACAATATTATTCTATATAATAACCTTTCCTGATCACCCAGGTTATTTTCCTGAAAAAGTACCATCAAAAGGTGTGCGGTTGATGATTGAGCGGCCAAGGGTTATTTCATCAGCATATTCGAGTTCATCTCCAAAAGAAACTCCCCTGGCAAGGGTGGTAATTTTGATATCAAGGTCTTTGAATTTCCGGAACAGATAAAAATTTGTTGTATCACCTTCCATGGTAGTGCTGAGTGCAAGTATTATCTCCGAAATATCATTATTTTTAAGGCGCTCTTCAAGCTGATTGATAGTCAGGTCAGCAGGCCCGATGCCATCCATGGGTGAGATTATCCCCCCGAGGACATGATATACTCCTTTATATTGAAGGGTATGTTCAATAGACATGACATCACGGATATTTTCAACTACACAGATGGTTGAATGATCGCGTTTATTATCGCTGCAAATGTCACATACCTCACTGTCGGAAATATTCCGGCAAATTCTGCAATACCGTACTTCTTCACGTAATTTAATGATTGACCGGCCAAATGCAATTGCTTCTTCATTGTTCTGTCGAAGCAGGTGCAATACAAGGCGGAGTGCGGTTTTTTCCCCGATACCCGGTAACTTCGTAAATTCTGTCACGGCGTTTTCCAGCAATCTGGAAGGAAAGCTTGAATAACTCATGTTGCAAGTCCTTTCGATAGTTTGCAAAATTACGATTTTTGGATAAGAATATCATCATTTGATTATCTTTGAACCGGTAATTAGAATTCGTCTATAAAGTAGTCAAAATGTTTAACCGAACATGTGTCTGTTCAGAAGGTTCCATTTGCAAGGCTTACGCGGTCCGAAAACGCGGAGTTTACCAGTTGTAAATGAGCAATTTTCGGACAAGCGTAACGCTGCAAATGGGACTTTATGGACAGACACTAATTAAATATTTTTTTTATACCTGTTTTTTTCATTTCAATGAGTCCCACACTGATATTAGGAATTGTACTGGGTTATTTTGCCGTTTTGCTGGTGATATCCATATTTACCGGAAAGCATGCCGGCAACATGGGTTTCTTTCTTGGCAACCGGCGATCACCATGGTATATAGTTGCCTTTGGTATGGTCGGTGCTACCCTTTCGGGTGTTACATTCATATCCGTTCCCGGCTGGGTGGGTACAAGCAGTTTTTCCTATATGCAGATGGTACTGGGATATTTGGTTGGTTACCTG
This sequence comes from uncultured Bacteroidales bacterium, assembly GCA_964492185.1. Lineage (GTDB taxonomy): Bacteria > Bacteroidota > Bacteroidia > Bacteroidales > UBA10428 > JAFGSZ01. The sequence continues at coordinate 20,323 of CAZBJH010000029.1, read as the reverse complement.
GTGATAGCCAATATTTTAATGCCAATGTATTACCGGTTGAAACTAACCTCTATATATACATACCTTGATTTTCGTTTTGGCAGGTATTCCTACAAGACCGGTTCAGTTTTTTTTCTGATTTCCCGCATCATCGGTGCATCCTTTCGTTTGTTCCTTGTGGCCAATGTATTACAGATCACTATTTTTAATTCTTACGGAGTACCTTTTTTTCTTACCGTACTTGTAACCATAATACTGATCTGGTTATACACTTTCAGGGGAGGCATTAAAACCATTATCTGGACAGATACTCTGCAAACTTTATTTATCCTGTTATCAGTAATAATGACCGTTATATATATTAGCAGGGAATTGTCATGGGATTTTGGTGAGATGATAGGTCAGGTTACTGAAAGCGGATATTCAAAGATCTTCTTTTTTGATGACTGGAACAGTAAGAATCATTTTTTTAAACAGTTTCTGAGCGGTGCTTTTATTACCATTGTGATGACCGGGCTTGATCAGGATATGATGCAGAAAAATCTGAGCTGTAGAAATATTAAGGATGCCAAAAAGAACATGTATTGGTTTAGCCTTGTCCTTGTGCCGGTTATCCTGCTATTTCTTACCCTGGGTTCCCTGTTGTTTATTTTTGCAGCGCGAACAGGTATTCCCGTTCCTGAACAGACCGATGACCTTTATCCTCTTCTTGCCACCCAGGGTTATTTACCTGCTGTTATCGGGGTATTTTTTATTCTGGGATTGATAGCCGCGGCATATTCAAGCGCAGATTCGGCTCTTACAGCCCTGACCACATCATTTACAGTGGATATCCTGAATGCCGGCAATATGCCGGAGAGAAAGCTTAAGAGACTGCGAATGATCGTTCATGTTTTTATTTCTGCAGTGTTAATGATCGTTATCCTGATATTTAACAAGATAAATAACCAAAATGTAATCAGTGCCCTGTTCGATGCTGCCGGCTATACATACGGACCTCTCCTGGGATTATTTGCATTCGGTCTGTTTACCAGGTGGAATATTAAGGATAAATGGGTACCCCTGATCGCTGTTCTTTCTCCGCTTATTTGTTATGTGATCGATAAAAACTCCGTTACATGGTTAGGAGGGTACAAATTCGGTTTCGAGATACTTATTCTGAACGGACTGCTGACTTTTCTCGGCCTCGTGATCATTACCTCACGTGGAAGACATGTAAGATTGTGAGGTTTCACGGTTATGTTCACCCTTAACTATTTATATCACTCTCTCCTTTTCCTTCCCCTGTTCTTTTTACGATTCCCATTATGGTTATTATGGTTTCCATTGCTGTTCAGTGAAAATATATCATCCAGCAGGTCACTGTATTTGTCGTAAAGGAACCTTCGTTTTAGTTTCAGGGTGGGGGATAGCTCACCCGAATGCGGGGTCCACTCTTCATGAACAAGCCTGAACCGCTTGATATGTTCCGTTTGCCCAAGTTTTTTGTTGATCTGATTTACCTCACGCTGGTAACGGTTGATTACTTTTGGATTTTTGATCAGTTCAGGATTATCCCTGTATTTGACATCATGCATCGAACACCAGTTATGTAAAAACTGAAAATTAGGAGATATAAGGGCACTGGCAAATTTCTGATTTTCGCCAACCACCATTATCTGTTCGATAAAGAATGATTCTTTAAACAAATTTTCGATAACCTGGGGTGCGATATATTTACCGCTGGATAATTTGAACATTTCTTTTTTTCTGTCAGTGATCCTCAGGTATTTTCCATCGATCATTTCACCAATATCACCGGTATGCAGCCAGCCGTCATTATCGATCACTTCTTTGGTAAATTCCGGTTCTTTGTAATACCCCAGCATTACATTAGGGCCTTTACATAAAATTTCACCGTCATCAGCTATTTTTATTTTCACTCCTTCAAAAGCCGACCCTACGGTTCCTACCCTGATTTCATTGGTAACAATATTATTTGTAGCTATTACCGGTGAAGACTCTGTCAGGCCGTAACCTTCAAGCACCGGGATACCGGCTGCACCGAAAACCCGTGATAACCTCGGCTGCAAGGCAGCTCCACCAACAATTATAAGGCCTGTTTCACCTCCCAGGGCTGCCTGCCATTTTTCGAAAACAAGCTTTCGGGCGATCTTCAGGCGAAAACGGTACCACCAACCCCTTTTCTTTACATAATCGTATTTTAATCCCAGATTCACAGCCCAGAAAAAGATGGATTTTTTGATTCCTCTCAGGTCTTTCCCTGTCTGAATGATCTTGTCGTAAACGCGTTCTATAAGCCGGGGTACTGAAATAAACACCTGGGGCTTGACTTCCCTGAGGTTGTCAGCAATGGTACCCATGTTTTCAGCATAAAAGATACTGATACCGGCAGATTGAAAATGATAATTAACCATACGTTCAAACACATGGCAAAGTGGAAGGAAGCTCAGCGTCCGGTGCCGGCTGTCATAGGGATGAATATTACCGGCTGCTTTAAAGTTGGTTACGATATTATTATGCGACAGCATAACACCTTTTGGATTTCCTGTGGTCCCTGATGTATATATCAGTGTCACCATATCATCAGGGTTAATACTGTCACTTATCTTTTGCACCTCATCCCGGTATTTGTCAGCGTTCTTAATTCCCAGATCCAATATCTCTTTGCAGTTTTTAACTCCTTCAATATCATTAAAAGAGTAGATACCGACTATCTCCTTACTATTTTCTGCCACGTGTTCTATCTTTTGATAGAGGAGTTTGTCTGAAACAATTATCAGACGCGGTTCGGCATGTTTCAGGATATAGGCATAGTCCTCCTTGCTGATGGTTGGGTAGATCGGCACATTAACAATACCTGTCCGGCTCATACCCATATCCATAAAATTCCATTCGGGACGGTTATTGGATATGGTAGCTATTTTATCGCCTTTTTCGAGTCCCATAGCCAGCAAGCCGTAGCTGATAAAACGGGCTGTTTCAACATATTGTTTGGCGGAATACTTAACCCAGATACCCTGTTCCTTTGCAACAAGGGCATCTTCTTTATCAGGATATTTTTCCAGGTAATTGGTTAGAATGTCGAAAGTTCTGGTTATTTTCATCGCGAAATATCTTTTCATAAACCACTCAAAGATAAAAAAATAAATATTCGAACAAATTTTTAATATTTACTTTTATTTGTAGTATCATGAATATAAGATTTTTACGTTTGTCTGTATTGTTTTTTAGCCTGTTTATTTCGAGTGTATTTGTTCATGGGCAGCAGGATCATTATACATCACTTGCAGGATCATGGATGGGCAATCTGGAAATAAACCATATTAAACTCCGGGTTGTTCTTAATTTTACCCTGATAAATGAAGATTCCCTTCAGGTGACTCTTGACAGTCCGGACCAGGGAGCTAAAGACATTCAGGCCGAGTTAGTTTATTTTGAGCCTGATTCAGTCGTTGTGGATGTTCCGGGTATAATGGGCAGGTATTCGGGGAGATTAAATGAAAATGAAGGAACAATTGCCGGTAAATGGGTTCAGGGTGTTACTTCATTACCACTTAAGCTGAATAAGCTGGAAGGCCGTTTTACACAAAACCGTCCGCAGGAACCGCGACCTCCCTATCCATATATTGAAGAAAATATAGCTTTTACGAATTCACTGGCCAATATACAGCTTTCAGGTACGATAACACGTCCCGACAAAGAAGGCCGGTTTCCTGCCGTTGTTCTGGTTTCCGGTTCAGGCCCCCAGGACAGAAATGAGGAACTCATGGGACACAAAACCTTCCTGGTTATTGCTGATTACCTTACCCGGCATGATATTGTCGTGTTGCGTTATGACGATCGCGGTACAGGAAAATCGGGAGGGGCATTCTCAACAGCGACAACCTTTGATTTGGCGTTGGATGCTGAATCGGCAATCCACTATCTGAAAAATCATTCCTCGGCAGATACCACCAGAACCGGTATTATAGGGCACAGTGAAGGCGGCCTGATTGCATCAATTATTGCAGCGAAAAACAAAGAGGATGTTGATTTTGCCGTGTTGCTGGCTGCACCCGGAGTGCCCGGGGATGAACTTATCCTTCATCAGGGTAAATTAATTCAGGAAGCAAGCGGAATGAGCCATGAAGATATCCTAAGGGAAAATCATTTGCGGGAAAAGCTTTTTCAGATAGTTAAAAATAACCCTGATGGTCAGGTAGCAAAGGATAGTGCGGAGGCTGTATTTTATGATCATTTTAAGGATACCGTGATCGATGCGAACATGAAGACAATGATCAATATGCAGATCTCAAACATGTTTTCACCCTGGTTCAGGAAATTTTTAGTAATTGATCCTTATCTTTTTTTAAGTGATATTTCCTGCCCGGTTTTGGTGCTTAACGGAGAAAAAGATTTGCAGGTTGCACCGGGGCAAAATATCCCGGAGATTAAAAAAGCGCTTAAGGAAGCTCCGGCTGAAGATTATGAGATCAGGGTATTGAAAGACCTGAACCACCTTTTTCAACATGCCGAAACAGGCCTGCCTAATGAATATGCTGATATTGAAGAGACTATATCAGAGGATGTGCTGGAGTTGATGGTTGAGTGGATTAACAGTGAACGGTAATCGGTGATCGGTGATCGGTAATCGGTATTCGGTAATCGGTGATCGGTATTCGGTAATCGGTGATCGGTAATCGATAAAAAGTGAACAGTGAACAGTGAACAGAGGGAGTTTGAAGCTGTAAGCACGACGTAAACACTGGCGCAAGGCTTCGGTCTTGTGCCCGGAGCAACTGCCCCTGAAGCATATACTGCCGTAAATCATAAATTTACGACATATTTATGGCAATCCTACATCACCCCCATGGTACATGCCGGTATCATGTCATTGCATGGCATCTATGCGGTGGTTGTTCCAGGACAGTTGAAAGGCTTTCATTGCTTGCGTTGCCTGTTCACCGATAAATTTGGCAAAATCGTCAATATTATTTTCAACATTGGCTTTTTCCAGTGCTGCCATGATTGTTTTTTAATTTTCTGTCTGTATTATTTCTAATATATATTATGTCGTACCATTTTTAGTATATTTTGCAAATATACATATTATCAAGATATTATATATTGAATATTATTTTATAATGTTTTTTCTTACCCCCCTTTTTACCACCAAAAACGATACGCTAAGACTATAAAACGGCCTGTTTTGATGGTTGTATTTTTAATAATTATTATATTCGGTGCGACCCGGATTTGACGGATTTAGGACAAAAATATGCAAGTTTTAGTTTAAAATAGCTGACTTACAATTGAAATTTTTTAAAATAATATTTATATTTGAAAGATGTTACTGTAATTCAAAAAATAGCAGAAGTAAAAAGGCTTTCTCGGTTGTTGCAGCATTAGTCAGTATTTTCCTGATAAGTATGCTGGACATTACCGAACTGCTTCGTATTTCAAAAGGTAATTTAAGAATCAATCAAATGCTTCACCTGATCAATTGTCCTAACAATTGGGGTAACATTAGAGGTTAAATGAAAAAGAAAACATGGATGCTTGTTTTATGGGTATTTCAGCTAATAAAAATCAGAATTTCGATATTAATCGTTTAGTAGTAAGAAAAAACTTGAATGAATTTAAGATTAAATAAATGAAACCACAAAACCAAAAACCTGAAATAATTGAAGTAAACACCTATAAAGGGTGTAAATTGATTAACATTAATTTAATATTATATCTTAAAGCTGACAACAAACATACAAAAATTGTATTTAAGAACACAGAGGAACTTGAAACCAACCACATGTTAAAATGGTATGAAAATACATTAGATGAAGACAGGTTTGTTCGTTGTCATAGATCGTTTATTGTAAATATTGATTTCATTGAATCTATCAACGGTAAGTGGGTTTTATTAAAGAAGAATATCACAGTTCCGGTAGCTAGGGGCAAAAACGAAGTATGTAAAAGCAAACTGGCCTCATTTATTTTAAACAATGAAAAGATGATTTAAGAACTTCTTTATTGATTACCGTTAGCTCCAAATGTATGCCGTTTACTCTTTCATGCTAATATATATAGAATATTTAAAATATATTAGACGTTACAAAGGATAAATCGGGTATTTATAAAAAATATGTAACAAATCGGAGTAGTTAGAAAGTTATTTTAATGAGCAATAATACATTGACAATACAAGAAGGACTTGATATTGGTTTAATTGAAATAAAACTAAAGACACTTGCCGCCGAGATAAAAACCAATATCAAAACTACTAAAAAAATTGGTTTGCTTGACGGCAAAATGGGAGTTGCTATTTTTTTGTACGAATTAGCAGGGTATTTTGGAAACGAAAAATATGAATCATTTGCAGATATGTTGATTGATGAAATTTTTGAACATATCAACAACAATGTTGTACCTTATGATTTTTCAGGTGGTTTGGCAGGCGTTGCATGGGGGATTGAATATCTTTCAAAAAATAAATTTGTTGAAGGGGATACTAATGAAATACTCAGTGATCTTGATGATAAAATTTTTCAGCATTACATGTCAACAGGAAAAACTGATAATAATACCGTTGAATTTATATTTGGTTATGGTTTCTATATATTATCCAGATACAAAAAGATTAAAGCATCAAACAATGATATTCAAATATACATTTATAAAAGGTTGATTGTTGATCTGGTTAACTATCTTTCTTATTGTGCCGAGAGTGGTCTTATAACAACCAAAGAACCGCTTGCTTTTAGTCTTAATTGGAAGCTTCCGTTATTGTTGATACTGTTAAGCGAAATTTCAAATTTGCAAATATACAAAGACAAGGTTTTAAAGATAGTGAGCCAGCTATCCCCATCCATATTATCACTTTTACCTGTTTATCATTCGAACAGATTGTACCTTTTACTGGGAATGTTTTGTTTCTTTGAACAACACAGGGTTTTAGAATGGGAAGATCATATCGAACTATTAGAAAATAGTGTTGATTTGAATAAAATATTTACTGAAGAATTCTATGCAAAAAAGATTAATATTTTTAATGGGATAAGCGGAGTATTCATGATTTTATCCCAAATTAACAGGTATCTGACTGTTAAGAAGAATTTTGATTTTGACTTTAATTTTTTTTTAAAAAAAGATATGATCTTAAATAAGAATAAGCCAAATACCTCTATAGCTTATGGCCTATCAGGGATAGGAATTTCGTTGATACAATTATTAAAATTAGGAAAAATTAATGTTCCCTATTATTAACCTTAATTTTTATTATTATGAAAAAGTTACAGAAATTGAAATTAAATGAAATGCAAGACAGAAATGCTATCAGCATTGAAGAACAAATGCAGTTAAAAGGTGGCGGCGACCCTAACTCTTGGGATAGCTGGGATGATATCCCGGATGATGCGACATTTATTCATGCAGCAGATAATACTTATGTAGCCACTGGTTCAAGTTTGTACGAATTTGCCACAGGTAGCTCAGAAAGCACCTGGATGGTAAGTGAACCAGATGTCATGACATCAGGATCTTCTTCTTATTACTCTAAACAATCACTAGTAGAATGGTATGATAATAAGGTTGAAGAAAACCCGAGTTGGGACCCATTTCCTAAAACCTCTATGGGGCATACGATTATGGAATATATTAGTCGATAATGAACATGCAATTTGTTGGTGGAGTTATAAGGTAAGACATGGTTTTTTGATTTTCAACTATTCCCTGATTAACAGATTTTGTTAGTTAAGCAGAAGCTGGATGCAAAGAAGCAACCTTAAACTCCACCTACAAATTAAAAATTTTTCATTGGTAAATGGGTTTATGAACAAAAAGATATTTCCAAATTTTTGGCAGGCATTGCTGATTATTTCATGTTGGGCAGCAACGAATTTGATTATCTGGACAATCACCTGCATATTAATTTATAATAATAACAATTCAACCTTATATCAAAGTATTCAGGTCATAGCTATGGAATTAAACTATGTTCCGTACATTGTTTACCTTGTAAGAAAAACAAACATTAAAATATGGGATTACTTTGCTCTTCCTGATTTTGATACACTGTTTAAGTTAATAATAGTTTCGGTATTGCTAAAGTTCGTTATCAGCGTTCCAATGGATCGGCCGCTTGATTTTTTTAAATCATTAATGGATTCCAAAATTAAGTTATACGGTATAAGCTTTAATAATAAATTTCCGGAAATTGTCATTGCGTTGAGGTTGATTTTTTTTCCTATTACTGAGGAAATATTATACAGGGGGCTGATATTAGGACAATTTTTAAAACGATATACACCAACCAAAGCAATCCTCTTATCGAGTTTAATTTTTGGCTTTGCCCATTTGAATATTGAAAGCTTCGCTTTCCTTTTTATTGGAGGCATAATATTGGGGATATTCTACTATAAAACCAATTCCATATTGGTTTCATCAATATCACATTTTCTTTTCAACATGGGATTTATATTAGAATTGAAAAATCTTGATCTAAATCGCTCAAATTTAATTATATATACTATTGTTTTTTTAATCAGTATTTTGATTATTATATTTCTTCTCCGGAAGCCTTTGAAAACGGTTAAAATAAGTGATTTTATTGGTGAAACATAGGTCAAAAATGGAATCATATATAGGGTTAAAAAATATAAATCAAGAATGTCAAAAGAAGTTATCGAAAATTGAAAAAGAAAAAATCTCTGCGTTTTCCTTCTTATATCCAACATGATGCAATGGACTGCGGTGCGGCGTGCCTAAAAATCGTTGTTAAATACTATAAAAAAACATTCTCTTTAAAGTACCTCCGTGACAAATGTTATGCCACACGTGAAGGAGTATCCTTGTTTGATATAGGAAGGGCAGCAGAAGAGATTGGTTTCAGGACACTGGCTTTGAAAGTCGGCTTCAACGATTTTAAAAATAAAATGCCCTTGCCTGCCATTGTACATTGGCAGTTAAAACATTTTGTGGTGGTCTATAAAATCACCAATAAAAAAGTCTATATATCTGATCCGGCATTTGGTTTGGTCAGCCATTCTATAGCAGAATTTAAAAAATCATGGGAAATGTATGATGGAATGGGATCAATCCTGGTTATGGAGACCACCCCGGAGTTTTATGCACAAGATGACATTGAGACACCTGATTCCCTGCGATATTTTATGAAATACCTAAAACCCCATCACAAATATTTGGCACAGGTCATCATTGGAATGCTGGCAGGGGTTATCATCGGGTTGCTTTCTCCTTTTATTTCCCAGGCTATTATGGATTTTGGGATCGGTGCCGGAAATATGCAGTTTATCAATACCATGTTGGTTGCAGGGGTCATCCTCACGTTCAGTACCATGATCTCCGGCTTTATTCAGGGGCGTTTGATGCTTTACGTATCTCAACGTATCAACATGAACATGGTTAGTGACTTTCTGAGAAAGACACTGCGCCTGACCATGTCTTTCTTTGAAAGGAAAATGGTTAGTGATCTGTTGGTACGTATTTCCGATCAGGGCAGAATTCAGTCGTTTATTATGAATACCTTCTTGGGGATCAGCATGAACATTTTGCTTTTTATAGTTTATAGCATTTTGATGTTATATTATGAGAGTAACATGTTTTTTGTGTTTATGGCCGGAAGTGCTGTTTACACCGGATGGATATTCCTCTTTATCAAAGAAAGAAAAAAATTGGATAACAAGCGTTTTGAGATGAGTTCGGTAAATAAAAACAATTTATTGGAGCTTTTGGAAAGTGTGTCTGAAATAAAAGCTAACAATATTGCCAATAGGAGGCGTTGGAAATGGGAGATAAGCCGGTTTAAGCTATATGGTTTAAGTGTCAGAAATATGAACTTAGACCAAACCGAAAAAACAGGTGCCACTTTCATTTTAAAGCTGCAAAGCGTAGTATTAATCTATATAGCCGCTTCAAATGTGATCAATGGTGAAATGACCCTGGGTATGATGATGGCAGCCCAATATATCCTCGGTCAACTGGACGGTCCCATTGGTGGAATGGTTGGCTATGTACATTCCATTCAGTTTGCCAGACTGAGCCTAAAACGTGTAAATGAAGTGATTCTCGAAGAAGAACCCGAAAAGTCTTTGTCAAGTCTTAAAATAACAGAAAACAAAACCATAACGATCAAAAACCTTGACTTTTATTATAATCCGAATTTAAATAAAGTACTTGACAATATTAATATTACCATCCCCGAGGGTAAGGTTACGGCCATTGTTGGGGAAAGCGGCAGCGGAAAAACCACCTTGGCCAAGCTTTTATTACGGTTTTATGAACCGGTCAATGGAGAAATTGAAGTCGGCGGGTTACCTTTGGCACATATAGATTTACATCATTGGCGGGATAGGTGTGGTACTGTCCTTCAAGATGGTAAGTTGTTTAACGAAACCATTTTATACAATATCACTTTAAAGGACGAATCGGAAATCGATAAAGACTGGTTGGCCAAATCCATAAAAATGGCCAATATAGATAAATTTATTTCTGATCGCCCGTTAAAGCTATATACTCCTTTGGGTGCCAATGGGGCGGGGTTAAGCCAGGGGCAAAAGCAAAGGCTGCTGATTGCCCGTGCCATATACAAAAATCCCGATTTCATTTTTCTGGACGAAGCCACTAATTCCCTGGATGCCAATAATGAAAAGCAGATTTCACAAAACCTCAATACATTGCTGAAAGGGAAAACGGCTGTTGTTATAGCTCATAGATTGAGCACCATAAAAAATGCACATAATATTGTTGTATTAGACAATGGTAAAGTTGCCGAACAGGGAAATCATGAAAAATTGATTAAAGGTAAGGGAAAATATTATAGTTTGTTTTTAAATCAAATGGAGAACCTCAAATTTGATTGAACATGACAGAAATTGAACTGAGACAGTCGTTCCATGACAAAATGAACAATTATCGTCCTTCATGGATATTGCGCTGGGGGTTAAGCTGGACATTCGTGTTTTTTTGTGTTTTAATTTTGGTAAGTGGTTTTATTAAATTTCCGGACATTGTTCCCGCAAAAGCTGAAATCACAACCATCAACCCTCCTGCCCACCTGGTCAGCCATGTGAACGGAAAAATAAAAAAAGTATTAAAAAGGGAGGGAGAGAAGACAATTCCCAATGAAGCCTTAGTGTTGTTGGAATCAACTATAAAATGGGATGATATAAAGATATTGGAAAATAAACTATTATCCGTAGAACCTATTTTGACGCAGGACAATAAACAAAGATTATACCCACCTGAATATTTAGATCCTGATCTTAAACTTGGAGAAATTCAGTCCTATTACGCGGATTTTCTGAACGCTTATTGTGAATTGTACCGTTTCTTTGACCTAAACATTTATAAACATGAAAAGGATGCCATAATTAAGCAGATTGAAATCCAAAACAAATATTATAATCAGCAGAAAAAGAAGAAATTTCTGATGGAGGAACAGTTTGGCCTGATCAAGAATAAATTGCATGCAGATTCAGTATTGTATTTATCAGGGGGAATAACTAAAAGTGAATTAGATGACAGTTATGGAAAGTATCTACAATTCGAGACTACACTTGCCGATATAACCATGAACATAATCAACGGGTATTCCATTTTGAAACAATTGGAACATGACCTGATAAAAATTGAAACAGAACGAAAGTCGAAGGAGCAAATTTTATATAACGAAGTCAACAAGAGGATCCAATTATTGAAGTCATCGTTGGATAATTGGAAAAAAAATTATGTCTTGACATCTCCGATTAAAGGAATGGTGAGTTATACCATATTTTGGGTAGAAAATCAAAATGTCAGAGCAGGAGATGAGGTTGTTTCAATCATACCGGAGGACACTTTGGATGTTAAGGTTAGGATACAATTCCCTGTACACAATTCGGGCAAAGTAAATAATGGCCAAAGGGTGAATATAAAACTTGATAATTATCCGTATCATGAATTTGGAATGCTAATCGGAAAAGTTCAACACATTTCTAAAGTTCCCAACCAGCAAATGTACAGTGGGGATGTGATCCTGGAAAATGGACTCACCACGTCATATAAAAAAAAGTTGCCATTTGACCAGGAACTGGTAGGAAATGCCGAAATATTAACTGATGACATCAGTCTCTTAAGCCGTTTTCTCGGTCCAATTCGAGCATTGTTCAATGGTAGAATGAAAGGATAGTTTATTTCAAATAAAGAATTTTACTAATTAAAAAAATCGGGTATGAATACAAAAATAGATTTAAAAGATTTATCATTTCTCATCCCCATAAGAATAGATTCTATTGACCGTTTAGAAAATTTAGAGATAGTGCTTGATTTTATCATATCAAATTTCGCAACCAATATACACATACTGGAAGCAGCCCCTTTAAATAATAAATATCTTTCCAAACTTTTTCCTGAAATAGACAGAATCACTTTTATTGAAGATCATAATCCGGTTTTTTACAGGACAAAATATATCAATAAATTGGTTTCGGAAAGCACAACAACTTTTGTTGCAGTGTGGGATGCTGATGTATTAGTAGCTAAAAATCAAATTGTTAAATCGATGCAGTTGCTTAGGGAAAAGGAAGCAGATTTTGTTTTACCTTATGAAAAAAATTTATTAGATACATCTAAAATAATAAGAGATCTTTATTATCAGGAGAGAAATATTAATATGTTAAAAAACAATAGTGCCAAGATGAAAAAAATGTATCCTCCCGTAGCTGTTGGAGGTGGATTTATGGCTAATAGGAATTCTTATATTGAGAGTGGAATCGAAAACTTAAATTTTTATGGTTGGGGATTGGAAGACGGGGAACGTGTGTGCAGATGGAAAATACTTGAGTATAATATGAAAAGGATTCCCGGCGATATGTACCACCTTACACATCAACGTGGGATAAATAGTATGTATCAATCAAAATATCAAATGCATTCCCGCAATCTTGAATACTGGAAAATTGCTTCCATGACAAAAGAAGAGTTACAAAAACATGTGGAATCTTGGAAATAAATATGCTCTTCAGGTATGAATATTCGATATATTTCTCTTTTAGTAGCTTTATTCTTTATATTAAAAAATCAGGCACAAGTTCAGGAATTATCATTGGAGGAGGCAATCGTAATTGCACAAAAAGAATCGTTTGATGCATTCAAAGCCAAAAATGTTTTATTGACAGAAAAATTGGATTATGAAAATTTTCATTTTTCAAAATATCCAAAATTTTTCCTTTCACTCAGTCCTGGTAATTATTCACGTTCCAATCAGGAGCAATGGAACTACAATACTGAAAGCTATGAATTTGTGGAAGTAAACAGGCTTTTTTCAAATGCAAAGATCTCACTTAACCAGGATATTGGATTTACAGGGGGGAATCTTTCGGTATTTAGTAATATATACAGGAACCAGTCTTATGGGAATAATACTTCAACAAATTATAATCAAGCCATAAGCATTTCTTATAGCCAATCAATCAAAGACATTAATTATGTTAAATGGAAAAATAAAACCGAAGTCTTAAAATTAGCAGAAGCCAACAGAAATTATATTGAAGGAAAGGAGAGCATGGCCATTAAGACCACACAATTATATTTTGATTTATTGTTTAGCCAAACAAGTTTGGCCATTGCCGAAATCAACAAAGCAAATGCGGATTCTTTATATATAATTGGATTAGCAAAATCGAAGGTGGGGGAGATAACTAATAACGATCTCCTAAATTTAAAATTAAAAAAAACAAATGCCGAAATTGAAGTCTACATGACTGAGTTTAATGAAAAAGAAGCTTCATTTACTTTAAAGGATTTTTTAAATATTTCAAGGGAAATAGAAATAAAATGTTACGAACCCAAAACCCGAAACCATGATTTGATTGATTATGAAAAAGTCAGGAAGGTCACTTTATCGAATAATTCCGATATTTTTTATTTCAATAGAAAAATAATTGAATTGGAAAGAAATATCAAGAAAGCAAAAAGTTCAAAATATGACATCAATATCTCCGCAAATATTGGATACAACAAGAGTGGGGAGGAATACCCAAATATTTATCGTAATATGGATGAGATGCAGGCGTTTAATGTATCGATGATTTTACCGCTATTGACATGGGGAAGCAACAAAAGAAAAATTCAAAAGGCAGAAATTCAAAAGGAAATCACCCTCAGAGAAAAGGATGAAGTATATAAATATGTTGAAAAAGAAATTTTTAGAATTATAAATCAATATAACCTGCAATCAAAAATAATCAATTCAACTTCGAAAGCAAAAACCATTTCACAAAAGTCCTATCAAATCATGAACAAACGTTATGTATTAGGTAAAGCAAGTATTATTCAAATAAATGAGGCATACAGGGAATTACAACAAGCACACAGTAATTATATCGAAGCTTTAAAAAACTATTGGGTTTATTATTACTCTTTGCGAAAATTAAGTTTATATGATTTTGAAAATGAAAAAAATCTTTTGGAAATTATTAAATTAGGAGAATAATGGTTTTAAAAAAATGATGGATAATAACTGAATATTAATATATTATTGTCCTTTTTTCTTTTCAATAATTTAATTCAGAAAACTTTATTAAAAAAACCATTACTATGAAATGCTTTCTATTTTCAATTTTAATGTTAACATCATATTTATTAATAAAATCAAGCGATGAAATAGCCGGAATAACTTCTTATAGAAACCTTATTATACTAATAACTATGATACAACCATTGATGTTAAGAAATCTGAGATATTGTAGCCAAAATACACTAATGGACAGGGATAGCGTTTTAAATTTAGGTTATTCATATAATAATTATGATATGATTGAGTCTTAATTCATCATGTTCGCTATATTGGAGCATGAAAGCTTTTTTTGCATTGGTAGTAGGCCCCGATCATCCCTTTTGGAATTTTCGGGAAAAAATGCCGACGAGTTCAAAGAAAAGCTTAAATCCATTTACTCAGAAACTGTTGCCGGGATGATTTTTAACTTAATGATTATAATGTGAAAATGTTCAATTCAGGACAGACAATACCCAATTGGCCGAATACACCTGAAAAATATGGTAATTTGTCTATAATTATTATTCAGGATTTAATAA
Organism: uncultured Bacteroidales bacterium; assembly: GCA_964492185.1. Taxonomy (GTDB): domain Bacteria; phylum Bacteroidota; class Bacteroidia; order Bacteroidales; family UBA10428; genus JAFGSZ01. The sequence continues at coordinate 5,275 of CAZBJH010000029.1, read as the reverse complement.
TAACTCACTCTGCCGCCAGTCTCCCCACACTGGCGTAAGGTTTCGGCCTTGTGCCTGAAGCAACTAACCGAAGCAACCTTCTACAAACTTCAGCAGAAAGAAACCGCGCAACAATTAGGCCTGGTTACAGGTTTTTTACCATTTCCCTGGCTTTGGCAAGGGCATTATCAATTCCTTCAGGGTAACCACCTCCTGCCGTGGCATAGAAAGGTTGTCCCCCGCCGCCTCCCCGGATCTCTTTGGCGAGTTCTTTGATCATTTTATTCGCGTTAAGGTTTTTCCCTTTCGCCAGGTCATCGGATAATATGATGGACAGGTGGGCTTTATTGTGTATTTCCGCACCCAGTATTAGTAATAAATTTTCTGTTTCATTTCGCATCTGAAATGCGAGGTCTTTCATAATACCGGGATTTTCGGCTGTTATTTTCTGTGTAATGATATTGATACCGTTGAGTGTTTCAAGTTTGTCTTTTAAATTATTTTTAATCCTTTTTATATCCTGCTGTGATGCCTCTTCGAGTTTCTTTCGCAGGGCGGCATTTTGTTCACTAAGTTGTTTTATTGATTGTTTAATATCATTCGGACTGTCAAGCATCTCTGATATATCCGACAAGATCCCCAGATGCGTATTTATATAATCTTCCGCTTTCCCGGCAGTGTATGCCTGTATCCTTCGTATGCCCGATGCAATAGACGTTTCGGAGATAATTTTAAAAATACCGATTTGTCCCGTAGAATGTACATGAATACCTCCGCACAGTTCAACTGAATCACCAAATCTAATTACCCTTACTTCTTCCCCGTATTTTTCTCCAAAAAGGGCCATAGCCCCCATTTTTCTGGCTTCGGAAATAGGCAGGTTACGATATTCTTCCAGATTGATGTTTTGCCTTATGAGCCGGTTTACCGTTTTTTCGACGGAAGACAATTCTTCTTCGGATATTTTTTGAAAGTGGGAAAAGTCGAACCTGAGATAATCGGGATGGACCAGTGAACCCTTTTGTTCGACATGTTTGCCCAAAACTTCTCTTAAAGAATAGTGAAGCAAATGTGTTGCTGTATGATTGCAGGCCGTGGCGATCCGTTTGTCATAATCTACAATTGCCCTGAACCGTGCTGAAAGATTATCGGGTAGCTTCCTTGTAATGTGTATGATAAGGTTGTTTTCTTTTACTGTATCTATTACCGGGATCTTTTCATATGTACTTTGAAGTAAACCTGTATCTCCCACCTGGCCGCCACTTTCACCATAAAAAGGTGTGTGGTCGAATACAAGCTGATAATATTCCTTTTCTTTCGACACTACTTCACGGTACCTGCTGATGAAGATATCGGTTTCTGCCTTGTCATAACCTTCAAATTTTTGCTCATCTGATGATCTGAGTATGATCCAGTCTCCTGTCTCCATCTCTGCTGCCTGTCTTGATCTGGCCTTTTGTGCAATCATTTCATTATCAAACTCCTGATGATTTACCTGAAGCTCCTGCTCTCTGAGGATCAATTCGGTGAGATCAAACGGAAAGCCAAAGGTGTCATACAGCTCAAAAACCCGTTTTCCGCTGATAATATTTTTTTTATTTTTCTTTGCATCTTCAATTAATCCTTCCAGCAAACGAATACCCGATTCAAGTGTCCTCAGAAAATTTTGTTCCTCATCATTTATAACATTTTCAATCAGTCCTTTTTGTGCCTTTAGTTCAGGAAAAGCTTCGCCCATTTGTTCAATAAGAACATTAACAAGCTGATAGATAAGAGGTTTTTTACGGTCAAGAAAAGAATAATAATACCGTATGGCCCGTCGTAGTATTCTGCGTATCACATAACCTGCTTTGGCGTTAGACGGCAATTGACCATCAGTTATGGCAAATGCCACAGCACGCAGGTGATCGGCAACAACGCGCATCGCGATATCCGTTTGTTCCTGTTCGCCGTATGGAATACCTGTCCGTTTTGCCACTTCGCCGATAATAGCCTGAAAAAGGTCGGTATCATAATTGGACTGTTTGTTTTGCATTACCATACAAAGGCGTTCAAACCCCATCCCCGTATCAATATGTTTATGAGGTAAAGGTTCGAGAATACCGTCTGATTTTCTGTTGTATTGAATAAACACCAGATTCCAGAGCTCAATAACCTTTGGATGGTCTTTGTTTACCAGTTCTCGGCCGTTTTGTTTTTTTCTTTCCTCATCAGTCCGGATATCGATATGTATTTCCGAGCATGGGCCACAGGGACCTGTATCCCCCATTTCCCAAAAATTATCTTTTTTTGAAAAGGCCAGTATCCGGTCTTCAGGCATAAAAGCTTTCCAGTAATTAAGGGCCTCACTGTCAATTTCAATACCCTCTTCTTTATTTCCTTTAAATATAGTAGCGTAAAGGCGGTCTGACGATATCCCTAATTCAGTAACAAGTAGTTCCCATGCCCATGAAATGGCTTCTTTCTTAAAATAATCACCAAAGGACCAGTTTCCCAGCATCTCGAACATGGTATGGTGATAAGTGTCATGTCCCACTTCTTCAAGGTCATTATGTTTGCCTGAAACCCTTAAACACTTTTGGGTATTGGCCACCCGGCTGTGTTTTGCAGGAGAATTGCCAAGGAAAATATCTTTAAACTGGTTCATGCCGGCATTGGTGAACATCAGGGTAGGATCCTGCTTAACGACCATTGGTGCAGAGTCAGTTATACTGTGTCCTTTGGAATTGAAAAAATCAAGAAATTTTTGACGAATGCTTCTTGAATTCATTTAAATAGAGCTATTTTTATGATGAGAACTAAATCAATAATTTAAATTTCGTGTTTTGAAAGTTTTGTAAAATTAAATTTTTCTTTTAGATTTGTTGCAAACGGCCGCCAAGATAATAAAAACATCACTGTATCGATTGAATTCTTCAAAAAAAAGATATTGTTTTAATGAGCAGGACTTACGCTTTGAAGAAGTAAGTTCGAATCCAGGGAAAAAGTTGATAAAATCCCTGGTTTTTGTATTTATTTTCAGTTTTATAGCTCTTATTCTTTTAATTACGACCGGATTATTTTTCGGTTCACCTGAAGAACATTATCTTCAGTCCAGGGCAGAAACATTGATCAATAGTTTGGAAGAGCTTGATAATGAAGCTGTCAGGTGCAGGCATGAACTAACCCACCGGCATTACGAACAGGATAATTACTACCGTGTTATATTGGGCCTTGATTCCTTACCCATGACCATGCGTTTTGCCGGTACCGGTGGTTCGGAAGATAATCACAGATATGGGTTTTATGATAATCCTGAAGTAGTTCTGCAGGTTACACAAAGGGTGACTACTTTGAAAAATCAGTTGAAGATTCAGCATGATTCATATGATATATTACTTGAAAATGCCGGCCTTTATCATGAAAAGCTTGCCAGGATGCCTGGAATTATGCCAATTTTTCCCGGGGATCCTTATTGGATCACCTCATATTTTGGATTTCGTCAGGATCCCTTTACAAATGGCCGCCGAATGCATTATGGAATTGACTTTGCCGCACGTCAGGGGACAAAAATTTATGCAACAGGGGATGGAATTGTAACCTTATCAAAACATTCACGTAAAGGTTATGGAAATGAGATTGTTATTGACCATGGATTTGGGTTCAGTACAAGATATGGGCACTTTAAGGAGATAAAAGTTGTAGAAGGAGAGAAGGTTAAGCGAGGGCAGCTTATCGGATACATGGGAAGTAGCGGTCGTTCAACAGGTACTCATCTTCATTATGAAGTGAGGTATTACAATAAACCGGTAAATCCCGAATATTATTATTCGGATGATATTACTGAGGAAGAATATAAACAGATAATAAAACTTAATAACTAACTAGAGTCCGTCTATAAACTCGCAGTGTTTGTTCAGGATGTTCGAGATCAAGGCGCGCAAAAATTTTAAACTGTAGTATACTAAGGTATTCGAGGATTTAAAATTTTGACAGCAACGCGGATATGGGACATTATGGACAGACACTAACTAGGCTGACGAAATTTTCAGTGATATGGCAAAGTGCAGATACAGATTTAACCCGGGATCGCTGAGATATGATGAAATAAGGATCTCACCACGGGACAAGTTTAAGAAGTTTCTTACATACATTGCTGCCAGTGTGCTTTTGGCTATTGTATATTATGGAATATTTGCTTATTTCTTCGATTCACCTAAAGAAAAGGGCTTAAAACGTCAGATCAGTGAACTGCAGATCAATTATGAGTTGCTGAATAAAGATCTGGGTAAGATAGAGAATGCTCTGGTAGATATGCAGGAACGGGATGATAATATTTACAGAACTATTTTTGAAGCGGAACCTATTCATAAAACAATGCGTGATGCCGGATTTGGAGGTGTCAATCGTTATATCGACCTTGAGAAGCTAACTAACGGAGAAATAATTGCTTCTACTGCCAAACGACTTGATCAGATTAAACAAAAAATCCTGGTCCAGGCAAAATCATATGACGAGTTAATTGATCTGGCGGAAAACAAGGAAGCCCTGCTTGCTGCAGTGCCTGCCATTCAACCAATCTCAAACAAAGATCTGAGACGTACGGCTTCAGGTTGGGGATACCGGATACATCCCATATACAAGATACGTAAATTTCATTATGGTATGGATTTTACTGCTCCCACCGGAACTGAGATCTACGCTACCGGAGATGGTGTGATCAGGGTACTGGATAAATCCAGGCGTGGTTATGGAAACAAGATAATAGTCGACCATGGCTATGGTTACCAGACACTTTATGCTCATATGAGCGCTTTTGCCGTGAAACAGGGGCAACAGGTAAGGCGTGGAGATGTGATAGGTTATGTCGGGAGTACCGGATTATCAACAGCCCCTCATCTGCATTATGAAGTGCATCTCAACAATAAAAGGGTGAACCCCGTGAATTATTATTTCAACGATCTGACTGCTGAAGAATATGAACGGATGATTGAGCTTTCTATGAAGGCAGGGCAGTCATTTGACTAATTAGTGTCTGTCCATAAAGTCCCATTTGCCGCGTTACGCTTGTCCGGAAATTGCTCATTTACGAAAAGTAAACTCCGCGTTTCCGGACCGCGCAAGCCTTGCAAATGAAACTTTATGAACAGACATATGAGCGATGAAACATTTTACAGAGTTTATAGACAGACTCTAATTAGTGTCTGTCCATAATGTCCGATATCTGCGTTGCTGCTCACATTTTAAATCCTCGAATACCCCAGTATACTGCGGTTTAAAATGTTTTTCACAACGTGTTGTATTATTAAAAGTGTTC
>CAZBJH010000028.1:28011-29302 GCA_964492185.1 uncultured Bacteroidales bacterium | reverse complement strand
GAATTGGTCGCCGGTATCCTGGGACTTATTAAAAAAGGTGAACTCCGGAAAGCATCACAAAAAATTGATAACGCGTATCAGGAATTATTAAAGAAAGACGCGGCATTTTTTACTGACATTCCATTCGATGTTCTGATCAAAGAACTAATTGAAAATCATCAATATACCAACGGACATCTGGAAATATTATCAGAACTGTTCTTTACACAGGCTGAATTGAACCATGCCAGGGGCAAATATGATGAAAGCCTGATATTTTATAAAAAAGCACATTTACTGCTGAATCATACCCTCGCAACCTCAAAAACATTTTCATACGAGAAATTGTCCAAATCGGATCATCTGCAAAACAGAATAGCAGAACTGGAAAATAAATGAAGTTTTTAATGCTGGTCCGCCCTCCGCCACCAGGCAATGGTACCCAGTAAACCCGCAAGACTGGTGGCAATAAGGATGATGTAGCTGGCAGTGACCATTTGCAGGCCCCCGGTTCCGGAGGGAACTGTGTACACACCGGGAACGGACCAGGGAAAGTAGGGGCCCCATCCCACCACAGTAAAGATCTGGGCCATGATCAGTACCAGAATGACAAAAGCAATGGGAGCAACAATTCCCCGGCTGCATGAGGAAATAAAGCCGATCGGGGTGACAAGCAGGATGGTCAGTATAGCTGCAATGAAAAATACCGGCAGATGACCGAAAAACAAATCAGGTGACCAGCCGGGGATGCCGGCCACCATGCCGGTAAGCAGTCCGGTCACGAGCATCACAACCGTCAGCAGCACACACCATAACACCACCAGCATGAACTTGGCCAGGACTATGGAAGTGCGGGAAACCGGCAGGGCCAATAGGTCTTTCATCGTGTGCTCCATGTATTCCCTGCCAAACACCCACGCGGTAACAAACCCGAAACCGATGATGCCGATCAGGGCTACGATCTGGTTTTGCATCATCAGAAACCCGTTCCAGTCATTCTCCCCGAACATATTTGCCTTCATGCCCACCATGCCCAGTTTGGATGCAATTTCGGGATGCCGGGCGAGATACATCATTAAACCCGTCACCACCGGGATAAAAACAAAAAAGACCACCGTGATCCTGAAAACCCACGAATGTTTTAGTTTCAGGACTTCCGATATAAAACCAGCTTTCAGATGATTCATGATGCACCTCCTTTCATATTGATTTTACGCAGAAAATAAGATTCCAGGTTTTCCTCTTCCACCTGCAGGCAATCCGGCGGGTGACCGGCATGGACCAGCAGGGTGGCGATTTCACCAGGTTCGGC
>CAZBJH010000028.1:0-27911 GCA_964492185.1 uncultured Bacteroidales bacterium | reverse complement strand
AATCCGGCGGGTGACCGGCATGGACCAGCAGGGTGGCGATTTCACCAGGTTCGGCAATGGCTGTGGAATCACTGATCCTGATATATCCGTTCTTCACCGAACATCCCATATAGTTTCTTTGCAACAGGGATACTGCGACTTCGGGTCTTTTGACCTGAACCTTAAGGTGCTTTCTGAAAAGCGACCGGAGTTGTCCGGTATCCATCTCTTCCACCAGCTTCCCCTGGTGGATGATCCCTACGCGGGTGGCAAACCGGGACACCTCGCTGAGAATGTGACTGGAAATGAAAAGCGTCACCCCTTCCTTCCGGGCTAGATCGGTGAACAGCTCCCTCACCTCGTAAATACCCGCCGGATCGAGCCCGTTGGTGGGCTCATCCAGGATCAGGATCTCCGGACGATGCATCAGTGCTTTTGCCAGCCCGAGCCGCTGGGCATTTCCCTGCGACAAATGTTTTGCTTTCCGGTTCCGGTAATTTCCCAGGCGCAGCCTGTCGATTACCACGTCCACTGAATGCTTTTCTTTGATGAAGCGCAAACGGCGGATGATCTCCAGATTCTCCCGTACGGTATGGTTGGGATAGGAATATGGGATCTCCACCATATGACCTGTTTTCTCCCATGGCGCATGGCGGCCGGCGGTTACCCGCTTTCCCAGGATATATGCCTTCCCGTTCAGGGGGCGGATCATCCCTAGCAGCATGCGGATGGTGCTGGTCTTTCCTGCACCGTTCAGTCCCAGAAAACCGTAGATCTCTCCCTCGCCCACATGCAGGTCGAGATTATCCACGGCTTTCACATCCCGGTAATGCTTTGACAGATGCTCTGTAACGATTACATGTTCCATATTTGATACCTTATTAAAAAACCATTTATTACATACCATTTATTACATACCATATTTTATCTTGTCTTACTAGTCAATCATTTACAATTCAACACATTATTAATTCAATATCTAATATACAAACCGAATGTTCGGTCTGTAACAATACAAAAAAAATCAACTTTTCAGATTTTCATAGATCACATCGAAGGCTTTCAGCAAATCATCTTCATACCGGCTGTTTTTATCGCTGTTGATATAACGGATAAAGACACCATCGGTACAGTAAAGGAACAGGTCTGCGATTTGCCGGTCCTCCGCATGGGGCTTGATCTCACCGGTCTGACGGCCATGCCCGATGACCTCTTCCCAGGTGCTGACCTCCCGCTCGTACTGTTCCCTCTCTATTTTCAGAAATTCGGGAAACCGGCCGACGGCCTCGAACAGGATCAGGAAGAAATTCAATGTAGGTTGTTCCTCTTCGGCATGGCCCACCAATTCGGCAATCTTCCTGAATGAACAGCCAATCTGTTCAACATACTGCCTGTAAAATCCCTGCAACGTACTCCGGTCAAAGCCGGAATAATCCATGGCCCCCATCTTAAAAAACATGTGTACTATCTCTTTGAACAATTCCTCCTTGCCGGTGAAATAGTGATAGAAAGCCCCTTTTGACATTCCGGTCTTCTCCACGATCTCTTTCATAGTCACTTCCCTGTAGCTTTTCTTTAGAAAAAGCAGCAATGAAGTTCTCATAATATGTTCTTTGGAACCATTCATAAACCGACCGTTTGGTTTGTAAATATACAACTTTTTTTTAACAATTTATCAGAGTCTGCTGAAAAATTATGTAGTTCATAAGATAAGAAGCGGAAAATAAATATATTCGATTCTTAATATGGCTATACCAACTTCAAGAACAAAAAACAAGGCTGAAATCAGGATCGATGCCTCTAAATGTACCGGTTGTGGGCTGTGCGTTGAGGTGTGTAAGGATTTCGGTCTGGTATTACAAAACGGCAAAGCCGCTATAGGCAAATCACATGTTTTCGGGTGCATCGGTTGCGGCCACTGCATGGCCATTTGCCCTACCGGCGCCATTGAAATTCACGGAAGGACCCTGTCTCCTGAAAACCTGTTTGAACTGCCACCGGCGGGCTCCACCACGAATTATGACCAATTGCTGTCCCTGTACCAACGAAGAAGAAGCATCAGGGAATTCACCGATCAGCCTGTAGACCGGGCACTGACTGAAAAGATCCTTGCCGCGGCACGAACAGCCCCCATGGGATTGCCACCCTCCGATGTTCATGTACTTATCCTGGACGGCAAAACCAGGGTACGAGGCTTTGCACAAGATTTTTGCAAATATCTTCACAGTATGCGGTGGAGCATTTCCAGTTGGTTCCTGAACATAATGCGACCCTTATGGGGAAAGACAAACGACGAAATTTTCAGGGGATTTGTACGTCCGATGTTCAATGTATACAATGGTAAAATGAAAGAAGGTATCAATGTGGTAAATTACGATGCCCCACTGGCCATGTACTTATACGGCTCTCCTTATTGCGACCCGGCCGATCCGATCGTAGCCGCCACTGCAGCCATGTATGCGGGCGAATCGCTCGGACTCGGCACTTGCATGCTCGGGGGTTACATCCGCTGATCCAGCATGGTAAAAAGGCACGGAAGCTCAGGGAACGACATGGCATTAAATACAAAAGCCGTGAAGGGCTATTCGTCATTTTCGGTCATCCGGCAGTAAGCTACAGGAAGGGAATCAGTCGCACCTTTGCCTCTGATGCATAATATCTGATACCCTGTAACTTTACAAACAATCAGTTAGCGTATTGTCCTGATTATAATTTATTTCATGTTTTCAGTGGCTATTATATAGAATAATATTGTTTTTATATTACCTCCCGCTTGCCAGAGTTTCGAACTGCCTGCCAGGCAGTTCGACCAACTTTTTATCTTCCACATAAAAAGTAGGCAAAAAGGTCACCGTTGCAGAAAAATTGCTTGAATGTCTACGTCAGGCTTTCTCCCCGCGAAACCCAAACTCACTCCTCCTTCGTCGTCGCTCGGACAGGATTCCTACAGTGCCCACGTAATGAAAGCCTTCCTTGAATTACTACGCGATTTTTCTGAGACGGCCCGCGCTACTGCAAAACTTTATGCTAATTTTAAAGGAATCAGACTTTCTGGAACACCGACTCCCTTCTCTTATAACAATGCTATTCTATATAATAGCCTTTTCAGCAGGCCCTGCTATAATTTCCTGCCGTAATAAAGATGGCTGAATTTTCTTCCGTTTATTTCAGCCACATCGGGCATGAATCCCCATTTTTCGAAATGATGTTTTTCCAACAGACCGGTACTCGCACTGTTGCTGTCAAACAAGATCGCTATCATCACCTCATACCCGAGTGCTTTTGCCTTTAAGATCATCTCCTCCAGCAAGCGGTTTCCTATTCCTTTTCGCCGATGTTCATTGTGAACAAAATAACTGACCAATACCGTTTTTCTCAGTGCTGTCCTGCCTTTTCTGTAAGGGCTGATGCAGGCCCAGCCAAGAACGCTGTCATCTTCCTCCCGTGCCACAAGAATGGGATATGTATCTGAGGAATGTTCCTTAAACCAGGCTCTCCTGCTCCCTGTTGTAAACTCATGGATATAGGCAATCGTACTCCCCGTTCTGATCGCCTGATTGTATATCTCCACAACATTTTCCAGGTGCTTTTCGCTCGCGTGGGAAATGGTAATATTCATCAACGCAAATTTACAATTGATTTATTATTCTGTCTGCTCCTGAAATTAAATTTCTGATATTTAGCAATTAAAAGTATTGAATAAATTTTAATTATGATTTGATATAATCGTAAATTTTATTTATCGCTGATTGGAATTAAAGCATTACTAAATTTTAATCCGATTACGTTCAATGTTTTCAATTTTATTTAATGAAACCCTCACCATTAAGAGAATCTAAAATATGAGGTACAAAGACATAAGGACATAAATATTTTTCTAACCATGTTATTGGTGAGGGTTCACCGAGCACCTTATTAAATTACTAATTCGCGAGGTGACAAAAACCACAAGCATTGATTAAAGGATTAATAATTTGTAAACCAAAACATTAATTATATTATATACATATAAACAAGATATGAATTATGAACACGTTTAAAATATTATGTGGCAGATATTTTAAAATTCCATTAAAACATTGCAGGGTCATTATTTTTTTGGTTTCAGTATGAATTCTCAAGTAATTCTTAATCCCTTCAATAAAAAGTATTTTGTCCAACTCAAACTTTTCAATACGCTTTTCCGATTTAACAAAGATATATTCATTAACTAAAAAAATATACTGAAATATTTTTATATTATAAATATTATATATAATATTGTATTATATAAATATTGATTATATATGATACCAAAAGAATTATTAAAAGGCAGCATTAAATCCATCGTATTAAAAATACTTTCAGAACATAACCGGATGTATGGATACGAACTGACACAAAAAGTAGAAGAAGTATCAGCCGGAAAAATCAAACTCACTTTCGGAGCTTTATATCCCATATTGCATAAGCTGGAAAATGATGGTGATGTAATTACCGAATCGGAGATCGTGAACAACAGGAACCGGATATACTACAAGCTGACAAAAAAAGGAAACAGCACAGCAAAAGAAAAAATAAAAGAATTAAAGGAATACATTGAAACCATTCAACAACTGTTAAGCAATGATTATGGAATCTCATTGTCCCCGGCTATCGGTTGAAGAAATCGACTTCATCCGGAAGGATGTAAAAAAATGTGGCATTTCGTTCTCCCACCTGGAAGAAGAACTGATTGACCACTTGTGCTGCCTTGCAGAGGAGTACATGCAACAGGGATATTCATTTAACGAAGCCTACCGTAAGGTAAAACTATTTGCTGCATTTGATTCATTACAAGATATTGAAATTCAAACCCTCCTGTATATAAATAAAAAAATACTCGCTATGAAAACAACATTAAAAATCACTGGTATAGCCGGTCTGACAAGTATCCTGATCGCTTCTGTTTTTAAAGTATTACACTGGCCCGGTGCAGGAGTTTTATTAACATTGGGTGTGATCACTCTGGCTTTTGCTTATATTCCCGTACTCTTTTTCAGTCTGAAAAAAGAGAAACTCATGAAACGGAAACGTAATCTGACAATTGTCGGGATCATCACGGCATTCCTTTTCCTGATCAGTATATTGTTTGCAATGCAACACTGGCCTTACAGGGTATATATCATCATTCTGACATGGTTATTCATGCTCACTTTCCTCATCATGCTTTTCAATAACATCATTAAATCAGAGGAAAACCGTATATTACATCTTTCCATGATCCTGTTTTTTACTATATTGCTTATCCTTGACATTGCCATATATATGGTTAACCTCAACAACCCAAAGGTTAGCTACTTCACCCTGGAAGATAACCTGGAAGAGAGTATCCGTCTGTTCGAACACCGGGCCGATGCAATATATGCGGCTCTGGATACTGCAACCGCACTTGAAACCATAACGGACAGGATCGTTGATGAAATCAAAATCAACAGGGAACGGTTATTCAACAGTGAGGAAGACAAGATAGCCTACACAAAAAAATTGTTCAAGAACCGCAGAGTGGTATATGAACTGGAATCCGAAGCCATGCAACTTGGGAAGGACATAAAGCAATACCGTGATGTTCTGCTCGAAATGGCATCAGCATCACCAGATATTGAAGCTTTTATAAAAAAAAGCATCCGGTTTAACGCATACGATTTTAACAATGCACCCCCTATCTTGTACAATAATCTCAACAGACTTATCAGGGATATCCGGATTGCAGAGGTTGAGCTGTTGAATGTCAAGAAAAAAGCTTCATAATATGAAAAATGTCTATCGTTTTGATAAAGCATTCGGGCCTGCCGGCACTTATGCAGGGGTCGTATTGTTCATAGCAGGCCTGGCAATGCTTTATTCTTCATGGACAGGGTCCATACTGGTCCTCCTGAGAGCATTCACCGGTTTTACCCATACAGCAACAACCATTGATTTTAAAAATAAAAAGGTCAGATTTTCCAATAATCTGTTTGGCATCATTCCAACAGGAAAATGGGTGATACTGCAAAATGACATGAAACTTACCATACAAAAATATGGCAAAGGATACCGAACCTATAGCCGAAGCAACAGGGTACTGGATATTCAAAAAAAAGAACTCAGGATCGTTCTTCTGAATAGCAATGATACATCACTCATACCCTTGAAAAGTATCAGCGAGCCAAAAAATAAGATCCGGGAGCTTAAAAAGATGGGGGAAAAACTTGAATTAAGAACGGTAATGCAATAAAGATCGTTCAAACCAGATTCATTCAAACTCAAATTGTTTTAAGGTCTTAACGCCAAACCCGGTTCCCTTTAAACAGGCACAATCTTTTGCCAGAGTGTGGGTGGTGAATAAAAACAAATCCTGTTGTCGATCCTTTATCATTCATATCTCAGGCTTTTTACGGGGTTCATCCTGGCAGCGCACCGGCTTTGCCAGCTTACGGTGAGCAGGGCGATCAGGCCCGCGATCAGTCCACCCAGCAGGAAAACCCACCAGCTCAGGTTTGTCCGGAACGCGAAGTGCTGCAGCCATTTGTTCATGGCGAACCAGGCAACCGGACAGGCGATCGCAAAGGAAATCACGATCCAGCGGGTGAAATCTTTCGAGAGCATGAGCATGATCTCACCAGCACGGGCGCCGTTCGCCTTGCGGATTCCGATCTCTTTGGTACGGTTCCGGCTGACCAGCGACACGTAGGAGAATAGTCCCAGGCCCGACAAGATAACGGAAAGCAGGGTAAAGATCCCGATGATCCGGATCAGCCTGCTTTCGTTTTCATAATGTGCAAGGTACTTATCTTCGACAAAAAAATGGAAAAAACTGTAATCAGGAAACAACCTTTCCCAGGTTTTTCGTAAAAACCGGATGGACTCCTCCTTCCTTTCGGGGTGCAGCCGCACGGTGATAAAGCCCGGGAAGTTATTGTGCTGTCCGAACCGGAAGAGCATAGGTTCAATAGGCGTATGCAGCGAGCTTACCTGGATATCCTTCATCACGCCCACCACAGGCCAGGATCCATGGTCATAGCCCAGGTCAATGGTTTTGCCGGCTGCCGTGTCCCATCTGAACCATTTTCTTGCCGTTTCATTAATAATAAAGGCATGGCGATCAGTGGCATGGCCGGCTGAAAAGAACCGTCCCTCGGCCATGCCGATACCGTAAACATCTGTAAAATGCTCGTCCACGGCAGTGGAGGTAATGCGGATGGAATTGTCCTTTGTAAAACCCTCGGGGGTGATCTCGAAATAATTCTGAAAATAAAAGCCGGGGATATTTTCCGTGATAGTCGCCCCTTGCAAGCCATATTCCGGTGCATGCTTCATGATCTCATCGCGGTACAGCAGGGCTTCCCTGTACCGTTCACCGTAATCCCGCGATTGCCCTACACCGATCGCCAGCAGGTTGCTTTTATCGAACCCGGCATTGAAATTTTTCATATAAGTGAGCTGTTTGAATATGAAAAGCGAACAAATGATCAGTGCGATGGTGGCCACGAACTGGAGCACAACCAGTCCTTTCTGTATAAAAGTTTTTTCAAAACCGGCGGAACGCTGGAAAGAAAGGGCGCTGACCAGCTTTTTGCCGGACAGGATAATCCCGGGATACAGTCCCGAAAGTATGCCGATGACCAGGGCAAAACCGGTCAGCCCCGCCATCAGGCCGGGATCACCGTAATCCAGGTCCGGTGTTTTTCCGGTAAGGCCAGTAAAAACGGGAATAGCTTGTTCAATGAGTATGAAAGCGATCCCCAGGGAAAAAAGCACGATAAGGGTAGACTCGACAAGCTGCTGGATGATAATGGAGCGGCGCCTGGCACCGTTCACCTTGCTGATGCCAATGCTCCGTGTGCGTTTCACCGATTGTGTTGTGGCAAAATTCACATAATTCAGGCATGCGATGATCAGGATGACCAGCGCAATGCTCAGCATGATATAAAGGTAGGAAGGCGCCGTTACCGGTTTCATATCATCCATCACACTGGTGTTCAGGTGACTGTTCCGCATAGGCAGGGCAAAATACGACACATCCTTCTTTAACCAGTTCGGATAGTATTTATCAGGAATGCCTGTCAGCATAGCGTTGATTGCAGGAATTCTGTTTGGATTATCAGGGATAAAGAAGGTATAAACACCCCCGTGCCACCACCGTTCTTTCCAGTCGGGAAAAATCACATACCGCAGCCGGGACGACACCAACATATCGAATGAAAAAATGGAATTTTCGGGCAGGTCCTCCAATATGCCGGTGACCGTGAAAACGAACTGCTCAAATCGCAATGTCCGGCCCAATGCTGTCGAGTCACCAAAAAAACGGTCTGCAAAAGATGCAGTGATCACAGCCGAATTCGGATCGTCCAGGGAGATTTCGGGTGAACCCCGAAAAAACGGGAAATCAAAGATCTCAAACACTTCGGGTTCCACGGAATAAAGCCGGGTAAGGATCTTTTCGTTGCTTGCCGTGATGATCTCCACTTCATTCCCCCAGAAGCTGCAAAACTTATCGATGTCCTTAAAATCGTCACGCAACACATCAGGCACCGGCACGGCCGTGGAAGCGCTGATGCCCTCCGCTTCATCGTATTTGTCGTAAACCCGGTAAATAGAATCGATCCTGGCATGGTGATGATCGAAAGTGTATTCACTGAGAAAATCCAAAAACAGTAGGATGGACATGGCCAGGCCCAGCGACAGGCCGGCAATGTTCAGCAAGGTGCTTCTTCCGTTGCGGAAGTAATGCCTGAGTGCGGTTTTGAAATAGTGAAAAAACATTGGTACAAATTACTTATTTATTGATATATGCTGAAAAGAAAATTGCGATTTTCATGCCACAGAAGATAACATGTTGATATAATGCACCTTCACCATAGTACTCGTCTATAATCTTCGGGAAACTGTTCATTTTCCGTACACCTCCTGTAAGAAGTTTGAACAATTGCTTTAACTTTAATCCGTGATCCTAATGCATACATCATGAATCCCGGGAACATCCTCATCATCGACGACAACAAACAGATCCTCGATTCGCTACAGATCCTGCTGAAAGGGGAATACGGGATGATCGATGCCATACGGAACCCGAACCGGATCCCGGAGATGATGCGTACCCGCAGTTTTGATCTGATATTGCTGGATATGAACTTCAGGGCCGGGATGAACACCGGTAACGAGGGCATTTTCTGGCTGCGGGAGATCATGAAAGTCGATCCGCTGGCCGTGGTGATCCTGATCACGGCATACGGGGATGTAGAGCTGGCTGTTCAGGGCATGAAGGAGGGAGCGACCGACTTCATTACCAAGCCCTGGGATGCGGAGAAGCTGCTTGCGACCCTCCATTCTGCCTACCGGCTGCGCCGGTCAAGATTGGAGACCCAAAACCTGAAAAACAAGCAGGAACAACTGAACCGGGATATCGACAAACAGTTTATGATGCACACCGGCACCAGCAGGGTTATGCAGGAAGTATATAAAACCATAGGCAAGGTGGCGGTGACTGATGCCAATGTATTGATCCTGGGCGAGAACGGCACAGGCAAGGAGCTGATCGCACGGGAGCTGCACCGTCGGTCCGAACGGCGAAACGAGGTGTTTATTGCAGTGGACATGGGATCGCTGAGCGAGACCCTGTTTGAAAGCGAAATGTTCGGCCATGAGAAAGGGGCTTTCACCGGAGCGGACGAGACCCGGATCGGTCGTTTCGAAAATGCATCGGGCGGCACGCTGTTCCTTGATGAGATCGGCAACCTCTCCCCCGCTGCCCAGTCGAAGCTGCTGGCCGCCATGCAGAACCGCACCATCAACCGCGTAGGATCGAACAAACCAATCCCCGTCGATATCCGCCTGGTCAGCGCCACCAACAAGGAACCGTCCAAACTGATCGCACAGCAACTGTTCCGGGAGGACCTGCTGTTCAGGATCAATACCATCGAGATCAGGATCCCTCCCCTTCGTGAACGGAAGGAGGATATACCCGGACTGGCCCGATATTTCCTCGATCATTTCACATGCCGGTACAATAAAGCCGGACTGCAGTTCGGGAAAAAGGCGCTGGAAGAAGTCATGGAATACCACTGGCCGGGCAATGCGCGGGAGCTGAAGCATGCAATGGAAAAGGCAGTGATCCTGAGTGAGGGGGACGTTATTCAACCGGCTGACCTGGGCCTTAAACGGTACGGCAGCGAGACCGGTATTATCAGCCCCGTTAAGCTGAGCGACGTGGAAAGACAGACCATCGCCCGCGTGCTGGAGCGTTGCCGAGGAAACATGACAAGGACTGCCCGGATGCTCGATATCTCCCGGACCACCCTGTATTCAAAAATTGAAAAGTACAACCTGTAAAACGCTGCTATCCATGTTCCCAAACCGCTTCAGCCTCAACATCGCCCTTCGGGTGATCCTCATAACAGCCAACAGCCTGGTTTTTATCATTGTGCTTACACGGACCGAACGGCCGGCAACAACGGTGTTTTTCGGACTGCTCCTGGTTGTGCTGGCCTGGAACCTTTATCATTACGTGAACCGTACCAACCGACAGCTGGCAAACTTTATCGCCACCCTGAAGGAAAAAGACACTTCGGCCGTGTTTGCCGGCGAGCACCTGGAACGGACCTTCCGGGGCATCACGGTGAATTTTCAGCGCATCATCGATGAGATCCGCGAAAGCCGCATGGAGAAGGAGGCGGAACAACAAAAGATCCATATGCTGATCGAGCAGGTACCTGCCGGCATCATGGCCTTCGACCATAGCGGTCGCGTGAAAATGATAAACAACGCCGCCATGAAGATGCTCAGTGTCCATGCACTTAAGCACACGGATGAACTGGTGAAGTACCAGCCTCAAATGGCCGGACGGCTCAAAGAGCTCAGACCGGGCCACCCCGTTGTATGTGAGATCCGGAGCGGTGACAAAACCCTTCACCTTTCACTCCGGGCCGGGCATATAAAAAGCCGGGAAACCTTGCTGACCATCATTTCCCTCCAGGATATCAGGGAAGAACTGGAGGCCCGGGAGCTCGATTCGTGGAAAAAGCTCATCCGGGTGATCACCCACGAGATCATGAACTCCATCACGCCGGTCACTACGCTGACCACCGCGATTCGCCGCAGCCTCTCTTATGACGGAAAGCCCAAAGACGCTTCCGCGGTCACCGGAAATAATATTCAGGACGCACTCCGCAGCACTGTCATCATCGAAGAGCGGAGCAAGGGACTTATCAGCTTTATCGAACGGTCACGGTCGGTAACCCGTTTGCCGCAACCGCGACTGACCGAAGTACCGGTGAAGAAGCTTTTCCTGCATCTGCAAACCCTGCTGGGAGATGAATGCTGCCGGAGGGGCATCCGGCTTCAGTTTAATCCCCAGCCGGAATATATGGCTGTGAAAGCAGACGAAAAGCTGACCGGCCAGGTACTTATCAACCTAATCAAAAACGCCATGGAGGTACTGAAGGGGCAAGACAGAGGCAGCATTGCCGTGCGCGGCGAACAAACCGGTAACACGAAGCGCATTACTGTAACCGATAACGGTCCGGGAATATCGCCCGAACTGCTCGACCAGGTCTTCACCCCCTATTTCACCACCAAAGAAAACGGGGAAGGTCTCGGCCTGAGCATATGCAGGGAAATTATGCGGATGCAGGGGGGAAGCATATCGGTGCAATCAGAGCCGGGAACAGGAACGACTTTTTTGATGAATTTTTGAGACTCAACTTTTATGCACACGTTTTGCAAATACGCGCGAGTCAGTGGGATTTAACCACAAGAACTGCAACCTGAAATCCATATGTTTTTGTTAAAAACCCGATTACCGAATACCGATTACCCCATCCTTTACCACCAACCTATGCAAACCACACTACTCACTGTCCACTGTTCACTGTTCACTATCCACTGTTCACTGTTCACTGTCCACTGTCCACTGTCCACTGTTCACTGTTCACTGTTCACTGTCCACTGTCCACTGTTCACTGTTCACTGTTCACTCCCCCACACCACTCTCGCCCGAAAACATGATTTCCCGTCGGATTTTATTCCTTCAAATAAATGTTCACTTTCTGATATGTGTTCTTTATTAATTGTAATCTCCTCATTAAACTTAATTTCATTAAGATACGAAAGCTGAATATGTCTGACATTATTATTTTTATGCCAACCGGGTGAAAAAGTATCCATGATCCATTCGGCATAACGGTTACTGTTAACATGTTCATTCATATCAAATTCCGAATATTTGGTTTTATGCCTGAAAACTTCATCAGGCACAGCCTCACGAAGGTTTTCGACCGGCTCTTCCATGGCATGGTGATCTTTCATCCTTTCCATAACGGCTCTGTGCTCATCGTAAATTTTCGGTCTCCGCGATTTAAGATTGATCAATAACCAGTATGAAGTGGCAACGGCCAACTCTTTACCTGACGAATCTGTTACTTTATAATCCCTCATATAAAACAGGCGGTTCAAGCCCTTTGGCCAGGTAGTTATGCTTACATCATCTTCCCATCGGGGGTATTCATTTATTCGTATCAGCATTCTGGAAAGCATCCAAACCAGTCCCTTCGATCTCATATTTTCATATCCGAATCCGAGATGTTCGGCATGAATACCAGCTGCTTCCTGCAATATATGAGTCAGACTGTTTATACGTATTTGCTTTTTGAAATCCACCTGAACAGAATTCAGTTTAAAGTGTTCTGTACGGACTGCTTTTAATTCTTTGCCCATAATGATAGTTTTCTGAGGCCATAAAAATACCGTAATTAGCAGAACCTGCCAAAAAATAACAAAACTACCCTTTCCTGAATTATTTGTGAATTTTCAGCTTTAAACGCCCGGCATATAACCTTAGCCTAACGCATGATAATACGGACTATGTTTGTGACTGATCCTTTTTCTTTTTCTCAACCGGAACCTCTGTGGCTTTGATCTTATCTTCCATGGATACACCCGAGATGACTTCAATATTGATCCCGTCTGAAATACCGGTTTGAATGTAACGTTTTTCAAATACCTGGGGCTGGGTTTCCACTTCTACATAGGCAGAATCCCCCTCCTTCTCAAATTTCAGCAGGCTTTCAGGAATCACCATAACGCTGTCTTTTTTTTCCAGCACAATATCCGCGTTGGCACTGTAACCGGCCCTGATAAAATAGTCTTCCTTAAGCTTTACATCTGCCTTTATCTCAAACTGTATGGCTCCGTTCTCTTCAATTCCTTTGGGTGCTATATATTCAAGAAACGCGTTGAACTGTTCATCTTCGATCGCTCCAATAGACAGAATAAGGTTCATTCCTGTCTTTATCTTCCCCACCTCGGTTTCATCTACCTTGCCTTCAAACACCATTTCACCCATATCAGCCACCGTGGCTATGGTAGTCCCCGCGTTAAAAGTATTCGCTTCTATCACGGAATTCCCTATCTCCACCGGAACATCAAGCACCATGCCCTGAATTGTTGAACGTATAAGAGTATTGGTGATCTCTCCTGATCGTTTGGTTACACCCTCTTTGATAAGTTGCAGGTTGTTTTCGGCTGCATCAAGCTCTTCGGCAGCTGTCCTGTATTGTAATCTGAAATTCTGAAAGTCGGCTTCCGAAATAACCCCTCCGTCAAATACCTCTTTTTGCCTTTCGTATTCGATCTTCGCTTCCTCATAGCTTATTTTTGCTCTTTTCAACCTTGATTCGGCAGAATTTAACCTTTCCATATCGGGTATGATCTTGATTTTGGCGATCAGATCCCCGGCCTTTACTATTTTACCCGGCTGAATATAAATCTCCCCAACAATTCCCGACACACGAGGCTTAATCTCAATTTCCCTCCTCGGCACAACCGAGCCGGTAGCTATGGTTTTCCTGGTGACCGTGGAAACAAAAGGGGTTTTGGTTTCAAATACAGTGTCCTGCTTTTTTGATTTTTTATAAAGGTAAAAGGCTGTTACTCCAAACAAGCCGATAATCCCTAAAACAAGTATTATTCTAAGTATTTTTTTCATAGATATTTATATAACTGTTTATTTTTTACTGAAATCAATTCTCCTGCCTTATAGCCTCAATAGGCTTAATCCTGACTGCCCGCCGTGCAGGAATAAATCCGGCAATAATACCAGAGATGACCAGCACTATCAGGGCTATCACCGCCACCCTCAGGTCCACCTCCGGATTTCTGAACATTTCCGCTTCGGCATTCAGCTTGTTTAACATGTACTCAACAGACCCTACGATTGAAATACCCACGGACAATCCTATGAATCCTGCCAGTGTAGTAAGGAAAATCGCTTCCTGGACGATCTGTGAGATCACCTTGAAGGGAGTAGCCCCCAGTGCCCGCTGAATACCAATTTCCCTGGTCCTCTCACGGATTATTATCAGCATGATATTACTCACACCAATGGTTCCGGCCAGCAAAGTGCCTATCCCCACAAACCACATTATCACACTTATACCGGTAAATAAGCCCTTCATCTGGTTAAATTCCCGTTCAACATTGAAATGTCCAAAAGCACGGTCATCATCGGGATGTATACTTTTTCTATCTGCCAGCAACTCAAGACAACGATCCTCAACATATGAAGACGGGACACCATCCTTTGCCGTCACAGAAAAAAAATGGACGACATCACCAAAATTATATGCCTTTTGCAGGCTGGTAAAAGGTAAAAAAATGGTTTCCTCCTTATCTCCGCCAAAGCTCATGGCCTGGCTGCCCGGTTTAAAAACCCCGATCACCTGCCAGTATATCCCTTGTATTCTGATGTACTGTCCCACTGCTTCTTCATCTTCCTCAAAAAGTATTTCCCTTACGCGTGTGCCTATCACGGCCACCTTGCGCTTTTCCCGTACATCATTATAATTGATAAACCTGCCTTTAAGTATTACCTGCGGATCTATCAGGTTAAATTCCGGATAATCACCAAAAATCGTGAATGCACCGTATTTATCGCCCCTGATAACATTGTTTGCATCACTCCCCCATGCTTCCAGGCGTGGTGCCAGAAGGTCAATCTCCGGAACAGCCCTTTTCAGGGCAGCCATATCATCATTGTTCAGATCAAACCTCCTGCCCCGCGGAAAACCTTTATAAGGAATGGTAGTACTTCGGGTCCATATAAAAGCACTGTTGGAAGCAAAATTCCCGAAATCATGAAAAATAGCATTCTCAAGCCCCCTGCCCGATCCCAGCATAATAATGAGCATAAAAATACCCCAGAACACACCAAAAGCAGTAAGGACGGTCCTTAGTTTGTTTTTCCGGAGAGTATGAAAGATCTCCTGCCACTTATCCGTATCAATTAGTCTCATCATTCGTCCCTTAAAGCAATTACCGGTTTAATCCTCGCTGCCTTTCTCGATGGCATATATCCGGCTATAACACCGCATAATACCAGGATCACGGTAGCAGCAACAGCAACCTTAACGTCAATCTCAGGCTGATAGATAAAAGGAATATTTTCAAACACGGGCGACAGCAATTCAAGTAGTCCGATACCCATAACCATACCTGTATAACCTGAAACGGCTATGATCAATACCGACTCAAGAATTATCAGATTAAGTACCGATCCCGGGGTGGCACCAATAGCTTTGCGAATACCAATTTCCTTGGTCCTTTCGGTCACCACTATCATCATTATATTGCTTACCCCTACCACACCGGCAATGAGCGTGCCTACCCCGATCATCCAGATAAAAATACGAATACCAGCAAATAAATTCTGAAACTGCTGGTAATTCTCCGATGCATTCCAGTGTCCTATTGCCCGATCATCTTCAGGATCAAAAGTATGTCGCCTGGCAATGGATTTAATAATATTATCTTCAATAACTTTGCTTTCAGCTACGGAGGCATCACCGGTAGTGACAACAAAATTATGTATACGGCCTCTGCCGTTAAACACTGCCTGGGCAGATGTAATGGGTATATAAATAGTACGGAGCCCCCTGTTACGAATATCAAGGTCAGTATAAATACCCACTACTTTAAAAGGAATGCCATTCAATTTGAGATACTTACCCATAGGATCTTCATCCTTAAACAGTGATTCCTGAACCATTTCGCTAATAATAGCTACCTTCCTCCATTTTTTAATATCAATGACATTGATATACCGCCCCCTGACCATCTCAATTTTTTCAATATGCATAAAATCAGGATGTGCACTGTTGACGTTAAAAGAGCCGTATTCATTTTTGTAACTTACCTGACTATTACCACCTATATAATACCTCCCTGAGATATATTCAACTCCGTCGATGTTCGATTTTGTTTCCGAGTAATCCGCATCTTTCAGGCGTATATGCCGTCCGGGTTTCATGCCCTTGTATGGTTTGCTTGTCTGGCCGCCCCATATCCATATGGCATTGGTTGCCTCACCGCTGAATTCCCGGTTGATCCCGTTTTGTAGTCCTGTACCCGACCCGAGCAGGATTACAAGCATAAATATACCCCATGCCACACTAAATGCAGTAAGGAAGGTACGAAGCTTGTTCTTACTGATCGTACTCAGTATTTCCTGCCATTTATCTCCGTCAAGCATAGCGCTGCAGTTCAACAGGTTTTAATTCTTTGTCTATTATGCCATCCTGTAAATGAATGATACGGCCTGTACGTTCGGCAATATCATGTTCGTGGGTAACTATAATAACTGTTATACCTTCCCTGTTAACCTCCTGCATGATCTCCATTACTTCAAATGAGGTTTTTGAATCCAGGGCCCCGGTAGGTTCGTCAGCAAGTATGATCTTCGGGCGCGAGATCATAGCCCTTGCAATAGCTATACGTTGCTTTTGCCCGCCTGATAATTCGCCGGGTGTGTGCATGGCCCATTCAAGCATACCCATTCTTTCAAGATATTCAAGCGCGATCTTATTTCGCTTCTTTCGTCCTACTTTCTGGTAATACAAAGGGAGAGCAACATTCTCCATCGCATTCTTGAAAGAGATAAGATTAAAAGACTGAAAAACGAATCCTATCATTTGGTTCCTGTAATAGGCCGCCTTTCTTTCGTTCAGATTCTTTATAAGAGTATCGTCAAGATAATAATTACCCGTATCATATGCATCGAGAATGCCAATTATGTTAAGTAAGGTGGATTTTCCCGAGCCTGAAGAACCCATGACGGATACAAGTTCACCACGCTCTATGGTCAGATCAATGCCTTTTAAAACGTGTAAGCGGTTATTACCTGTAACATAGGATTTGTGTAACTGTTTTAGGTGGATCATAAATTATTTTTTTGTTATTTTCCCGTTAAAAGCAAAATTCATGCCGTAAACCTTCTCTATTCTGAATAACAGCATATTAATAAAAACTTATAACGAAAAAGGTATTTAAAAAATTGTTAAAAACGCACGGTTTGATACAATTACTGTTCGTATGTGTACAGTTCCGATTATCGTATTTCCGGCCTGAGCTGCCGGTATTTTGGAAACTTTTGAGCTATATTATTCATGTGACAGGTTTGTGGCAGATCTTTATAAATTTATTCAACCTTTAGCCGGGGGAAGCCAATAATGAAGCAAAAGCCTTCACGCAACCCTATTCATTATTAATGCATCTAACAAATAAAACATATCAAATAAAAGAATGTATGAAAAAGGGATAGTATAAAATATACGTATTTTTGAAGTATTATCTCAGGTACCATTGGTTGATAAGTTAGAACATATCATAAAAGCGTGCCAGGAAGGAAAACAACAAGCTCAACGCGAACTTTACGAAAAATTCAAAGCGAAAATGTTTGGTGTTTGCCTCCGGTATTCGAACTGTTATGATGATGCCCAGGATGTGTTGCAGGATGGGTTTGTAAAAGTTTTTCAAAAAATCCACCAGTTTCAGTTCAGAGGGGCATTTGAAGGATGGATCAGGCGAATTATGATCAACACGGCTATGGAAAAATACAGAAACCAGTACCATGTGATCAGTATTAATGATCATTTACAGATAGCAGACAGGCCGGAAACAGACGAAGTTACCGGGTCACTTTCGGCAGACGAACTGTTAAAACTTGTTCAGCAGTTATCACCCAGATACAGGATGATCTTCAACCTTTATGCAATTGAAGGATATTCGCACAAGGAGATCGCTAATATGCTGAATATATCAGAAGGCACTTCAAAATCAAATCTTTCAAGAGCAAGAAGCATTTTGCAGGGTAAAGTGAAAATTTATTATAATGAATCATTAAGAATGAATGATTAGATAATAAGGCTATGGCAGGAAACAGGGAAAAAATTGATGATATTTTCAGGGATGAGCTTTGGGGTTTTGAAGATGATCCGCGGGATAAAGTGTGGCATAATATTTCTGAAAGGATCAGCACTCCCGGACGCAAGCGTTCAATAGTGATATTAACAAGAGCTGCAGCGGTAATGGCTCTGTTATTATCAGTGGGCATTGGCTATTACTTTCTTGGCAACAGGAAGAATTCTGCATTGAAACAAACGGCACAAAGTGAAAAAGTTGAGAGGATACAGCATAAAGACGGCACCGGTCGATCGCAAAAGCAGTCCGACAATCCCGCGTCCGGACAGGTTGCCGGTAACAGTAAAACAACACAGGCACCCCCGGCACAACATGAACAGCACCCTGTAAAAAGCGAAATGGGATCAATTACAAACGTACATGAAGACAAAGAAACATACGAAGTGAAAATTAAAGATAATAATATTATCAGTGCACAGGAGCCAATACGCATGAAACTGAAAGAAAAGATCCTGGCCTTCAGGGTGTTCGCATCCGGTAAGGACAAACATGCAACTAAAAATCAAAACACAGCATTATCAACAAATGATATTCTGGCTTACAATGCAGAGATTATGGAAGAACAATCGAAAAAAGGTAATATTTCGTGGTCGGTGGGCGGACAGGTATCCCCGGTATTTTCCACCGGAATACCGGAAATAGGGAAAAGTGATTATGATTATCAGGATAGTTATTACAACTGGGGACAGATTCCCGCGAAATCACCCGACACAGAAGCCCTGTCGGCTTATTCGGGCGGAATAAATGTGAAAATGAATACCGGCAATCGAATAATACTGCAATCAGGTATCTATTACTCCAAACTTGGACAACATATCAGTAACCTTAACCTTATCAACTCCCAGGTCTCTTATAGCAGCAGTATTGCAGACAATTCCGCAAGTACTTATCTTAATAATTATTCCAATTCAACCCAGGTATTACAGGATGCCAATACTAAAACCGGGAGTACTGATCAGCATTTTGCTCTCAGTAATGATAACAGGGAGACGGAGTCTGCCTTACCCGCTTTTCCTTACGGGAACATCACTCATTATTATGAATACCTGGAAATTCCAATAATGTTGCATTATAAAATGATGGACCGTAAAATGGATATCCATTTGCTCAGCGGCATAAGTACCGGCCTTTTGATTGGTAATAATGCCTCGATCATGATAGAATCCCGGGAATACGAACTGGAGCCGGAAGACAGCTATGGCCTCAATACCAGCAGCACATTTGGTGTTTCACTGGAATATCCCCTTAGCAACAGTTTCATGGTCAGCCTTGAGCCTTCAATGAAATATTACTTTATCACGCCCGGAAATAATTCGGTAATTGATAATTACCCGCTTAATTTCGGTATCTTTACCGGACTTAGTTACCGGTTTTAGTTAAACATTTTAAAGTCCGTCTATAAAGTAGTAAAAATGTTTAACCGTACATGTGTCTGTTCAGAAGGTTCCATTTGCAAGGCTCGCGCAGTCCGAAAATGCGGAGTTTACATATCGTAAATGAGCAATTTTCGGGCAAGCGTAACGCGGCAAATGGGACTTTATGGACAGACACTATTCAGGTATTCACATTGCAGTCTATCCTGCATTATTCATATAAATTACAATCCTCCTCATCAAATTGCTTTTAGTTGAAGTATTATTTCACTAATTTTGTGAAATTTTCATTTCAGGTTTATCGTTATTACGACAAAACTTATCGATCTTAATAACAATGTAGTAAATAAGTTGCTGATGATCAAAAACAAAACAAAAATATCCTTATTTCAATACCTGGCCACCATACTGGCATTGCTGCTGTTGTTTATCTTAATCCAGAGTTTTACGGCAAAAGAAAAAACGGGTACCACCTTGCCCGAACCTGAACCATACAGTATTCAATCACTATCCCTGCCCGAAGAACTAAGCTTTGCAGGTGAAAAAGTGCCGCTGGAATGGTTTGATGTGCGTGAAGGACTTGACCGGGAACTTACCGTGAACACATATTGGCATTCACAAACCATACTGTTAATTAAAAGGGCACGCCGGTATTTCCCGGCTATTGAAAAAATTCTGAGAGAGCACGGCATACCCGATGATTTCAAGTATCTGACACTGGCCGAAAGCGATCTTACCCATGTTGTAAGTCCGGCAGGAGCAACCGGTTTCTGGCAACTGCTTGAAGGTACGGCAAGTGATTACGGACTGGAAGTGACCAATGAAGTGGATGAACGATATCATGTTGAAAAGGCCACGATGGCTGCATGCAAATTTTTTAAGGAATCATATGATATTTATGAGAACTGGACCATGGTAGCTGCTACCTATAACGCTGGCAGAAGAGGCATTAAACGCCAGGTAGACCGGCAAAATGAGAATTATTATTATGATCTGCTGTTAAACGATGAAACAGCACGTTATATTTACCGGATACTGGCCATAAAACTTATACAGAATAATCCTGAAAAATACGGATTTCATATTGATACTGCTGACCTTTATTATCCTGTTCCCGTAAAGGAAGTAGTAATTGATTCTGAAATAAAGGATTTTGCCGCCTTTGCCGGTGAACATGGCATTAATTATAAATTGTTGAAAATATTCAACCCCTGGCTCCGTGAAAATTACCTGACCAACAGGCAAGGAAAAGAATATATCATTAAGATACCGGAAGAGGGATACCGTGATTATAGAAATATCATTAAATATCACGGAAAGGAATAGTTACGGGTGGACAGTTAACATTAAACAGTCTGATTTGCCACCGAACCACAAGTATGCAAAACCTTTAAGCTGTTTCAGGAGATAACAAACTTTAACAAACAAATTGACAAACATAAAACCAAATATGCCCGGTGAAGAAGAGGAGATCTTTGTCCAGGGTGCAAGAGTGCATAATCTGAAAAACATTGATATAGCCATTCCGCGTAATAGCCTCACTGTTATTACAGGATTAAGCGGAAGTGGAAAATCATCGCTTGCTTTCGACACGATATACGCCGAGGGACAGCGTAGGTATATTGAAACCTTATCGGCCTATGCCAGGCAATTCCTGGGAAACCTCGAACGCCCCGACGTGGATAAGATCACCGGCCTGAGTCCCGTGATATCCATCGAACAAAAAACCACCAATAAAAATCCCCGGTCAACCGTAGGCACTATTACCGAGATATATGATTATTTAAGGTTATTGTATGCGCGTGCCGGTATAGCATATTCTTACTTAACAGGTGAGAAAATGGTAAAATACACTGATGATCAGATTATCAGTCTTATCATGGAGCGGTTTGACAGTAAAAACGTCTATATACTCTCCCCTGTTGTAAAAAACCGGAAGGGTCATTATAAAGAACTTTTCGAACATATCAGAAAAAAAGGCTTTCTGCATGCGCGTGTTGACGGCGAAATTAAAGAGTTGAAGCACAGAATGAAAGTGGACAGGTATAAAAACCACAATATTGAGATAGTTATTGATAAGCTGCAGGTCAGGACAGAAGATAAAAAAAGACTTAAACAATCGGTGGACCTGGCCATGTATCATGGCAAAGGGATTCTGATGATCCTTGAAAAAGATACCAACGAACCCAGGTATTTCAGCCGGCAACTTATGTGCCCCACTTCAGGTATCTCGTATAATGAGCCGGCACCGCATTCCTTCTCGTTTAACTCTCCCCAGGGCGCCTGTCCCTTATGTAACGGGCTGGGTAACATAAACGAGATAGATGAGGGAAAGATCATACCGGACCCCGGCCTTAGCATCAGGCGCGGAGGGATCAGCCCTCTTGGCCCGTATAAGAATACATTGATATTCTGGCAGATCGAATCCATTGCAAAAAAATACGGTTTCACTCTTAACACACCGATAAAAGACATCCCCGAAGAAGGATTAAACATTATCCTCCACGGTTCGGAGGAAAGCTTTAAGCTTGAAAATACCCCCCTTGGCCTGTCTTCAAATTATTTTCTCAGTTTCGAAGGCATCATGAATTACATTGCCAACCGGAACAACGGTTACGGGAAAAAGAAAGAGAAAATGTGGTCAAGGCAATTTATCAGGAAAATTGAGTGCCCCGAATGTAAAGGTGACAGGCTGAAAAAAGAATCCCTGTACTTCAGGATTCATGACAAAAATATCGCGGAACTGGCCCGAATGGATATCGGTGAGCTGGCAGACTGGCTTGATCATATTGACGGCTTCCTCACTGACCGGCAAAAAAAGATCGCCGGTGAGATAATCAAGGAACTGCGCACGCGACTGGAGTTTCTTTTGAACGTCGGCCTTGAATATTTATCCCTGAACAGGAATGCAGCCAGTCTCTCGGGGGGTGAAAGTCAGCGTATCAGGCTGGCAACACAGATCGGTTCACAACTGGTAAATGTATTGTACATACTTGATGAACCCAGCATCGGCCTGCACCAGCGTGATAACAGAAAACTCATCAATTCGTTGAAACAGCTTCGTGATACAGATAACTCGGTGATTGTTGTTGAACACGATAAGGAAATGATAAGCTCGGCAGATTATATTGTTGACATGGGTCCCCGTGCAGGCCGGCATGGAGGTGAGATAGTGGCTTCCGGCAAGCTTTCTGAAATTAAAAAGAGCAAGGGCCTTACGGCTTCCTATCTTACACGCTACAGGACAATACCCGTTCCCGCCGAAAGAAGAAAAGGATCAGGAAAATCCATTGTTTTAAAAGGAGCATCGGGAAATAACCTGAAAAATATCAATGCTGAATTTCCCCTGGGAAAATTCATATGCATAACCGGGGTTTCCGGAAGCGGAAAGTCGAGCCTTATAAATGAGACCCTGTATCCTGTCCTTAGCAGGCATTTTTACAAGTCAAACAAGGAACCGCTCGAATACAGCAAAATCGAAGGTATTTCCTTTACTGATAAGGTGATAGAAGTGAACCAGTCACCGCTGGGCCGCACACCCCGCTCTAATCCCGCCACTTATACAGGAGTTTTCGGTGATATACGAAAATTGTTCGAACAAACACGCGAGTCAAAGATCAGGGGTTACAGGGCAGGGCGGTTTTCATTCAATGTGAAGGGCGGCCGTTGTGAAACATGCCAGGGCGCGGGAGTTCAAACCATTGAAATGAACTTCTTACCCGACGTATATGTTGTGTGCCGTGATTGCAACGGCAAACGTTATAACCGCGAAACACTTGAGGTGCGATATAAAGGCAAATCCATAAGTGATGTGCTTGACATGACAGTCAATCAGGCAGTGGAATTTTTTGAAAACATTCCCAATATATATAAAAAACTGATCACCCTGAAACAGGTAGGACTGGGTTATGTTACCCTGGGGCAGCCTTCAACAACATTATCAGGCGGTGAATCTCAGAGAGTGAAGCTTTCGGCTGAACTGGCAAAGCGTGATACGGGCAAAACAGTCTATATATTTGACGAGCCTACAACAGGTTTGCATTTTGAAGATGTAAGGGTATTGCTAAACGTGCTGGACAAACTAATTGACAGGGGAAACACCGTTATCATTATTGAACACAATATGGATGTGATCAAAATGGCAGACCATATAATTGACCTGGGAAAAGAGGGAGGCAGGAACGGCGGTGAAATAATTTGTACGGGGTCACCCGAAGAGATCATAAAGAACCGTGAAAGCTATACCGCCGAGTTTTTACGCCATGAGCTGAACGGTAAATAAATCAGAGTTAAGATTAACAAAATCAGGGTTCTTCTCGTACAACGAAAAACCGTGAACACGTAATCACAGAAATAAAGGAATTATACCAATGTCAAGCAGTGAAGAAAAAATAAAAAAAGCCTTTGAGAACAAAGACTGGAATGAAATAAAAACAGATGACAGCTGGAACATTTTCAAGATAATGTCTGAATTTGTTGAGGGATATGAAAAACTGGCGAGAATAGGGCCATGCGTATCTATTTTTGGTTCGGCCCGCACTGAACCGGGTACTAAATATTATAAGCTTTCGGAAGAATTGGCCTATCAACTCACTCAACATGGCTACGGGGTTATAACAGGCGGCGGGCCAGGGATCATGGAAGCAGCCAACCTTGGTGCAAAACGGGGGAAAGGACGGTCGGTAGGAGTTAATATCGATCTGCCCAATGAACAGGAACCTAACCTGTTTATTGATTCTGACAAACTCATAAACTTCGATCATTTTTTTGTTCGTAAGGTTATGTTCATGAAATATGCCCAGGGATTTATTGTGTTACCAGGCGGATTTGGCACCCTGGATGAGCTCTTTGAATCATTGACATTAATACAGACTAATAAAATAGGCAGGTTCCCGATTATCATGGTAGGAAAGGAGTATTGGGAAGAACTTATCAGCTGGATGAAAAAAACTATGCTTGAAGAAGGTAAGAATATCAGTCCTGAAGACCTCGATCTTTTTGAACTGGTTGATACAGCGGAAGAAGCCGTGGAACTGATAGACAAGTTCTACTCAAAATATTTACTGAGTCCGAACTTTTAACACTATGAGTTTATTGACAAGCTCCGTTCGGTTTTATGAAACCCCGGCACTATGAAGCCAATAATGCAGTTTAATGTTAAGTTATTAACAATATAATGTTTTATTTATCTTGTAATTATATAGTTAAATATGTAATTTTAGCACTTACTTAATATACGGCATATCATATGTTCAGAGTATTAATATCCATAATATACATGTTTATCGCCCTGGTTATCAGGCAGATTTTCCCAGCTGATGTCTCGCTGAGGATGGAAGCCCCGGAACAGGTCACTGCCGGTACCGAATTTGAAGTTGAGATCATTGTTAATAAAGGGGACCTTGAAAGTTTCTCGCGATTTCAGCAAATAATTCCGGCAGGGCTCACGGCTGTATCCGGTGAATCATCGAATGCTGATTTTACTTTTGACGATAAGAGGATAAGAATGATATGGTTAAGGCTTCCCAGGCAGGAAGAATTCCGTTTTAAGTACAAGGTTAAAGTTGACGAACGACTTAAAGGAACTTTTAACCTTAAAGGTAAGTTCTCCTATATACAGGATAATGAACGCAAATCGATCAGCCTGCCTGATCAGCAGGTATATATTCAACCGTCACCAACTGTTGATCCGGCCCTGATAGTGGATATATCAGAATTTGAGGACCGTATAATACAACCCCTTCCGCATTATGCAGCAGGTGCAGAACAAATAGTATCCATAAGGCAGGCTCCGTATATTAGTCCGGAAGGCGATGCCTATATTGTAAATGTTCTGGTAAATAAAGAAAACAAACAAAAGTTTGCCAAAATTGAGGAGGAGATACCTGGAGGATATTCAGCCGTGGAAATGGAAAACAAAGATGCTATTTTTACATTTAAAGACGGGAAAGCTAAATTTTTGTGGATGAACATGCCCCAGGAACCTTCATTTGTTGTTAGTTACAAACTGATACCTGACAATCCCCAGGCTCCCGCACCGGAAATCGAAGGAGAATTCTCATTTCTTGAAGATGAAAAAACTATAGTCACTGATATCTATCAGAGAGATATTGCCGTTAAAGACCTTTCGCGGGACGAACTCCTTGCCATGATCCCGGCATTGAAAGAAGGATCAGAAGAGATAACGGTACAGAAACCTGCTGAAGAAACAACAGATATTTCTGAATCTTATGAATCAAAAGAGGATGAACGGTTAAGTACTGATGCAACACCACCGGTAACTGTAGAAGGGAGTAAGAAATTTAATGAACTGAAAAGAAACCTGCCTTACCTGCTCGAACCCGAATCAGGAATATATTACAGGGTGCAGGTAGCAGCAGGGCATAAACCGGTGGATATTAAACGGTATTTTACCAGGTTCAACCTGGAAAAAGAAGTAAGGAAAGAATATCATGAAGGGTGGCACAAATACTCTGTAGGGTCATTCCCTGTATATAAACAGGCCCGCGATTACCGTGTACATATATGGAATACCACACAAATAAAAGATGCATTTGTTTCGGCTTATAATACAGGTGAGCGCATTACCGTGCAGGAAGCGCTTATGGTTGCTAATCAACAATGGTATGAATAGTATCAGCTCATTATGTCTGTTCTTACTGCAAATACCAGGTTACATTTTGCTGAACCTGCTTTTTATAACTGTGCAAAACCGGGAAAAGTATGTTCCTGGCCTGACACATGATTAATAATAAACACTTTTTCAACCGGATACCGGGAACACATATATAGTTTATTTATCCGGCAAAACATTATAATAAAGTTTAACGTGAAAAGACTGATTCCCATACTGCTTTTGTTTACCGGGCTTCTGATCTCCGTTGAAGGGTTTGCTCAGGATCTTGAAGATATGCTGGTACAGGAAGTTGAAGTTATAAATCCGGTCTATAAACCCGTGATCGGATTTGGAATCGGGCTGTTGAATTATTACGGTGAAATCCGAAATAATACTAATTCACCGCTGTTGGGAACTCCGGGGTTTCATGTGAATGTTTCCACCTTTGTGGATAACAAGCATTATATTCGTGGTAATTTTTTCTTCATCACAGGAAACCTGACAGGTAATGAACGTTCATACTCCGACCTGAACAGGAATTTCAATTTTTCTTCAAACATGTATTCTTTCGGTATAAATCTGAACTACGACTTCGACCATTTCTTTAAAAAGGACCGTACATTTCATCCCTTTGTTTCTTTAGGCATCGAGACCCTACTTTTTAATTCTAAAACCGACAGCATAAGTGCCGGCGGAGAAAAATATCATTACTGGTCAGACGGAACCATACGAAACCTTCCCGAATCTTCCTTTAATGCCGGCGAAACCCGTTTTCTGCGACGTGATTTTGAATATGAAACAGATTTGCGCGACTACGACTGGGGCATGGGCCAGTACCCTCAGTATTCCTTTGCCGTGCCTCTTGAGGCAGGACTTGATTTTTGGGTCTCTTACAGATTAATGTTACGCGTGGCTGCATCTTATCATTATACCTTCACCGACCTTATCGATCATGTCAGCTCTGAAAACACCAGAGGTATCATAGGAGACAAACAAAACGACAGCTATGCATTTGCCTATGTATCCTTTCATTTCGATCTTTTCTCGGATTCAAAAACATTACAGGTTGAAAGGTTTTTTGCCGAATATGAAGATTACGATTATGCGGTTTTTTACGATGATGAAGACGGAGACGGTGTTTTCGACGGCTGGGATGAATGCCCCGGAACCCCGCCGGGTGTCCTCGTTGACACGCTGGGTTGCCCGCTTGATAAAGATAATGATGGTGTGTCTGATTTCCGTGACGATGAGTTGAACACCCCGCAGGGTGCATTTGTTAATGAACGTGGTGTTCAGATCAGCGAAGAAGAGGTCATCGCCATGCTTGACAATTCAATGGCTGTAAACCGCAGTGACGTGGAACTGTTCATCCGTACTCCTGAAAGCTATACCGGTGGAAGAAGATTTGGAAGTGCTGAAATACCTGACAAATTCTTATCAGTGGATAGAGATAATGACGGATATATCTCCTTTGATGAAATGCTCAGGGAGATTGACCGTTTCTTTGATTTTGAATCCGGTCTCTCCACTGAAGATATCCATGAACTGAACGATTTCTTTTTTACTCAATAACTCTCCTGCTTTTGGGCTATTCTACAGGGTCCGCCGAAAAACACTAAATAGATTTATTAGACTTTCAGTTTTCAATAATTTCTCCTGACGGCAATAACAACCCCACTGATAATGATCAGTGC
>CAZBJH010000027.1:23432-30582 GCA_964492185.1 uncultured Bacteroidales bacterium | reverse complement strand
AATGACTTAATTATCAGGTAATGTGGCTTTTAATTCGGTCCGACCCGGATTTGGAAATTTAAATCAGCATGTTTTTTAATAGAAAATATTCCAGGGCATTATGGGATCTATCATCATAAGAAAGATGCCCCTGATGCTGTTTTTGAGAAGATTGAAAATACTTTATTGCATGGTTTTGATTCAGTGGCATGGAAAAAGGCTAAGGATAAAGGAGAAATTGCTAATAGTAATAATGAATATATAAAGTATGATCTGGAAGTTATTACTGCTGATTTTCTTATTGATAACATTGAGAATTCATTTTATGCCTGGGAGAATTTCGTATGGTGCAAAGACATGGATTTTAATATTTTCAAGCACCAAATTTTGCCTTACAGGGTTGACAAGGAGCCGTTAATGAATTTAAGGGAACATTTTTTGGACAGGTTTTCATGGTTGGTTGATAGTATGGAAAACAACAATGATATGAAACGTGCCTTTGAATTGGTATATAATAAATTTTATCATTTTACTGATAAACACAGGGGGTGGGGATATGGAAATGTACAGAATTTATATGATGTGGTTAGGCTCAGCGGAGGTTTGTGTTATCATACAACGCTTTTAAAAACTCATATTACGCGTTCACTGGGAATTATCTGCTTATTTGACGAGACACCGCACTGGGCCAACAGAAGCAGCAGTCATAGTTGGAATGCGTTTGTAAACCGGGATGGTGTTCTGATGACAATGAGTGATAATAAAGTCCTTGAAGAACAAGAATTTATTCCATCAGCAAGATTTAATATAATGAATCCGCGTGACAGTCTGTTGCCGGAAGAATTATTGGTATATCCCATTAAGAAAGTTGCAAAAGTTTACAGGAAATCGTTCACTGTAAATCCCAGGTCCGTTTTTTACAGTAATTTTAATAAAAATCAAATTTCCTCATCAATAGATGATTTGTATCAGATTGATGTGACTGAAGATTATTTGGAATGTAATGATGTTAAAATTCAGTCTTCAAACAGATACGATGATCAACCGGCATATATATGTGTAATTGACCGGGGAAATATTATTCCGGTTGACTGGGGAATTATACAGAATGGTGAAGTTGTGTTTAATAGTATTGGTAATGATATTTTATATTTGGCAGTACTTATCACCGATGACCAATATCATCCGCTTTCATATCCCTTTATTCTTAAGAAAGATGGATCTATCCGGTATATTAAATGTAATGATGAAGAAATAGAATCGATCAGATTATTTAGAAAGTATCCTTTGTTTGGTAATATTCTGAATTATGCGAATCAATTATATAAAGGAAGGTTTCAGGGCAGCAATAAAGAGGATTTTTCAGATGCCTCAGATTTATTTATAATTGATAAAACATTTATTTTACCTGTTGAATTCGTGATTGAGGATAATAATGAATACAGGTATTTAAGGTATCTTCCGGATACGATCACGAATGGAGATATAGGTAATATTTCTTTTTATTATGATTCCGGCAGAGTACAAAAGGAAGTATCGGGAGAATATATTTTTAAATTCGAAGGACAACTTGACAGGCATGTTTCAAAAGCCTTTGACGGGGATCCGGCCACATTTTACAGCAGTAATGAAAAAGGAACATGGATTGGACTTGATCTGGGAGAGGGAAATGAAAAAAAGATAACAAAAATAAGATTCAATCCTCGTACAGATACAAACTATATTATACCGGGAAAAGATTATGAATTGTTTTACTGGGATGAAGGTTGGAAATCTTTGGGCAGGAAGGTTGCTTCCGGTATGCACATGGATTACAAGTATGTGCCCGCAGATGCGTTGTTCTGGTTACATTGCCATAGCGGGGGTAAGGAGGAACGGCCGTTTACCATCGAAGATGGTGTTCAGGTGTGGTGGTGATGAAAACAGGAAAATTTCTGTATCTATCATCTTTTTTCTTTATGATCTGGTATAAATTTTCTATTTTTACAGTTCTGTCCTGCCAGAAATAATCCTGCGTTTAATAATTTTTTTTCTGTAATGAATTTTAATAATGAATAAGAAAATTAAATTAATTCTGATCTTATTACTTGGGGTCGGTATTTTGTTTGTATTGTTCTATTCTTTTCGTTACCTGATATCACGCAGGCATACTGTTGGTGAAATTTCCACATCACATGTTGATGTTGGGCCCGTGGAAACATGCCTTGAAGGAGAAGGTGTTGTGGAACCGGAGAACGAAGTGTTGATGTTAAGCCCCACATCCGGTATTATTAAAAGAATATACCGTGAAGCAGGAAGTAGTGTGAAGGCCGGGGAGGTGATACTCGTTCTGGATGGTTCGGAGATAGAAGAACAGATCGAAAGGCTTACCGACCAGCTTGCTGTTATGCGAAATAACCTGGATAAGAATAGGCTGAACGCGCGGAGCATCAGGATAGATCTTGATTATAACCTGGAGGTGAAAAAATTGAAGATAACATCAATAAAATCTGAACTTACTGATCAGAAAGAATTGCTGGAGGTCGGAGGGATAAGTCCGGCCCGCCACGAAAAAACAAATCAGGAGCTGGCACTTGCTGAAAAGGAACTGAAGATGGTAAGGGAAAAGAATTCGGTAAGGCTGAACCAACTTGAAGTTGAGGAGAAAGGTCTGTTGTTGGAGATCGGAATGCACGAAAAACAACTGGCCGAACGGCAGAAACTGCTGAAAAAAATGGTGGTAAAAGCACCCTCCGAAGGGATAATTATGAATGTGAACGGACGGCTGGGTGAGAAAGTCAACGCCGACCAACTGCTTGTAAGAATGTCAAATCTCAGCAGTTTTAAGGTTAAGGGTTCGATAGAAGATAAGTATGCCGATATGGTGAAAACAGGAGGAAGTGTTTACGTGCTGATAGATAAAGAAAGCCTGAAAGGATCGATTGGCAGGATACAGCCGGTTATTGAGGATAAGCAGGTACAGTTTGATGTGTTCCTGGAAAAGAGTGATTACAGAATGTTGCGTCCCAACCTTGATGTAAAGCTTAGGATAGTTGCAGAACACAAAGACAGTACCCTTCGCATCAGAAACTGTTCGGGAATTGAAGGTAATGCAGTACAAAATGCTTTTCTGCTTAAAGGAGACAAGGCTATAAGGCAGGAGATCACTACCGGCCTCAAAGGAAATGTTTATACAGAACTGCTTTCAGGAGCCGATACCGGTGATGTGTTTATTATTACAGATATGTCGGCATATAAAAGAAAAAATGAGGTGGATATTTCAAGTCAGGATTAAAGAGGATGATCGTGAAAGAGCGAGGATAGTCAGCAGGATAGCAAATGGGGGAATGAAACATTTATAAATGGAATTGTGGGAGTAATTGTGTTTTAGCAAACCTATGCGGGATAAATGTTCTATGGAACATATGAATATTATTAATTCAGATTTATTATAATACGGGAATGATATGATGAAGTTTGTTTTTGGTCTTGTACTGCCGGTTATATCGTTTACCTTATCAGCCGGACAAACAAATGCCGATCAAAAGGATTCATTATCACTCAGTCTGGCCAATGTTGTTGACCTGGCTGTAAGGCAGTCGTCTGCAGTAAAATATGCTCAAAATACGAACGTAAACTATTTCTGGAGGTGGAAAAATTTTCAAACCCGTTTTCGCCCCCGGCTTATGCTGACCGGTGACCTGCCTGATTACACGCAAACCACAACACCCGTAACACAGCCTGACGGGAGCATTGAATTCAGGCAGGTATCGAATGCCCAGGCTTCGGCTAAGTTGGCATTGAACCAGTCTATTGCTTTTTCAGGAACACAGATATATGCGGCAACAGCCCTTTACAGGATACAGGATTTTAATAATAATACTTTGAGTTTTTCGGGGACACCCTTTGAAATTGGATTTACTCAGCCTGTATTTTCATATAACTGGATGAGATGGTCAAAGCAAACAGAACCACTTATTTATGAGGAAGCGCAGAAAAATTATGTAGAGACTATCGAGGAGATATCCAGGGATGCTGCCTGGAGATTTTTCAATTACCTGAAAATACTGACAAATTACAGGCTGGCTGAGAATAATCTTAAAAACAGCAGGGTTAACCTGCAGATCGCGGAGACCAAACAGAAGCTGGGACAAATTTCGGAAAACGATTTTGCCAGGATACAGTTGTCAGTTTACAATGCACAAAAGGCATTGAACATGGCCAATATGGAACTAAAGAATGCGGATTTCGAACTTAAATCATACATCAGCCTTGATCAGGAAACAGAGCTTAATCTGATCATGCCATTGAACATAACCTTTTTTGATATAGATCCTGAAAAAGCATTGAAGGAAGCGCGTGCTAACAGAAAGGAGACACCCCGTTATCAGCGCCGTTTAATACAGGCTGACCAGGAGCTTACACAGGCGAGGCGGAATACAGGGCTGGGGGCAGTGTTGACCGGAAGTTACGGGATGTCAAACAGTGCTGAATTTATGGCTGGTGTTTATGACCAACCGAAACAACAGCGCATGTTACGATTATCAATGAGTGTACCCATTCTTGACTGGGGCAGGTCTGCTTCCCAGGTGAAGCTTGCCGAATCGAGGCGTGAACTGGAGATCTTCGATGTGGAAAAGGACAGAGAAGATTTCGAGCGTGAGGTTTTCGTGCAGGTTGAGCAGTTCAGCCTTCTTGAAGATCAGTTGAAGACAGCTAAAGAAGCAGATAAGGTGGCTGAAAACGGATATCTGATATCTCTGCGTAAATTTCAGAATGGTGAGATAAGTATTACGGATCTGAATATCTCACTTTCAGAAAGGGAGAGCGCCCGAAGGGATTACATATCATCGCTCGAGGACTACTGGATAGCTTATTATAATCTGCGGATCCTGACACTTTATGATTTTGAGATGAAGCGAAAGATCTCTTATAATAACCCTATGCTGGATAGAGGTGATGGAGCAAAGACGGATATTAGTAACCAGTGAACGGTTTCGGTTTAATTTGTAAAACCGTATTTTTGTTTCAGATGAAGATACACCTTATTATATTCAGGTTTATCATTGGTTGGGCTGAAATGGTTGAGCAGATATGATAACAGGTATATATGCATTTCCTTGTTTTCTTCACATTTATCGAGAATTTTATCTGAGGCTGCGATTAATTCTCCCGGGGTTTGCGGGATCACGTGATTTATGTAATGTGAAATGCGGTTTCCCAGCAAATGAGTACGAATAAGTCCTGAATTATTAAGGTTGATGTTATCAAGATAATGGTCTTTGTAATATTCTATCCGTTCTGTCCAGTTAAGTGAATCCTGGCCGTGGATATTTTGCCGGTTAATTTTAGTGTCGGGAATCTCAGGCGGCCTGGTCATTTGAAGGTAATCGCCCAAAAGCCTTCCGCTATATAAGTTAGTTAGCGAGTCAACAATAATCAGGTTTTCATCTTTCAGGGTTTTGATCTTTTGTCTTATACTTAGTTCTTCCTCCCTGCCCGTGGAAGTCTTTTTTAATGTTTGCTGCATGTTATTTATTTTACGATTGGAAAGGTAGTGATGAGTTAAATAATAATGAAAGGCCATGCTTTGCTTATCTCCGCCAATGACCATGTTATTAATTGCCAGGCTGTTAAAAGAAATGTTCAGGTCATTATTACCCGTTATCATAAACTCAAAGGAAAGCGAGTCATTAAATACCAGCAGATAAATACCGGGTTGAATATCACTGTTTGTATATCGTGTAACACCATCACCATTAAAGAACAGGGTGTCTTCAAGAAATATACCCGAATGATAGTAATAGGCCAGTTGCACCAAATCTGAACTGCCTTGTTTGCAGTGAATCTCAATATCAATAGCTGATGCTTGATTTTTAACTGACAATAAGAAAATTCCGGTAATAAACAGACGAAATAAAAGACTGATCATAATAAATACTTTTTTCGTTTAAGTTACACTAACTTTTTTAAATAAGTCAAGTATAACCATAATATCCTGTATTTAAAATTCATCAGGTTCAGGGCAGATACAAAGCGTCAAAAAATGAAGATTGAGCCCGGTGAGGCTAATAATACAGGTTATGCTAATATGCTATGGTACAGTATAAAATATACCTGTGACCACTGCGAAGTAAAAAAAATGTGTTTTTATACAATATTGTAAAATATCTTACGTTATTAATAGTTACATAGTATTTCAATGAACCCTTAATTGCCTGCTGCAACAATGTTGTCTGTACTTATACCTGTATACAATTTTGATGTTACCGATCTGGTCAACGTCCTTAACAAGCAATGCCTGAACGCCGGTATTTCTTACGAAATTATCCTTCTTGATGATGCTTCCGATGAAACTTTTAAAAAAGGGAACAGGAAGCTGAAATCAGTGCGCAATGTTATATACCGGGAACTGGACAAGAATATCGGGCGGTCGAAGATAAGGAATAAATTGGCGGTTTTGGCAAGTTATCCATATCTGCTTTTTCTTGATTGTGATTCAAAGATAGGGAGACGTGATTTTATCGAAAATTATCTGTCTAATTGCAATGGACGCGGGGTTGTTTGCGGAGGATTGAACTATTCAATGCTAAAACCTGAGATGGATGATCAGTATTTGAGATGGACATATGGACATTACCGGGAATATAAATCAGTATGTGAACGCCAAAAAAATCCGAATGCATCATTCTCTTCTTTTAATTTTTTGATTTCAAAATCTATTTTTGATAGAATCCGGTTCAATGAAGACCTGAAGAGTTATGGACATGAGGATACCCTGTTTGGTTATGAATTAATGAAAAATAATATTATTATTAAGCATATTGAAAATCCGGTAATTCATATTGGTCTTGAGACAAACGAGCAATTTATCGAAAAAACCAGAGAAGGTATTAAAAACCTGAAAAGGATTATGAAGATTAACGGCAATGAAAAACGACTGATGCGTGATATTACCATATTATGGTATTATAAGTTGTTTAAAAAATTAAGATTGAGAAAGCTGGCTGAATTTATTTACAGAAAAGCAGAAAAGAAATTATATAATAACCTCACCGGCAAACAGCCGAAGCTTCTGTATTTTGATCTTTATAAACTTGGATACCTGTGTTCGCTGAATGGGGAAATAAAATAGAAAGCTGAAAGTCGAAAGTCGAAAGCTGAAAGGAAAAGAGCTCGAAGCTCGAAGCTC